>DATANW010000260.1:0-15174 GCA_036266055.1 Pyrinomonadaceae bacterium | reverse complement strand
AGTTTGACCGCGATTGAAGTCCGATCGCCACATCCCGGGAGCGCAAAATAAAATCAAGAACAGAAATCAGGCGAGCAGACAAGATAGAGTTGAAAAATGTGATTTCGAGTCGGCGTAAGTTGTTTGTTTTCAGAATCATGGAAATCAAGAATATCTATAGATTTTCCCGAGAATCCTGAGAACTTGGTTAAAGCCATTGACTGAGAGGTTTACAGCCTGATTTTATTGTCAAATTTTGGACGGAGTAATTCACCTAAAGGATTGCTTTAACCGATGACGAAAAGCGTACACGGTGTTGACGCGAACGCTGGTAAGGCGCAGTTCGAGTGTGAATTGATCTAAAGAGATAACTGTTGTTGAACCGGAAGCGCCTCACAGCGATCTTTTTCAGGCGTCTCAACGAAGGCAAGGGTTGAATTGACCTTTACCGTTTGGAAGCCTTGCGCGCCTTACGTGGACGACCAACCTTGCGATCCTTCACTGCGTCGAGGTCTTTCGGATCAATCAGCCATGCGCCGCCGACTTTAACTGCCTTTAGACGCTTACTCATAATCAGTGCGCGTACCCTAGCGTCACTAATTCCTAGTCTACGTCCTGCCTCTGTTGTGCCGATAATCTTCATGCAGCGCAAAGTAGAAACTATTACGGAGTCGTAAGAATTATATTGACAAGCGAAACTCCTGTCTCTATAGTGGCACAACCCACTAAAAGAGCGGGCTGGCAAGTGCTAGTAACACTCGCCAACCCTACACAGCCGACTCCTATCCCTGTTAAGAATGAGGAATCGACCATGCCGGACAATACTATCACGAGCACTCACGGCGAAACGCCTTTCGCTACCGTACAACTAACACCTAACGACATTCAACCGAGGGATTGGGCCTTCCTGCACGAGTGGGCCAACAATCTTGGAGTGTCGATTGAAGTCTTGCTAAAGCGGATTCTTGTGGCGGCAATCATAGGCCAGCTTTACGCAGAGAAGATTCCTGAGATTTGAGACAGCCTCGCGCGGATGCCCAGCAAACGCATGAGGCTAGGGGCGTCGGAGTTTGTGACCTTACCACAGAGTGACCTCACCGCGACGACGCCCCACGGTTAGCGTTATCGATCCGAGAGGGGGCAAAGGATCGGTGACGCTTTCAGAGGGCGCTATTGTTAGGTGGGTAACAGTAGCGCCCTCGCTATTCTTAAGAACTGCGAAATGAACTTAAGAACCGATCTTAGGAGAGCAGACAAGATAGAGTTGAAAAACAGCTCCTCACTCCGGTGTAAGTGCCTTCTCGTTAACATCTTAAGAATTAAGAATATTAAGAAATTTTCTTAAGAATCTTAAGAACGGAATTAAAGGCATTTGGATCAGACGTTTGCAGCCTAAGATTCTCGCGATTTCCACCACTCCTCGAACCCACGGAAAAATTGTTCCTTCATTGGAAGTTCGTCGCTCATGCTGCGTCTTAAGACGTTAAGAATTCAGCGATCCGATTTCGCTGTGACAAAGCTTCGATCTGCACCGCGTGAGTTTGGTTTCCCTCCTTTCCCAACGCTCGCCGCAGAAAACAACGATCCGATTTGCGATCGTGTTGTAAACTGCCGGCGCCCGTGGCTGCACCTCGGGAAAGGACAATGACAATGCCAGTTCACAAACGGGGAGACAGATGGCACTACGCATTCTGTATCCGCGGAGTCCGGTATCGGGGAGCGCTCCCTGAGGCACGGACCAAGGTCCAAGCTCAAAAGGCCGAGACAAACATTCGCCAGGACGTTTACGAAGGCCGCTATGGTAGACCAACTGGAGAAACGTCGTTCGAGAAGTTTGTAGAGGAGGTCTATAAACCCTGGGCCAGAGAAAACAAGCGTTCTTTCGAAAATAATGAGAAGTACAAACTGCCGATGATCTGTGAGAGCAAGAGTCTTAAGGGCAAGACGTTTGCTCAGATATCGCCGCTGCTACTCGAGAAATTTAAGAAGGAGCGACGCGAGTCGGAAATGAAAGATGGAAGAACGCGAAAGCCCTCAACGATTAATCGCGAGCTGGAGATAATCTCAAAAATCTTCTCGCTCGCAATCAAGTATGGTGTCACGTACACGAGTCCATGCGCAGAGGTTCCGTTATTACCCGAGAACAACAAGCGTGTGCGTTATCTGTTCGACGATGAAGAGGACCGACTCATGTCAGTCTTAACAGGTCCGCGCGGACACTTGTTGCCGCTCGTGGTAATCGCGATCGGCACCGGCATGAGACGAGGAGATTTGTTCAAGCTGACGTGGGAAAGGATCGACTTCCAACGCGGATTAATCTACGTGCCGAATTCAAAAACGGGAAAAGATTATTCGGTGCCGATGAACGAAGACGTTAGAAACACGCTGCGGCAGATACGAAGCACTACTCGCGGCGGCGGACACGTATTCATCAATCCCGATACTGCCAAGCCTTACACCGACATCAAGACAGCGTTCAGGACGGCTTGTCAGTTAGCGGGGATTGAAAACCTGCATTGGCACGATCTGCGTCACACGTTCGGGACCAGGCTTGCGGAAGCGGGTTGCAGTGAAGCGACGATTGCCGATCTGATGGGACACTCTGATCCGCAGACGACGCGACGCTACACTCACGCAACAGATCGAGCCAAACGGGCCGCGGTCGAAGCGGTAAGATTGCGCGTCTGCCACAATCCTGCCACAAAACAAGAACGGCCACCTCTACAGGTAGCCGTAAATGCTTGATTTATTTGGTCGGGGCGAGAGGATTCGAACCTCCGACCTCACGGTCCCGAACCGTGCGCTCTACCAGGCTGAGCCACGCCCCGACGAAATGCTTGCTGATAATAGGGAACGCCGATCATCGTGTCAAATTTGCGCCGATTGCTCAGCGAAACCCCAACCAACAACAACCTTCCAGAATGACTCTCACAATTCCAACCCCTACTCCGCCGCCTTCAAAACGGCTTCAATATACCTCCGCCTCAAGTCCACCACCTTCAACCGTTCATCCACCCTTCCAACATCACCCGGCGGAAGCCCCGCACGATGTTGGCCCAGGACCTTGGCATACTCCGTCAGAACAACTGCGTCTACCACTCCACTGACGTCCAACTGCTCGTTCAGCAGCAGACCGTAAGTGCTGGTTTCGCTGCGCGGGTCTCCGGCCTCCTTATAATCGTTGGCCAGCTCAAGCACCGTGCGCACGTAAACAATGAACGCGTGTGTGTAATCGTCAGCATCCCACTTATCGATGCCGGTGGCGGTGATTGAAGTGCGCGCCATCAGCGCATTCGCGACACTGAGTTTGCGCTTGCTCGCCTCGACTGCTTCTTTAAACCTGGATTGGATCGAGTACAGTTGACCAAGTTCCTCGAGCGTCCCGGTCGTTGAATTTTCAGACAACGGCACTGTTGCAAGATTGATCAGTGCCTCTTTCAAAAGCCTTTCGCCTTCAGCATGCTTCTTCAATTCCTGAGCGTACAGGCTGCCGAGATGAGTTAGAGCATCGGCGTACAACGTCGACGTTGCCAACCGCGAATTCGCTAGAGCTGTTACTGCCCCTTCATATCTTTTTTCTGCTTCATCGACGTTCTTACGCTGATACCGATAGTAGTTGCCGAGTTTCACCAGGACTCCCGCCACTCTTTCATTACCTTCGGCACTGTTATCGTTAGTGAGTATTCGCAAACCGAGAGCCAGCAGATAAACTCTCTCGGCCGCGTCTATTCGGTTCAACTTAAGCAGCAAGTCTGCGCATTGCTCAAGATGACCCGCGTTCTCTTTTCTTTTCGCTGTTATATCTTCCTTAGTTGCGGTTCCGGACTTTTGGAGAACCATTGTGCGGCGTGCCGCAATCTCCGCATTCTGAAGTGCTTGCGACAGTTGGAACGCTTCCTTCGACTCGTCCTCCGATCCAAGCATCGAATAAATCTCCCCCACTTCACTGTAGGTATCAGCCAGTTCCCGAAGCGCTAACTGACCTGTTTCCCCACCGTGGAGGATCTCTTTTTCCTGAAGGTCCACCGCCTGGACCATGTATTTTTGAGCTTCGTAGTAATTGTTCTGAACCGCGTAAAACTGGGCCATCTCTTTGAGCGTGTCGAGTCCGTCGCCTTGAGCTTGCTTGGCGGCGAGCACGCGCTTGAAATACGGTTCAGCTTCTGAGTAGCGGCCCACATCGCGATACAAGCGCGCGATCATTTCCAGGTTGGCTGTCTCGTATATCTGATCGATCAGGTGAGGATTGGAGACAAGGTAATCCACCGCACGCGTGTAGTACTCTTCCGCCTTCGCCGGATCCCCCATTTCAAGATATGTGTGACCGAGTCCGTGCAGCGCGTCAAACATCTCAGCACTCTTTTGACCCGACACCTTTTCATGTATCGCGAGCGATGCCTCGTAAGACGCGCGCGCTTCGTCGTACTTACCGAGCCGCCGATTCGACGCGCCGATGTTGGCCAACACCCACGCCTGCAGCTTTGCCAGGCTCGGATCGGCATCCAGCTTTTGCCGGATCATTTGATCCGTCATATTGAACTCGTAGAGCGCGCCACTGTAGTTGCCGCGTTGAAACGAGTCGAGACCATTGCGGCTTAATGAATCCAACTGGAGACGTTCCGCGGCTCTCTGCGCCTGATCGCGAGCCTGGGTTGCGGCTTCAGCCGCCCTCTTCTCGCTCTCCGCAGCAGCCTTTTGCTGGGCGGTCGCTCGACGCGCCTCGACTTCGCGTGCAGCAGCGAGTTTTGCGGCGGCATCGGCGCGTTGACTTTCAACCTTGGCGTTTTCCTCTTCAGCCTCTGCGTGTTCGCGTTCTTCTTCCGCCTTCTTCTGGGCCGTTTCCGCCGCCGTACGATGCAACTCCGACTCTTTTCTCGCCGCTTGTTCGGCAACAAAGCTCGTGCGCGCTTCTTCCGCGAGCGATTGCGCGAGCGTTGCGTTCCGTTGCGCTTTGGAAAATGCGTAGACAGACGCACCAGCAGCCACTAACGCAAGCAAGGAGATCAAGACGAGCGCGAATGTGAAACGGCGCATACGTTGCGCGGCCCGCTGTTGAACTTCCGCGAACTGTTCGGCTCGCTCACGTTCGTGCCGCTCGCGTTCCAGCTCTGCGTTGCGTTGACGCTCACGTTCCGCGGTCGCAGCATCGCGCGCGCGCACACTCTGGTCCAGGTAATCGATGGCTTCATCAAACTCGCGATTGTAGCGTTCAGCCCACGCGACATTCGGTTTCGATTCCTGATACCAGTCGTAGATGATCTGTAACGCCGGATCCTGCATCAACCCTTCGCTGCCTTCGCGATGCAGCACCGCTGTTTCGGAGAGACGACGATAGTAACGCGCCGACTGCGCTTCTTCGTTTACCCATTCCTTGAGACGTTCCCAGTTGCGAATCAAACTCTCGTGAGAGACGTCGATCACAGTGGCCGGCTGCAATGGCACGCCTGCGGGTGGCATGAGGAAGGAACGTCCAGCTCTGCGAAAAACGTCGATTACGGCAGTCATTTCCTGAAGACTTGCACCGGCGATCGCGCAGAGTACGTCCATGCGGGTCGGACGCCGGATTTCGCGATTGTCGGCGCCGCGCTCGGTCAGCGCCTTGAAGAGTTTTTGCGCGATCGATCGACTGCGTTCATCCGGCAGTTCGTTGAAGGCCTCGTCGGCGTGCAGCGACAGTGCGTCGGACATGGTTCCGATCGCTTCGTAATGCTGCATGCCGATCGGTTCACCGTCGCGACGATTCGCCTGCCAGTATTCCCACGTGCGCATCAGCGCGTGTTGCAGAATCGGAAGTTGATCGGGATTGTCGCCGACGTCGTTAAGCAGTCGATTGACGAGTGGCTCGCTGATCTTGCCGCGAGTGACGCCGACTGGTCCCGTGACCGCAAAGCGTCGCTCGTCGCGCGTCATGCGCGGGATCAGATACTGTCCGTCGTTGATTGCTTCGGGTAAACCTTGAAACTGAGCGCAGTCGCCGAGAAAGTCGGAACGCATCGTGAGTACGACGTAGATCGAAAGCTCACGTTGTTGCGCCGCCTCGAGTAAAAGTTTGACGAACGCGACCGCTTCGTCGGCGTTGGTATTTTGCTGAGCCGCGCGAAAGCGAAACAACTCTTCAAACTGGTCCACGACGATCAGCAGTTTTTCGTGTTCGCCGAGACGACCCTGATACGCAACGTCCACGATCCCGAGCGATCCGCCTCTCAACGTTGCCTCGATCACTGCTTCTGCTTCATGCACGGGCAGACCGGCGCCGGCTGACGGAAGAACATCGTCCCTCACGAGCACCGCTGCAAGATTGCCAATCGGATCGCCGCCAGGCCGCATCACCGCGATGCGCCAGCCCGATCCTGCACCGGCCATCAGACCACCGCGCAACGCCGGCATCAGACCCGCGCGAATCAGCGACGACTTGCCGCTTCCGGACGTACCCACCACCGCCAAGAACCGCGTGCGCTGAAGCCGCGCGAGTAACTCGTCTGACTGGCCTTCGCGGCCGAAGAAGAGGCGATACTCCTCTGTCTCAAAAGGTCGCAAACCGGGGAAGGGATTCTTAATGCGTTTCGGTTCGATCATCCTTGCTCTCCTTCCGACGATTGCACGGCCGTTACGAAGTCCTGCAAGTCGTTAGGCTCGAATGACTGGAAATTGCGAATGACATAGGGAACGAGGTGCGTGAGGAAATCCTCCTTTTGGTCGCTGGGTGGTGCACCGACGTAAACGGCCGCGGCGGCCCAATCGTTTTCGCGTCCGTAGCCGTAAGCCTTTTCGAGGTCTTCAAGGTTTTTGCGTACCCAGGGTTCGTCGCCATTGCCGAAGTAGACCAGTGCGGCGTCGCACTCGCGAAGGTTCTTGTGATGGTAGTCCATGAGTGTTCGGCCCGTTTCGCCGTCGAGCCACGTGATGACTTCAATGTTCTGTTTGAAGAGATACTCTTTAATTGGTCGAATGAAACTCCGGTCGCGGTTCTCGCAGATGAGGTAGACCTGTTTGAGTTTTGAGCGAGCTGGCTTTGCGGCTGCTGCTTGTTTTGCCGCCGGCGGATTGAGTTTTTCGACGATGCGCGTTTTCAGATCTTCGATGCTGGTTTGCAACAACTCTGAGCGCTCGCCAATACGGTTTTGTAGGGCGGTGACGAATTCTTTCTGACGCTCGTCAGTGATCTCGTTCGGTGGCGTCATCAGTCCCTGGGGCAACCAGAGCAGACGCGCGAAGTTTTCATCATTCGCAGTATGTTGCGCCGCCATGTCGTCCTGAATACAGACGAGCGAACGCGGATTGTCTTCGGGCGTCGACCCGTAACGTTTGCCGATCAAGTGAACAGACAAAACGCAACGCGTGAGCGCTTGATTGATGACGTTCTGAATCTGTTGTAGTTCGGCGGCGGGAAGTTTTTCTTCCGGCAACACGCCGTAACCTCGTTGACGCAGCTCGTCGCGGACGAGTTCGCGTTCGCTTGCGAGGTCGGAAGTTGTTTCGGCGAGATAGACGTATTTTTTCTCACCGCCGTTCGTCGACGCGCCGACGGGTGAGGCAGAGACGGGCGGCGTTGCTTGGGCTGTGGGCATCACGAGCGGCCCGGTATTCTTCGGATGCTTCAACGCCACGAGCATGTTTGAGACGTCCCAGGCGAGACGACGGAGCGCTGTCCAATAGCGGGGATCTTTATTCGGGACGACCTCGGGTCCAAACTCGACGGGCATCTCGCCTTCCATCTCGTAGAACGAGTAGCCGATCAGTTCGCGCAACGGTTCGGGTTCCTTTTTCGCCAGGTGGAAAAGCAACGGCGTCTTGATCACTTTGAAGATGCGGGAACGGAAAGCTGGTGCGCCCGGCGGCGCTTCGGATTGACAGAAAGCCTCGAGCTCGCGGAGGCACCAGTCAGACTGCACATAACGCGGGGAGACGATCGGAATCAGCAACAGCGACGTCGTCACGCCTTCGCTGATGGCAGCGGTCAGCAGATCGTTCCCGTGCAGACTGCGTTCGTCGCGCCAGACATTCGGGACGTAACCGAGATTGTTGCTAACCAGCCGTGGCAGACGTTCGACCAGCAGGTCGACCCAGCCTTTCATGTCGCCGGCTGGATCGTCGTCGTCAAGGTGGCCGTAGCTGATAAAAATGTCGTACTTATGGGGCATCGGAGTTTTTTCTCGGGAGACTTCACCGGACAGCAGAGGCAGCCTTCAGCAGGAAGGTGGCAACCGAGTTGCTGTATACATTGCAAATTGTAAGTCTGTCAACAAATAGAAGGAAATACGCGGGACTCGATGTTTTCGCCAGACCAACCGCCAACCTCGTCCGTCTAAACTCTTGATCGGTCTGTGGGCCAAAGCGTATAGTGGCCTCCAACCCGGGTTTCAAACCTTGGTGGCCCCTCCACCGACGATCTCACCAGACATCGGCAGTTGTTTCGCAATATGTGACGGAGCGATTCCCCTTATGAAACGCAGTCTCCCGTGCGGCGTCCGGCATTTGAGCCACCTGTTTCTCCTATCGATGGTCCTGCTCTGTGGCACCGTGCTGACAACCTTCGCGGTCACGAACAAAACACCAATCCTGATCAGCCAGGCGACATCGACGCGCGCGCTCGCGTTCGAATCGCCGACGATGAGGGCCGAGCCTTTTGCGCTGACTTCGTCAGTCAATTACAGCCCCGACAATCGTACGCGAATCTGCATCTTTGCGATGAACCTCGAGCTCCTGCCCGGCGAAGGCGCGAACGCTTTCTCCTCAGACGTGCAGGACGGCAACGGACGTGTCTATCCGTTGCGCGTCGAGTACGTGGGCCAGGTTCCGGACTTTCCCGGCATCACGATGATCGTCGTGCGCCTCGCCGATGACCTGGGAGACGCCGGCGACGTTCTGTTGCGACTCAACCTGCACGGCATGGCGAGTAATCGCGTGCGCATCGCGATCGGACACTCGGGTGGTGGTCCAACCGACGACGCCGGCGCCGTCGCGACTCCCGCTCCGGCAATTCCACCCGGCGCCGATCCGCCGTTAGTGCCCGACCCGTACACTGGACCAGCAACCGACGCTGACACCGTTCGCTTTCTCGAACAAGCGAGTTGGGGACCCACACCCGCGGAAATCGCACGTGTGAAAGCGATGGGCTTCCGCGCCTACCTCGACGAGCAGTTCAGCATCGCTCCAACAAACCCGGCAAAAGTATCGAACTACCCGGATCTGGTTTTTCCACTCGACGACAGCTCTCAGCAATGCCCGACAACTTCCGTAGATCCGAATTACAACCAGGCTGTCTGCTTGCGCGACAACTACTCGATCTATCCGGTCCAACGAACGTTCTTCACGCAGGCGCTTTACGGCAACGATCAGCTGCGACAGCGTGTCGCGTTCGCCTTACACCAAATTCTCGTCGTCTCGGCAAACAGCGAAGTGAACCGGCCGAGCTGGTTCACTGTCTACCTCCAGGCGCTCGATCGTAACGCGTTCGGCAGTTATCGCACGTTGCTCAACGAGATCACGCTCACTCCGGCGATGGGCGAGTATCTCGACATGCGTCTCAGCACGAGAACGAGTCCCAACGAGAACTTCGCGCGCGAGGTCCTTCAGCTCTTCTCAATCGGCACCGAGGTGTTGAACCCGGACGGCACGCCCCAGCTCGACGGGCAAGGCATGCCGCTGACCACTTACACGCAAACGCAGGTAAACGAATTCACGCGTGTTTTCACCGGCTGGAATTTCAATCCGACACTGCTCGGCACCGGTATCACAAACTGGCGCGACCCGATGGTTCCGCGTCCCACTGGTCAAAATCATGACGCCGGCCCAAAGACACTCCTGAACGGCTTCACGATTCCCGCGTGTACCAGCACTACAAACGCACAGAACATCGCCTGTGCGCAGTCAGACATGAACGCGGTGATGGACCATCTGGCGAACCATCCGAACGTTGGTCCGTTCATCAGCAAGCAGTTGATTCAACATCTGGTGACGAGCAATCCGAGCCCTGCCTATGTCGAACGCGTCGCGCGTGTTTTCAACAACGATTGCAATGGGCTTTATCCGCAAAACTGCACGAACACGCGCGGCAATCTGAAGTTTGTGGTGCAGGCGATACTGCTCGACCCCGAAGCTCGCGGCGATCTGAAGACGGCGCCCAACTACGGCAAACTGCGCGAACCGGCGCAGTACATCACCGGCTTCCTTCGTGCCTTTAATCCGAAGTCGTTTGACAAGCTCTCAACGAGCGACGGCGCGTTAGACAACCGCGGCGGTAACTTTACGGGCACGCTGGATCAGATAATCTTCGGGCCGCCCACCGTGTTCAGTTACTACCAGCCGGGTTACGAAGTGCCGGGAACGAAGATACTCGGTCCGGCGTTCGGCATTCTCTCGACGACGACTACGTTACGACGCGCAAACGCCGTCAACACGTTCGTCTACTCGGGAGTCGCACCAAATACGACGCCAACCGTGGCGAGTCCGGATCGTCCGCGCGGCACTTCGATTGATATCGCAAACCTCGAAGCGCTGGCGGGAAATCCCGTCGACGTGGTCAACGCGCTCGACGCGCTGCTTTTGCACGGCACGATGAACTCGCAGATGCGCACGTCGATCATCACGGCGATGAACGTGATTAACGACGCCAACGTCACCACGCGAAATCAGAAGCGAGCACGCGCGGCGGTTTATCTGGTCGCCACGTCTTCGCAGTACGACATTCAGAGATAACAACCATGTCAACATCACGCAGAGACTTCCTACGCACAACTGCCTGCGCGCTCGGTGGCATGGCGCTGGCTTCCAGTATCGACACGTTTGGCGTGGTCCAGGCGCTGACGCCGCAAGCCGCAACCGGTTATAAAGCGCTCGTCTGCATCTTCCTGAACGGCGGCAACGACGGCAACAACATGTTCGTCTCGCTCGATCAGTACGACGGACCAGCAGGCAGCGTCGTTGAAGGTTACGCGAACGTGCGCGCCGCATCGGGATTGGCGATTGCAAAGGCGAGTCTGCTTCCGGTTTCGCCGGTGAGCGGCGGGTCGTACGGTTTCCACCCGAACATGCCCGAGGCCCGCGATCTCTTCAACCAGGGCAAGCTCGCGGTGCTCTGTAACAACGGACCACTGGTCGAACCAATCAATCGCACGACGTACCAGAACGGCACCGGCAAGAAGCCGCTGCAACTCTTTTCACACTCAGACCAGGTCGGACTGTTTCAGACTGCGATCGCCAACAACGTCAGTCAAACCGGTTGGGGTGGCAGGCTCGCAGACAAAACGGTCGGCCTTAACGGAGCGGCAACGTTCCCGAGCAACGTTTCGATCGCCGGTATTAACCTGTTGTTGACTGGAACCGACACACGCCAGCTCGCCGTCGCCGATTCGGGTACTCCACTCGCCAACGTGCTGGTATTGAGCGATGCACCAGGCGCGACGAATGCAGAAAAAGCCTCGCGACTCGCGTCATTCAACGAGCTTCGCACGCTCGATAACCAATTCAAATTAATCAAAGCCGCGAGCGACACGCGTTCGAGCTCGATGCAAACCGACTTAGCGTTGAGCAGTGTCAGTCCGACGCTCGCGACAGTCTTTCCGAACACGTCGCTGGGCCGTCAATTGAAACAAGTCGCGTTGCTGATCAAAGCGTGCACCGATCCGGCGGCGGGTATCAACATGAAGCGCCAGATCTTCTTCACGCAGATCGGCGGTTTCGATACGCATTCGGCGGAGATCGGCGGGCAGGTAACTCTGCTGACGCAGGTGAGTCAGGCGATCGGCGCGTTCTACGCCGCGACTGTCGAACTCGGAATCCAGAACAACGTCACGACGTTTACGATGTCCGACTTCGGCCGCACGCTGCAACCCGCCGGCACCGGCGTGAACACGGTTGGAACCGATCACGCCTGGGGAAATCATCAACTGATCGTCGGCGGATCGGTATTGGGCCATACGCTTTATGGCGCGTACCCTACGTTGAGATTGGGTGGACCAGACGATACTGACGGCGGCTCGAACCCGCGCGGACGTTGGATACCAACCACTTCTGTCGAACAGTATGCAGCGACGCTGGCTACGTGGTATGGCTTGTCGACAGCGGATCTGATGGCGGTGTTTCCGCTGATTGACAGGTTCCCGAGCGCAAACCTCGGATTCCTCAGCTGAGAATCACTTCGTAGTCACTTCTTTCAGCAGCGTGTTGTTGGGATCGACCTGGACGTCCACGCCGCGAATCGGGTTCCTCATCACTCTGTCCGTTACTTTAATCGTGGCGATAGCTTCTTTGCCGTTGGGAGTCACGACGATCGACTGCTTGCCGTCGGCCGTCGCGACTACGATCGGAATCGGATCGCGAAACGCATCACCCGGTTGCACCTGTCGCAGGATCACGCGCAGCTCGCCATGCGGCACAAACTCAATTGAGACGTTATACTTCGGGTGGCCCACACCGTACACCCAGCGCTGAAAAAAATCCTTCAGATCTTTTCCTGACGCTTTTTCCAGGGCGGCGCGCAAGTCTTCGGTGCTCGCGGTGCGATCTTCGTGCGCGTGATAGTAGTCGCGAATGCCGCGAAAGAAGACTTCGTCGCCGAGTGACGAACGAAGCATGTGCAGCACCCATGCGCCCTTCTGATAGTTGTTCGGATTGAGAAGGTTCATCAGGTTCTCGGTGTCGCGATCGAAGATCGGCGTGCGGCTCTTCTTCTCGTACTCGAAAACCGTCTGCGCTGCCTGTTTCATGTATTCGCGAAACGCTTCTTCACCTTCGTAACGTTCCACAAACAGACCAGCGAAGTACGTCGCAAAACCTTCGCTCAACCACAGGTCGGCCCAGGTCGATTCAGTGACCGAGTCGCCAAACCACTGGTGCGCGATCTCGTGGGCGATCAGGCTGACCGTACCGTTAGGAATACCAAAGCGCGTGCTGATCTTGGCCCTCGGTTTCGGATCGAACATCGTGCTGGTGAAGACGATGGCGCTCGAGTTTTCCATGCCGCCAAATTGCGTCGCGCCGACAATCAACGCGAGCTTTTCATACGGATACGGCGCGACGATTTCGTTGAAATACTGGACCGAAGGAATTGCCGGCGCGAAGCCTTTCATCGCCACGTCGCGATCGGCGCCGGGAACGTAATACGTGAGCGGCGTCGGCGTCCGTTCGGTCGGATGAAGACGAGTAAAGTCGCCGACGGCAATGATCATGCAGTAAGGCGGGATCGGCACGCCGGTCGAGTAGGTCCAGGTGCGATTCCCGTCTGCGTTGGCATGGATGTTTTGCAACTTTCCGTTCGCCACCACTTCCTGGCCAGGCGACGCAGTGATGTTGAAGGTGACCGTCGCCTTGGCTGATGGGTGATCGAATGACGGTATCCAGTGATGGACGCGGTTGGGCCAGTTGTCGCCAACTGCGGAAGGCTGCCCGCTTTTGTCCTTCGTCATGATCAAGCCGTCTTTCGGTTTACCGTGGTAGACAACTTCGATCACGATCCTGGTTCCGGGATTTGCCGCTGCGGCTAGTTGCACCTCCAGCTTTCCATTCTGGTGCGTGAACTGCGCCGGCTTCGAATCGACTTTGACGCTGTTTGTCGTCATTTCGCCGAAGTCCAGATCGATCACCGACGTCTCCTTCAGCACGAGCACGTCGATCCGGGCACTGCCGGTGACGATCTCCGACAGTTGGTCGTTGAGCGTCAGACTGACGACGTAGTTGCTGGGCTGCCACGCATCGATCAGTCGCTCGACGCGAGTTGCGAAGGCGACCAATGACGTAAGAATTGTGAGTGCGAATAGGAGAAGTAGACGGCGTGATGTTCTTATCATGCAGTTATCGAATGCCGAGCATCAGCAGGGCTGAGCGGTCGGACACGGTTCTTTCAGAGTCGAGCCACTTGCGATATTCGATTAGTTCGTCGTCCGCGACGGGACGATTGCCCAGACGGGCGGCTGGCGTTCGCTCGAAGGCGCCGTTGGTCAGCGCCATGTGTGCTTTGCGCACCGGCAGCGGTCGGTTTTCCGCCAAAACTTTTTCCGCTGACTCGACGTCGGGAAAGAATTCGTCGTAAGCCAGCAGGTGCCAGACGGTGTCTGGTCCCTCGCCTTCAACAGCCAGAACGCGGAGCAGTCCAAACGCGCTCTCGAGTTGAAAAATCAGGTCGTCCCCGGGATTAAATAAGTGATTTGCCAAACGAACAGAGCACTCCTAGAATCAGGCAATTCGCGATGAGCCAGTTCAATTCGAACAAAGACTACTACGCTGTTTTGGGTGTCGACAAGGATGCCTCGCAGGTTGAGATCGATCGTAGTTACAAGCGACTGGCGTCGAAGCATCACCCGGACCGCGGCGGCAGCGAAGAACGAATGAAGCTGCTGAACGAGGCGTATGGTGTTTTGAAAGACACGAAGCTCCGTCATGCTTACGACGATGTTAGAGCAACGGATGTCTATGTTCGATCGGAAGATGGTTCCCGCAAAGCCGCAAAGGCGCAAAGAGCTGTCAACACACCCACGGCGCGAGACGTCGGCGTTTTTGGTCATTGTCTGAGCGCTGGATTGTGTTTGTTCGCCGGCCTGTTCCTGCTGTTGCTGTTACGGTTTCAGTGGATCTGGTTTTTGTGGCCGATGGCAATACTCGCGTTGTTCGTGGTTGGGTTTGGTGTTTTGCTCGCACGAAGCGCGATGGTGAAAGTGAACGAGTCGCTGCCGGTGACGAATCGTTTCAAACGGCACACGAAGATTCAGGAAGTGGCGTTCTGGTTGGTGATCGTCACCAGTGGTTACGGACTTTATTTGTTGATGTCGCTGTGAAGGATGAACGCGAGATGATCGAGGGGTTAGACCTGCTGTTTCTCGAAGTCAACAGCCTCGAAGAGTCGGTCGCGTTTTATCGCGGTGTGTTGGGGATGGAGGTCGAGTCGATCAATGCGGCTGCTGAGCCGCCGATGGCCAAGCTTCGTGCCGGCGGGTTGAAGATCACGTTGGCCCAGCA
Organism: Pyrinomonadaceae bacterium; assembly: GCA_036266055.1. Lineage (GTDB taxonomy): Bacteria > Acidobacteriota > Blastocatellia > Pyrinomonadales > Pyrinomonadaceae > PSRF01. The sequence continues at coordinate 243 of DATANW010000260.1, read as the reverse complement.
TCTGGAAACGATGTTGCGACGGGGACGCGGCGTGCACTTCTTCATTGGTGTGACGGACGTGGATCAGTATTACCATCAACTCGTCGACAGAGGGGCGGATATTCTGCCGCCGGTTGATGAAGGATGGGGCGGCAGGTTCATCACTCTCGAAGATCCCGATAAGTATCGCTTCTTTTTTGTAACGTGGAGTAGCTAATAAGAATGTGTCTCGCGCTAGCGAATGGTTAGTAGTTATGCATTACG
>DATANW010000259.1:0-9560 GCA_036266055.1 Pyrinomonadaceae bacterium | reverse complement strand
ACTGCGGACAGTCGTTTGTACGCGCGATGGCTTGCTCGTTGACGCTCGGTGCTCGCTCCACCGGTCGTGAGGGTGGCATGACAGAAGGCTGCGGTTGCCGCGAGCGTTGAGGCGTCGAAACCCTCTTCATCGCCTCATCGACCTTTCTCGCAACGGACGCCAGCAAATCATCCCGTTGTTTCAAGCTGGTCAGCAGGTCGCGAATCTCGGCTTGCGAGCGTCCTTTATCGATCGCGCCTTCGATTTCGAGGAAGAGCAGGTTTTGCTCCTGCGCACTTAACGTCGCCGCTGTTTCGATCCGGTCTTTGAGTGCGCCCAGATACGAAAGCGGCACGGGCGGAGGTTTTGGCAGCGGGTCGGGTAACGGCGGCGCGGCCGCTGTCGAATTGATCGCTTTCAAAATCGCAAATGCCGCCGCCTTGTCGCGGTGGAGATAATCGGTGACCTGGATTTCATTCAACGGGGCCGACAGAAGACTAAGCCGGATGTTGTCGCAAACGAGGACTGGAAGGATCGGTTTGCCGAGCGCAACGACGTATTCCAACTCGCTGCGACAGGCCTCAGATTCCCACGATTCCTGTGAGAGAGCGAAGATGAAGATGTCGCAGTCGCGAATGCTGGCGAGGATGTTGTCCCACCAGCGCTGCCCGCCCGTGAGTGTCTGGTCATGCCAGGCGTTGAAGCCGACGTCCTGAAGGTCTCTTACAAGCTGGCTGACCGCCTCGAGATTGTTACGGCTGTAGCTGACAAAGACTGTTCGCATAGCTTCGTCTCCTTGAAGCGGGGGAATCGTAACTCAGGCCAGGGCATAAGGGAACACAGAATAAAACAAAAGAAACCGCGGATTAAACGGTCCCCTTGCCTCAGCCCCCGGGTTGCGGCCATAATAACCTCGACAAACTGATACCGACCGTAAGCGAGCATGAGGCTCGCTTCTGCATTTTAGGAGCCAACAATTTGAAGTTGTTTTCGTATTTTCGCCCCCATATCCATGCCATCCTCCCGACACTTTTGATTCTTATTACAACCGGTCTCGCGGTCGGCCAGACGACTGGTTCGAGCGAGGAAGTCCCTGCGATGAATCCAGCGATGCGCCGGATCCAGCGTGCCCGCGCCCTCGCAGCGGTGCACCAACTGCAGGCTGCTGCCACTGAACTCGAAAATGTGCGCGCGTCGGCCAATGACGTCGCGGTTCGCAACATCACAACGCTGATGTTGCTCGGCATCTATCTTGAAGACGGAAACTACGGACGTTCACAGGCGCTGCTCGAAGAGGCTTTCGCCAGCCGCGCAGCCCAAAAAGACGAATCGATTCGCACCTACTTTGCCGCCGCCGGTCAGACGCTCAACGGCGTGCGCTCGCGACTCGCTCGCTACCGCAGTTACGGCATCAACCCGTCTGACGCGGATCTTCCAAGCGAAGCCACCGCCGACCTCGATCACCTCCGCACCCTGCTCGAACGCGTGATCGCACAAGCAAATCAGATCTCCACAGAAGCGGGACGATCCTACGACGCCCTCGCTCTCCAGGAAGACGTGCTTGGAATCCGTCTCACGCTGTCTCGCACCGACGAAGATCGCTCAAAGTGGCAGACGGAGTATTTGTTAGCGCGTGAAAAGATGGCGTCGGCAGGCGGCCAGGTGCAGACACTCGGGAGGTCGCCGGCGCTGAACGCCGTCACCGCGAAGATTCCCAATCCGTTCTCGAAAGATGCCGAATCACAGAAACAACCGGAGACGTCATCGTCTACGCCGACTAACGTCATCGCCCCACCGGCCGCAACCTCGAGTCCAACTCCGATTCTCTCGTCAGCAACTACATCCGGGCCAGAACCACAACTCATCACGACCGGCTCGTTGAGCGGCCGCGAAAGCAAACGTGTGACGCCCGTTTACCCGTCGCTGGCGAAAACGCACAACGTGACCGGCACCGTCCGAGTGTTTGCCATCGTCGATGAGAACGGAAAGATCTGGATCACCAACTCCGAAGGGCCGACGATGTTGCGCGCCGCAGCAGAGGAAGCCGCTCGCGGTTGGATCTTCCCGCCCTCAACAGCCAACGGCAAACCAGTGCGTCTCGTCGGGTATCTCGACTTCGATTTCAAATTGTGAGAGACCCGCAAGTGCTTCGCCATCTTCACGGATCCGAGCCACGGATCGGAGCACCCTAATACTTGACTTAAAAGTAAGGTTTGTCTTAACATGCCTGCGGTTAATAGTTTAGATGAAGATATCGGCACAAGAAGAATACGGTTTGCGCTGTCTGTTACAGCTGGCTCGCGTGGCGACGATCGGCGAGTCGCTCACGCTTGCGCAGATGGCACAGCTCGAAGGAATCTCGACGGCAAACGCCGGTAAGTTGCTTTGGATCCTTAGTAAAGCCGGACTTGTGCAGTCAACGCGTGGCACCAAAGGTGGTTATTCGCTTGCGAAACCCGCGTCGGAAATCCGTTTGAACCAGGTGATCAGAGTGCTCGAGGGCGAACCCGCAGAGTCGCATTGCAAGAGTTACGCGGGCGTGCTCGATGCGTGCGTCCACACCGGAGACTGCGGCATTCGACCGGTGATCGTCGAGCTGCACCAGATCGTCGACAACGCCCTTGCCGACATCACGCTGTCGCAACTGTTAGGGACGGAAGCGAACGTCGACGCCGTGTTGCACCAGATTCAAGGCGTCAGAACAGAGTTTAGAAGACACTGATGAGCACAGCAGAACTTTTAGGCAAACGAGAATATAAATACGGCTTCGTTACAGACATCGAGTCGGACGTGATTCCGCGCGGTCTGACGGAGGACACTATCCATCTGATTTCGGCGAAGAAGAACGAGCCCGAATGGATGCTCGAGTTTCGGCTCAAGGCTTATCGCCACTGGCTGACGATGACGGAACCGAAGCATTGGCCCAACATCAGCTACCCGGCGATCGATTACCAGAACATCATTTATTACAGCGCGCCGAAACAGAAGCTGACGAAGGCGAGTCTCGACGAAGTCGACCCCGAACTGTTGCGCACCTTCGAAAAGCTCGGCATTCCGCTGCAAGAGCAAAAGCAGTTGGCCGGAGTAGCGGTCGACGCGGTTTTCGATTCGGTCTCCGTTGCGACGACTTACAAAGAAAAACTGAAGAAGCACGGCGTGATCTTCTGTTCGTTTACGGAAGCGATCAAGGACTATCCGGATCTCGTGAAGAAGTATCTCGGCTCGGTTGTTCCGACCAACGACAACTTCTTCGCGGCATTGAATAGCGCGGTGTTCTCGGACGGCAGTTTCGTCTTTATTCCGAAAGGCGTGCGCTGCCCGATGGAGTTGTCGACGTACTTCCGCATCAACAATCAGGAGTCAGGACAGTTTGAGCGCACGCTGATCGTCGCCGAAGAGGCTTCGCACGTTTCGTACCTGGAAGGCTGTACGGCGCCGAAGTTCGATCGCAACCAGCTGCACGCGGCGGTCGTTGAACTGGTCGCACTCGACGACGCGCAGATCAAATACTCGACGGTGCAGAATTGGTACGCAGGCGACGAAGAAGGACGTGGCGGTATCTACAACTTCGTTACGAAGCGCGGCAAGTGCCAGGGTCGTAATTCGAAGATCTCGTGGACGCAGGTCGAAACCGGATCGGCGATCACGTGGAAGTATCCGTCGTGCATTCTCGTCGGTGACAACTCGATCGGCGAGTTTTATTCAGTGGCGTTGACGAACCACGCACAACAAGCCGACACGGGCACCAAGATGATCCACCTCGGCAAGAACACGCGTTCGACGATCATCTCCAAGGGCATCGCGGCGGGGAATTCAAACAACAGCTATCGCGGACTCGTGAAGGTAATGCCGAAAGCAGAGAACGCGCGCAACTACACGCAATGCGATTCGATGCTGATCGGTTCGCACTGCGGCGCGAACACGTTCCCGTACATCGAAGTGATGAACAACAGCTCGAGCGTCGAGCACGAAGCATCGACTTCGAAGATCAGCGAAGAACAGCTTTTTTACTTGCAGCAGCGCGGCATTTCGCAGGAAGACGCAGTGTCGCTAATCATCAACGGTTTCTGCAAAGACGTTTTCTTGCAGTTGCCGATGGAATTCGCGGTCGAAGCGACGCGACTGCTGGGACTGAAATTAGAGGGAAGCGTCGGTTAATCAATGTTAGAGATTCGAAACTTACATGCCGGAATCGACGGCAACGAAATACTCAAAGGCATCAACCTGACGGTCCGCAAGGGCGAGGTGCACGCCATCATGGGCCCGAACGGCTCGGGCAAATCGACGCTGGCGAAAGTGCTCGCCGGACATCCGCAGTACGAAGTGACCGCGGGCGAAGTGATTTACGAAGGCAAGAACCTGTTGGAGATGCCGCCCGACGAGCGCGCGCGTGCAGGCGTGTTCATGGCGTTTCAGTATCCGATTGAAGTGCCGGGTGTTTCGAACGCGCAGTTTTTGCGGCTCGCGTACAACGAGAAACGCAAGCATCTCGGCGAAGAAGAGCTCGACCCGCTCGAGTTCAAGGACCTGTTGAAGGAACGCGCCAAGGTCGTCGAGATGGATGCGAGTTTTATGTCGCGTTCCGTTAACGAAGGCTTCTCCGGCGGTGAGAAGAAGCGCAACGAGATTTTGCAAATGGCGGTGCTCGAACCGAAGCTCGCCGTGCTCGATGAAACGGATTCCGGTCTCGACATCGATGCGTTGCGCGTGGTCGCGGGCGGCGTCAATCAACTGTTGACGCCGGACAACGCGATCATCGTCGTCACTCACTATCAGCGACTTTTGAATTACATCGTTCCAGATTACGTGCACGTTTTGGCGGGGGGCCGCATGGCGCGCGAAGGCGGCAAGGAGCTGGCGCTGGAATTGGAAGAGAAGGGCTACGACTGGATCACGTCTGTAGACAAAACGGGCGCGGGGGCGCAGGCGAGTTAAACGAATGGTCACAGAACTGGTCAAGTCAGAGAATCACTATCAAACCGCGTTTCGCAGCATTCGCGAGTCGAGCCCGACTGTGCCGTGGGTCGAGCTGGTGCGTTCCGGCGCAATCGATCGTTTCGAGCAAATCGGTTTTCCGACGGTGCGTGACGAGGAATGGAAATATACAAACCTCGCCGCGCTCGCGAAGGAGAGTTTTCAACCAGCCGTCGCTCCGGTTGAGTTTGCTGACGCGGACATCGCTCGCTTCGCGTATCCGGAAACGAAAAACACGCACCTCGTCGTCGTCAACGGTTTTTTGCGCGATGACTTGTCGACGAGAACGGGGCTCGACGAGATCGTCGCCATCGATCTTTTCAGCGCCGTTGCCGATGCTCGATACAACAAGATTGCTCGCAAGTACCTGGCCCGCAACGCCAACTATCACGACAACGGTGTGAAAGCGCTGAACACTGCGTTTCTCCAGTCGGGTGTGTTTCTCTGGATTCCGAAGAACGTGAAACTCGAAGCGCCGTTGCAGATCACGTTTTTATCCGACGCCTCCATGGCGAAAAAGGCGAGCTTTCCGCGACTCCTCGTGGTAGCCGAAGAGAACAGTTCCGCGACGTTGATCGAGAGCTTTGTTTCTGGCGGCGACGAGAGTCATTTCACGAATGCGATTGCCGAAATCGTCCTGAAAGACGGTGCACGGCTCGAGCATTATCGCTTACAGAACGAACACCGGAACGTCTACCACGTAGCAACGACAGCCGCCGAACTCGGCCGCGCGAGTAGCTACGACGCGACCTCGATCAACGTGGGTGCGCAACTTGCCCGCCATGACATTTCAGTAGTGATGGACCACGAAGGCGCCGAGTGTTGGGTCGACGGATTGTACGTTGCCGGAGCGAACCAACACACCGACACGCATTCAGTCATCGATCACAAGCAGCCGAACTGTACGAGTCATCAGTTGTACAAAGGCATTCTCGACGGCAACGCTCGCGCGGTCTTCAACGGCAAGATTTTTGTCCGCGAAGGGGCGCAAAAGACCGACGCGATGCAGACGAACAAGAACCTGCTGTTGTCGGCGCAGGCGCGAGTCGATACGAAGCCGCAACTGGAGATCTACGCCGACGACGTGAAGTGCGCGCACGGCGCTGCGGTGGGCCAGATCGACGAGGAAGAGTTGTTCTACCTGCAAGCGCGTGGCATGAATCCCGAGCTCGCCCGCAACCTCCTGACTTACGGTTTTGCGGAAGAAGTGATTGGCAAGATCAAGATCGATTCGATTCGATCGCAACTGGACGACGCGGTGCTGACGCATCTGCATACAAGACTCGAGGCGTAAGGTGAGTACCGAAGTAGCTTCCACCGCCAAATCTGGTCCGACAACCGAGCCGGTGACCAAGCCCACGTGGGATGTCGAACGCATTCGCGCCGATTTCCCGGTGCTGCATCAGACGGTAAACGGTAAACCGCTCATCTATCTCGACAACTCCGCGTCGTCGCAGGTGCCGCAAGTCGTCATCGATCGCGGCAGCGTCTACATTGAGCAGGAACATTCGAATATTCATCGCGGCGTGCATTACCTGAGCCAGAAGGCGACGACGGCTTACGAAGGCGCGCGCGAGAAGGTGAAGCGGTTCATCAACGCGCGCGAGAGTCGCGAGTGCATCTTCGTCCGCGGCGCAACCGAAGGCATCAATCTCGTGATGTACGGCTATGGCCGCAAGTTCATCGGCGAGGGCGACGAGATCGTCATCTCGGCGATGGAGCATCACGCGAACATCGTCCCCTGGCAGATGCTGTGCGAGGAAAAAGGCGCGCGGCTGCGTGTCATACCGATGAACGATGCGGGTGAGTTGCTGCTCGACGACTATGACGGTCTGTTGAATGAGCGGACGAAGTTCGTTTCTCTGATCCACGTCTCGAACGCGCTCGGAACGATCAATCCGGTCAAAGAGATGATTGCGCAGGCGCACAAGTACGGCGTGCCCGTGCTAATCGACGGCGCGCAGGCGGCGCCGCACATGCCCGTCGACGTGCAGGATCTCGATGCGGATTTCTACGTGTTTTCCGGTCACAAGATGTACGCACCGACCGGCAGTGGAATCGTTTACGGCAAGGCTGAGCTGCTCGAAAAGATGAATCCGTTTCAGGGTGGCGGCGACATGATCAAGACCGTCACGTTTGAGAAGACGACGTACGCCGACTTGCCGAATAGACTCGAAGCGGGCACACCGGCGATCGCGTCGCAGATTGGTCTCGGCGCGGCGATCGATTATCTCAACAGCATTGGCCGCGAACAGGCAGCGGTGTATGAAGCTGAGCTGCTGCGATATGCGACCGAGCGAGTTTCGGCGATCGAAGGCGTGCGCATCATCGGCACCGCGAAGAACAAAGCGAGCGTCCTGTCGTTTATCATCGACGACATTCATCCGCACGACATCGGCACGATCCTGGACCAGGAAGGCATCGCCGTTCGCGCCGGCCACCATTGCGCGCAACCCGTGATGCAGCGGTTCAACGTGCCCGCGACCGCGCGTGCATCGTTTGCTTTCTACAACACGAAGCAGGAGATCGACGTGCTCGCGCGCACGATTGAAAAAGTTATCGAGATCTTTGGTTGATTGCCGATTGTGAGCACGCGAGCGTGCTAAATGGCCGCATCATGGGCACGCACAAGCAACGGAGAGGCAATCGGCAATCGCAAATGAATCATGTCTGAACTGAACGAGCTGTACCAGCAGGTTATCCTCGACCACAACAAGAAGCCGCGAAACTTTCGCAAGCTGGAGAACGCGAACTACACCGCCGAAGGTTTCAACCCGCTCTGCGGCGATCATCTGACGATCTACGTGAATGTGGCGGGTGATGCAGTGCAGGAGATCGCGTTCGAAGGATCCGGTTGTGCGATTTCAAAAGCAGCCGCGAGCATGATGACGCAGGCGGTCAAGGGAAAAAGCAAAGAGCAGGCGGAGGAGTTGTTCCACGAGTTTCATTCGATGGTCACCGGCGAGCTCGACGAAGAAACGGAAGAGAACAAACTCGGCAACCTCAAGATCTTCGCCGGCGTGCGCGACTTCCCGGTGCGCGTCAAATGCGCGACCCTGCCGTGGCACACGATGCATGCAGCGCTAAACAAGCAGGACCGCGCCTCGACAGAGTAACTCCCCTCATCCGGGTTTGGATTTAATAGATCCGTGTTACAGGAACCGGGAGTGGTAGCGATCGGTGTTGCGCCGATTCAACCGAGCCGAAAGGTTGACCCAGCGCACCTAACCGATCGCTATCACTCCCGGTTCTGTTACCAACTCACTTCACCTGGAACGTCACGGAGTGCAGCGTCGGATCTCCTCCAACCGTGAAGTACAGCTTGTACATTCCAGTACTGAGTCCGGTCGTCTTCAGATTCAGGATGTAGTAACCATCGCTGAACCTGAAGTTGTTGTCTTCATTCGCATTTCCCGCAGTGATCACGTCGCCGTAAGCCGACGTCGAGATCTGCTCGATGTTGACTGCGTGAAGGACGGTTCCTGCTGACGATACGTTGTTGCCGTTGCTGTCGCAGAGCTGAAGCTTGATCGGGTAAGTCGCTCCGCTCTTCACGGCCTTCGTCGGATCGTAGAGGATGCAGATGTTGAACGAGACCGACAGCGTGCCCGTGCCGCTGCTCGCTTGGGTGAAAGCACCGCCGCTGAACTCACCGGTTATCGTCAGCGTTTGCGGCGCAGTGCCACCCGGCAGAATGTAATTCGCCGTTGCCGTTCCACCGGATACGTTTCCAACCACCGGCAAGCCAATGACGTTGTTGCCCGAGTCTCTGACGGTGAAGGTAACCGTGCCTTCACTGATCAGCGACGACGGAGCAGTCACGTTCGCCACGTTCGCGTTCAGCACCACAGTCTGGTCCGTCGCACTAAAGACGGCCGCAGCATTAGCGACAGTGGTTGACGTTGTGGCTGCCGGGAACTTGAAGTACCCGACCGGCATGTCGTGATCGGAGTTTCGTTCCGGCCGCGTGGCATCACCGGCGAACGCTGCGACTTCAGGGAAGTCGGAGTTATTGCGCGCGATGTGGTAACGCGTATTGATCGCCTGAGCGGCGCTGTTGAGGAGCATGTGATCGATAGCCTGTGGCGTACCTTCGAAGATAAAGCTGTAACGTTGGTCGGCCGGCAGCGTATCCGTCAGGTTGATAAAGTCGGGATTGACGAGATCCGGACTCGCGTCCACCACCACCTGGTCATCCGCCGTTGGCGTTCCCTTGATGGTCGCGATCGGATCGGTGTACCCATCGTTGAATTGATACGCGTTGTAATCGCCGATCGAAAGCACCGGCGTTCCCGGGTTGTCAGTCTGCAAACCTTGCAGCAGGTTCGCCAGGAACTCACCTTGCGCCTTGCGCTTCGCCCGAACGCGTGGACCGTCGCCGGTCAGGAGTTCGATGTCGATGAACGAACGCAGGTGATTGACGACCACGATGATCTGCCGCGGATTAGCTGTCGCTGCATCGACCGTCGCACGCAGTACGAGTGGTGGACGATCGTTGAGCAATGCGGGGTTGCCGTTCGGATCGATGAACGTGTTGCAGGTCGCAGCCGTGCCGTCGCAACCGGCGAGCTCTTCCTGAACAATGCTGTCGATCTGAATGCGCGAGG
>DATANW010000258.1:0-51412 GCA_036266055.1 Pyrinomonadaceae bacterium | reverse complement strand
CTCGTCGAAGCAGCGCATCGCGCGCAGGCCGAAGTGGCCCAGTTCGATCAGGCGAAGATCGATCGCATCTGCGAAGCGATGGCCAAGGCGGCTCTACGCGAAGCGGCGCGGCTCGGCGCAATGGCCGTCGAAGAAACCGGCTTCGGAGTTCCTGACGACAAGCGGGAGAAGAACCGTTTCGCCGCCGAAGACGTTTGGAACTACTTTCGCGGTCTGCGCACCAAAGGCGTTGTTTCCGAGTCAAAAGACGTAGTCGAGATCGCGAGTCCACGCGGCGTCGTAGCGGGCATCATACCTTCCACCAATCCAACTTCGACCGCGATCTTCAAAATCCTGATCTCCATTAAATCGCGCAACACCGTGGTGCTGTCGCCCCATCCGTCCGCAGCCAAGTGCATCAACGAAACCGCGCGCGTGATGCGCGAAGCAGGTGTGAAAGAGGGTCTGCCGGCTGAAGCAATCGGGTGCATGACCACCGCGACGATCGAAGGCACTGAAACGTTGATGAAGCACAAGCAGACGGCGGTGATACTCGCCACCGGTGGAATCGGTCTCGTCCGTGCAGCGTATTCGTCTGGTAAACCCGCGTTCGGTGTTGGACCAGGAAACGTGCCGGTGTGCATCGAGCGAACTGCTGACGTGCCGAAAGCTGTGCAGGACATTTTGACCGGCAAGTGTTTCGACAACGGAACCATTTGCGCTTCGGAACAGGCGGTGGTTTGCGACGCGCCGGTCGAGCAGGCGGTACGCGAACAGTTCAAACTTCAAGGCGCGCACTTTTTGTCCGCTTCGGAAGCGGACCAACTCGCGAAGGTTGTAGCGACTCCCCAGCGATCGTTGAATCCGGCGATCGTCGGCAAGTCGGTCGAAGTGATCGCGAAGATGGCGGGTTTGACGGTTCCGCCGGGAACACGATGTTTGATGGCGGACGTCGCCGGGGTCGGACGCGATCATCCTTTATCGATGGAGAAGCTGTCGCCGATTCTCGCGTTCTATGTCGGTGATGGTCTGTCGGAGTGCGCGAAGCTTAGTCAGCAGGTGCTTGGTTATGGCGGCATGGGCCACACGGCGGGAATTCACACGCGCTCACGTGAAGCGGCGGTGAAATTTGGTTCCGAGATGCCGGCGTCGCGCATTACGGTGAACACCCCGACGACGCATGGCGCGATTGGTTTTTCGACGGCGTTGCCGCCGTCGATGACGCTCGGTTGTGGTTCGTGGGGCGGCAACGTCACTTCCGATAACGTCTCGCCGTTGCACTTGATGGACATCAAGCGCGTAGCTTTCGAAACTCGTCCGGTGAAGAGCGTACGTCCAGCGGCTGGAGTTCAACCCGCGTTAAGTACACCGACGCCGGCGAGAGAGCCGGCAATCGCCGGTGGCAAGATCGATCGCCAGGAGATCGCGGCGATCGTAGATCGTTTTCTCGCGGGCAAACGCGTCGAAGCGCCCGCGGCATCCGCGCCACTGCCGAAGCCGGAGATCGAAGAAGCCGAAGCCGGAAGCATGTACACCGCTCCCGCGCCAACACCTGCGCCGGTGAATGAACCGATTAGCAAGTCAAAGCCCCCAGCATCAACCAACGGCAACAAACCGGCGGTAGAATTTGTCAGCGAAGACGATGTGCGCCGGGCGCTCCAGAAGGGTGAAAAGATTTACATCAACGCCAAAACCATAATCACTCCTGCCGCCCGCGACCTCGGTGAACCAGCGGAGGTGTTCGCTAAAGTTTAGAACTTTGTACTTAGTTCTGGTCTAACACCGAGTACAAAGAACAAAGCACAAAGCAATGTTTCTGGCAAAGGTAGTAGGCACTGTTTGGTCCACGAAGAAGACGCCCGATCTCGAAGGCGTCAGGTTTCTGATCGTTCATCCTTACGATCTCGACAAAGAACCAACGCGAAATATCGTCGTCGTCGCCGATCGCCTGGGCGCCGGGGCCGGCGAGATGGTCATGTGCGCCTACGGCAAGGCTGCGCGCACCGCGATTGGCAACCAGGACATGTCGATTGAAGCAGCAGTGGTCGGCATCGTCGATCGAGTGGACATCAGCGACACCGGTTCGGACGAAATGCGCGAAGCAGCGCACCGGCTGGCGCAAGAAAATGGACGCCCCTAGTTTCAGTTACTTGATTACTCATCGCCAACCACAAACACTGATCGCTTCCCAATGGCCAATGAAGATTTGATCTATCGCATCACTCGCGCGGTTTACGAGCGTCTGGGCGCTAGCGCCGACGAACAGATGGTGGAACAGTTGGTCACGGACATTTACCGTGAGGTTGATTCATCTGGTTCATCCGTGTCAGCTGCGGAAGGATCTTCCTCGCGAATGATCATTTCTGTCTTTGGGTTGGACCATCCGGGGATAGTCGCCGGTGTTTCGCAGATTCTCGCGGAAGCCAGTTGCAGCATCATCGACATCAATCAAACCGTCGTGCAGGGAAAGTTTGCGATGGTCATCATCGGCGACACGTCACGCGCGCGCGAAAGCACCGCCGAACTGAAAGAACGTCTGCGGCGCGCAGGCGAACAGCTCGGCGTGAACATCTACGCGCAGCGTGAAGACTTATTCAATGCCATGCATCGGGTTTAAGATCCGTGACTATGTCCGAACCTGAAATCGGCCGTCGCTGTACTTCGTGCGGACTCTCCGTGCGTAAGGCGGCGGTGTTTTGTCCGCAGTGTGGCAACCCGATCGTTCAGCAGCAAACCACGGATTCTTCACAAACTGTTCCAACGCAACCAGTGGATCCGGAGCCGACTCCGATCGCACGTCACGGCGTCGCCGAAAACGTCCGCGAGCGCGTCGAGAAGATACGACACGTCTCCAGCGTGGTGATCGATCAGGCAGCGTACGATCCGAGTCTGCGTTTTCTGCTCGTGGCGGCGGCGCTGTTTCTGCTGTTCATCGTGCTGGTGATTCTCAGCAAAGTAATCGGGTAGACGATGGAATACACGCAGGCCGAAATACTGCAAACCGTCGCCATGACCGAGATGGAGCATCTCGACGTCCGCACCGTCACGCTCGGTCTGAGCTTGCTCGATTGCAGCAGCGATTCAATCAACGCCATCGCACAAAAAGCCGGGGACAAGATCCGCGCTGTGGCCGCCCGGCTCGTGCGAACCGTAGACGAGATCGGCGACGAGTTCGGGATCAGGGTCGCCAACAAACGCATCTCCGTTACGCCCATCGCCCTGCTCACTGAAGGCGCGAAAGGCGATCCGGTCGTGCTCGCGCGAGCGATAGACGACGCCGCGGGAACTGTTGGTGTCGACTTCATCGGCGGCTATTCGGCGTTGGTCCAAAAAGGCGCGACGCAATCCGAACGACGTTTTCTCGACTCGATTCCGGAAGCACTCTCGTCCACCAAACGTTTGTGTTCGTCGGTGAACGTCGCGACTACGCGCGCGGGCATCAACATGGACGTGGTGAGTCACGTCGGCAGAATCCTCAAGGACGCCGCCGAACGGACGCGCGAAGAAGGCGGACTCGCGTGCGCGAAGTTTGTCTGTTTCGCAAACGCGGTCGAAGACAATCCGTTCATGGCCGGCGCCTTTCACGGTGTGAGTGAAGCGGGCGCGGTGATCAATGTCGGCGTCTCCGGCCCGGGCGTGGTCCATCACGCGGTCAGGCATGCAGACAAGAACCTGCCGTTGCAGGATCTGGCCGAGACGATCAAGAAACTCTCGTTCAAACTCGCACGCGCCGGTGAGTTGGTCGGCCGTGAAGCGGCACGTAGACTGGGCATCCCGTTCGGCATTATCGATCTCTCGCTGGCGCCGACGCCTGTTCCCGGCGACTCAGTAGCGAACATCATCGAAGCGATGGGTTTCGAACGCGCGGGCACGCATGGGACCACGGCTGCGTTGGCGCTGATCACCGACGCCGTGAAGAAAGGCGGCGCGATGGCGAGTGGTTCAGTCGGTGGGATGAGCGGCGCGTTCATTCCCGTTTCGGAAGACGCCGGAATGATTGAAGCGGCGCAAGTCGGCGCGTTGTCGCTGGCGAAACTGGAAGCATGGACCAGCGTTTGTTCGGTCGGTATCGATATGGTGGCCGTGCCTGGTTCAACGTCCGCGGAAACTATCGCCGCGATCATCGCGGATGAGATGGCGATCGGGGTGATGAACAACAAGACGACGGCGGTGCGAATCATTCCGGTGCCGGGTCGTGACGTCGGCGACATGGTCGACTTCGGCGGCCTGTTGGGCCGCGCGCCAATCATGCCGGTGAGCGCGTTCTCGTCTGACGTGTTCATTCGTCGCGGTGGCCGCATACCCGCGCCGATTCATTCCTTGAGGAATTGACTGTATCCGTGTAACACGGATAAGAAGAATGGAAACAGATAAGGAGTTCGCTGATGCCGGAAGCACTCGGAATGATTGAATGCCGCGGACTGGTGGCGATGATCGAAGCGGCTGATGCGATGGTGAAAGCCGCGAACGTTCGTCTGGTCGGTTGGGAAAAGATCGACGCGGGCCTGGTCACTGCAATCGTGCGCGGCGACGTAGCAGCGGTCCGAAGTGCAGTCGACGCCGGCGCGGCTGCAGCCCAGCGAGTAGGCGAAGTTGTGGCCACGCACGTTATTCCGCAACCTCACGAAGACGTGGACCAGGGACTCCCGGTGTTGCACACCGGCGAGACGACGCGCAAGAAGATCAGCGGATCAGTAAGACCAAAGGGTTAACATTCACGGCGCAGGAGAGAGTTGGATGGCAGGAAAGAACAAAGCTAATCTGCTGGAAAGGTTTTCTTATGAGGCCACGCGAGCGACGGGCACTTCGTCCGCCTTTCTGCTGGCGCTCGCGGCGATAGTTGTTTGGGGTATCACCGGGCCGCTGTTTCATTTTTCGAATACGTGGCAACTGGTTATCAATACCGGCACGACGATCGTTACTTTTCTGATGGTGTTCTTGATCCAGCGAGCACAGAACAAAGACGCGGTTGCCATTCATTTGAAGTTGAACGAAATCGTGGCCGCGCTGGAGGGAGCGAGCAACCGCCTCATCGACGTCGAAGATTTAAGTGAAGCGGAGATAGCGGCGTTACGGAAGTACTATCGGAAGCTGATTCAACTCGCGAAGGAAGACGACAATCTCACCACTACGCACTCGATCGAAGAAGCCACCTCAAGTCACGGAAGAAAGTACAAGAAAAAAGCGAAATAGGTAAATTAATCCGTGGTGGGTTTACACGGATCGATTACGGTTTGCGGGTCGGAGCGGTCGGACCGGAATTCGGAAGTCGGACAGGCGGCGCCTTCGGAGACGTCGCAGATTCTCGGCGCGCGAGACGTCCCGTGCGAGTTAACGCGATCCGCTTCTCGGAAGAACTGGACGGCTGATCGACGGTCACCTTGATCGCGCGATAGGTACCATCCGAAGTCTTGTTGGTCGGATTGTAGGCGAGCACGTACTGGGTGCGGAGATCGCGAATGATCTCGTTGGCGATTTGCGGCAGCTCGGAAAGTGACTCGGGAAAGAACGCCCGCCCACCGGTTTCAGACGCCAGCTTGTTGATGAGATTGACGGCTTTGTCACGCGGGCTCTTGCGAATGAATCCCGCCTCTTTATCGAGTTCGTTCACAAAACCGATGACGAAGATCTGCACGTCTTCTTCGCGCAGCCGGGCGAATAGTTGTTCCTGGTTGTAGAAACTATTCCGGTCCTCGCCGTCAGTGATAACAATGAGAGCGCGACGACGGCGGTCGGTGTCGTCGCCTTTCTTGTATTCGGCGACGTGCTCGGCGGAAAGATAAACGGCGTCGACGATGGCTGACTGGCCGCCCTCGACATACATGTTGTCGAGAGCGTCCATCAGGTTTTCTTTGCTGGGCGTGAAATCCTGGACCGTTTCGGTGTTATCGCGGCCGACGAACCGCACTAGAAACGTTTCATCACCGGGTTTGTTGCTGTTGATGATCGTCTTGCCGGCTTCGATCACCGTCGGCAACTGCGTCCGCAGCGACCCCGAAGTGTCGACGGCGAGACCATAGCTGATGGGCACGTCCTCGCGACTGAAGTATTCGATCGGTTGCGGCACACCGTCCTCGAACACGTGGAACTCGGTCTGTGGGATGTTACCGATCGGACGATTGTTCCGATCGATGACGCGGACCTGCAATTGGACCAGATCGGCATTGATTCTGAGAATGTCACCCGGGTCGATTTCCGGTGGAGGCGTCGGCGTCGGTGTTGGTTTTAGTTTTGGCACCGGTGGCGGTTCACCGAGCTTTGGTGCACTGCGGCCCGATTGCGAAGTCTGTGGTGTTGGACTTGGGCTCGGCGCGGGCGTTTGCGTACGCGGACGATCCTGGCTTTCGGCGGCCGCGCCAAAAAGAAATGCGGAAATGATTAAGGCGCACGTAACGAAAAGCGTTGTCCGTCGCACGTTGAGCTTTCTAACCAACCCCGGAACTCCTTCTACTACTAACTCACACCGGCAAACAGTCTATCCGATCTGGCTGTCGGATCTCACCACTACGTACACACGAAACGCTCCTCGGACCCGGTATCGGGACGGGAGCGTCAATACAGCGATTCACACCGACGAAGCGGATGAGGCTGGGGCAACCAGCGTCGCAATTAAATTTGCGGCCACGAACGCACACGTAAACAGATGCAAGAGGGCCAATTCCGCGTTGCCGGACATCTGTTTGCCGGAGTTCGCGGATCGACTCAGCGGGCTCCCGACGTGGCGTAGTATCCTTCCTTCGAGCGAACAAACAGTTTCGGCAAACCGCGCGGCGCAGTTACTTTCACCTTTACGCGGTGCCACTTGCCGTCGTTGACGAACGCACCGGGTTTGTAGCCGATGGAGTACTGGTGCCGCAACTCCAGCGCGATTTGTTCAAAGATATCGTCCATTTCGGCGGCCGACCGGGGAAAGAACGCCTTACCGCCGGAAACACCGGATAACTCATCCAGAATTCCCTGTCCTTCCATGCCGAGGGAGCTGCCCGCGTCGCTGCCGCTCAAAATGCCGATCGCATACAGCGTCACGTCCGACTCTTTCAGGAGCTTGCGCAGTTCATTGAACGTGTAGCGCGAGTCGTTGTCCTGGCCGTCGCTGATTAGCAGCAGCGCGCGTTTCGGATGGGCGCCGCGTTGGACTTTCTCCACACCGAGATAGCAGGCATCGTAGAGCGCTGTTTGGCTCTTCGTCTCGACGAATGTCAGCTTGTTGAGAATCGAGTCGCCGTCGCGCGTCCGGTCGAGTAGCAATTGCGCGCGCGAGTTGAAGGCGATCAGGAAATACTCGTCCGAGTCGTGGCTGGTTTGAATGAACTTGGCCAGCGCGTCGCGAGCGCGTTTCACTTTATCGCCGCTCATCGAACCGGAGACGTCGAAAATGACGCCTACCGAAACCGGCGAGTCGTCGTCGCTGAAGAACGTGATCTCTTGTTCCTGCTTATTGTCGAAGACGGCGAACGCGGATTTGCTCAAGCCGGAAACGTAGCGGCCGTAAGTGTCGGTGACGGTAACAGTCAGGGTAATCAGGTCGGTGTTGGTAATCAACGACCGGTCGTCAAGCTCGGTGCCGAGCTTCGGGGTGGGTGTAGCTGTTGCGGGTGGTAGTGTGGGCGCGGCGGTAGCCGGCTTTTCGTCTCCCGACGTTTGTTTTTTCTGAGCGGGTTCCTGACTGGATACTACCAGCGTGAAACCAAACGCCACCGCGAGCAGCGACAACGTAGCGGCTGCCAACTTGGTGGCGTAACGAGTCGGTAAATACATGTCACCCCCGGTTACATGCGTCGATTCAATTTTTTAATACACCGGTCAGGGTCGAGTAGGGAACCTCGTCAACACAGATGCTCGATAGGGTACGAGTGATGCCCGAACTTACAATCGGGGCGTGAAAGTTTGCGGGGAGACGGCCGCGCGCGTTTCATTAATCGGTGTTGGCGGGGCCATCATAGGACATCCGTGTTCCCTTGTAAACGATCTAGGGAACACGGATTTTAAAGTGTTTGGCGGGCTGGATCAGGCGGGTTCTGCTTCGACGATGCTGGTCGGGAGGTCTGTGGGGATGACACGGAGAAACCTGAAACCGGCGGCTGCCAGAAGCTCGTCAAACTCCCTGGCGGTGCGTTCTTTTCCGCCGGTCATTACCATCATGTTCAGATCGAAAAACTTCGAGAAGTCAGGGTCGTCGCCCTCGGGAACGACGCAGTCGACGATGATCACGCGTCCGTTCTGCGGGATCTGACTGCGGATGTTCTTCAGGATCCGAGTCGCCTTTTCGTCGTCCCAATCGTGGATGATCCACTTCATGATGTAAGCGTCGCCACCGGCCGGAACCGACTCGAAAAAGTTGCCGGCGATGCTTGCACAACGGTCCGCGATCCCCGCCGCTTCCAGCTTGGGACGCGCGCCTGAGACGACTTGTTCGGCATCAAACAGGACGCCAAAAGCCTGCGGGTTGGCCTTGAGAATCGCAGTAATCAGGCCGCCATGACCGCCACCCACGTCGACGATCTTGTTGAAGCGCGAGAAGTCGTAAAGCGACGTGATCTTCTCGTTTACGACGGCGGTCATTCCGCTCATCGAATCGTTAAAGACCGCAGCGTCTTCGGGGTTCTGTTGGAAGTACTGCCAGATGTCCATGCCGAAGTGGTCGTCAAAGGCGATCCCACCGGTCTGGATGCTGTGCATAAAGTTGCCCCAGGCCGGGTAATGTTCCTGGCCCAGCTCCGAGACGACAAACGAGCGCATCGATCCGGGCGCATCGGTCACAAGCAGTTCCGACATCGGCGTCAAAGCGAAGCGGACGTCTGCTTCTGTTTGCAACATGCCGGCGCTCGCAAGCGCGCGCAGCAGTCGATACATTGAAGGCGCGTGCATGCCGGTCAATCCGGCGAGTTCCGGCGCCGACTTAGGGCCTGACTTTAGGAGGTCAGGGATGCCGAGTTTGGCCAGAACGTAAACCGCCCGGGTCGTCCAGAAGTTAGTGATAATCTGAAGCATCTGAACGGGCGCGGGTAATTGGTTCGATGATTCCCTGGCTGATGCGATCACTTTGTTCTCCTTCAATTGCGGAAACTTTCCATTTATTAACGCGTGATATACTCGCCAATCGTCCCAACGCGGATTAAATAATGGCTGAATTCATTTGCAGACTAGGAACGCCGGGAGGCGAGGTGGTGACGCGCACCGTCGAAGCCACCGGCATTCACGAAGCGCGAGCGCGCCTCGAACGCGAGGGTTTTCGTGTCTTCAACGTTACGCCGCCGAAGACTTCGGGTGTCGGCGCGCTGGCGCGACTCGGACGTCCAGGCGGTCAACTGCGTGTCAAAGCCAACGATTTTCTTCTCTTCAACCAGCAGCTCGCGGCGCTCGTCCGCGCCGGTATTCCGATCCTTCAAGCGATCACGATGCTGCGAAAACGCGCGGCATCCGCCAAGTTGCGCACGATTCTCGGCGACGTCGAAGACCAGATTCGCGGCGGCGCAGCATTGTCGGAGGCGTTTGCCTCGCAGGGCGGCGTTTTCCCGCGCATCTACACTGCTTCCATTCTCGCGGGTGAACGATCGGGCGCGCTGGACGAAGTGTTGAGCCGGTACGTCAGCTACATGCGACGGAACGTCGCGCTGCGACGAAAGATCCGCGGCGCGCTAGCGTATCCGATGTTTCTGCTGTTTGCGTCGGCGTGTATGGTCGTCTTTTTGACGATCTACGTCGTGCCGCGAATGTCAGACCTGTTTACTAATTTCGGCAACGAGCTGCCGACCGTGACGCAGATCGTCGTCGGACTCTCGCGCTGGTTATCGAGCAATGTGATTTGGTTCGCGCCATTGGTGATCGGCGGGTCGATTCTTCTTTATCTGTGGTCGCGCACACCCGCCGGCAAACTCCAGATAAGCGCTTTGATTCTAAAGATACCTTTGGCCGGAAGCCTGGCCGTGCAGTTGTCGGTGGCACAGGCGACTCGCTCGTTGGCGACGCTGCTGGCCGGCGGTATCACGCTGGTCGAATCGTGGGAGATCGCTTCGGAATCGATTACGAACCTGGAACTGCGGCGTCGCAGCGAGTCGATCCTGCCGATGATTCGCGAAGGCCGCTCGTTTACGGAGAGTTTGGAGTCGTCGGGCTGGATGCCGGCACTGGCAATCGACATGATTGGAATCGGCGAGCGTTCAGGCAGCCTGCGGGAGATGCTGGACGAAGTGGCGGTGTTCTACGACGCCGAGTCGGAAGTGCGGCTCGAACAGTTGACGACCACGCTTGAGCCTGCGATTCTTATCGTCATGGGCGGTGTAGTGGTGACGATTCTCCTCGCAATCTACCTGCCGATCATTCAATCGATTTCGAGTGGAGCGGGAGTCACCGGGGCCCATTAATGGCCCAATCGAAAGTTTTTTATGAGCCAAGTGTCTGAGAACGATAACCCCGTCGTTAGGCCGATTGTTTCGCAAGCCGAAAACGGTGGACAGAACGGCGACCACGAGCCGCCCGAGATGAAGGCGGCGAAAGAACTCGCGCGCCGTTATCGTTTGCCGTTCGTCGATCTGCTGCCGCCCGATCGAGAGTCGCCGATCGACTATCAACTGTTTGCGGAAGTGCCGGTTGATTTGATGGTCCGGCATCAGTTTGTTCCGCTCAAACGCGACGGCAAGGGACTGCATATCGCGATGGCGGACCCGACGGATCTCGAGCGCCTCGACGAAGTTTCAAGCACGCTGCGCACACGCGTGATTCCCCACGTTGCCACCGCGGGCGCAGTTGAAGTTGTTCTGCGCAAAGGCGACACGACGCAGCGCGTGTTGCAGGAAGCCGCTTCCGGTTTTCGCATCTCGCTTGTTAGAGAAACCGAGCACGGCGAGGAAGTGCTCGATCTCGATCGTCTGGCGACCGACTCCGACATGTCGCCGATCATTAAACTCGTCGACACCATCATCTACAACGCGATGGAATCGCGCGCTTCGGACATTCACATCGAAACACGCGACACGGAAGTGCAGGTCAAGTACCGCATCGACGGCGCGCTGTACGCGAAAGTCGATCCGATCGATCTCGCGTATCACCAGACGTTGATCTCCCGCATCAAGGTCATGTCCGAACTCGACATCGCCGAACGACGCGTGCCGCAGGACGGTCGTTTCCGCGTTCGTTACAAAGGACGCAACGTCGACTTCCGCGTTTCGATCATGCCGACGATCCACGGTGAAGACGCGGTCATTCGTATCCTCGACAAAGAACAGATCAACGAAGAGTTTCGCAACCTGAATTTGCACGTCGTCGGCTTCGCGGATGAAGACCTGCGAAAGTTTCGCCGTTACATCGCAGAGCCGTACGGCATGGTGCTCGTAACTGGTCCAACGGGTTCCGGAAAAACAACCACGCTCTACGCCGCGCTCAACGAGATCCGAAACGAAGAAGACAAGATTGTCACGATCGAAGATCCGGTCGAGTACCAGTTGCACGGCATCACGCAGATCCCGGTGAACGAGAAGAAAGGTCTCACTTTCGATCGCGGTCTTCGTTCGATACTTCGTCACGACCCTGACAAGATCATGGTCGGCGAGATCCGCGACACCGAAACGGCGCAGATCGCGATCCAATCCGCGCTGACCGGACACCTCGTATTTACGACAGTACACGCGAACAACGTGATCGACGTGATTGGCCGCTTCCTGAACATGGGCGTCGAGCCGTACAACTTCGTCTCGTCGCTCAACTGCGTGCTGGCGCAACGGTTGATCCGCATGCTCTGTCAGTACTGCAAGCGGCCGTACCATCCGACCGATGAGGACTTACTCGAGGCCGGTCTGCGGCCTGATGAACATCGCGGGCGCACCTTCTACATGAACGTCGGTTGCGATGCTTGTAATCACACTGGTTATCGCGGTCGCACTGCGATTCACGAACTGCTGGATTTGTCGGATAACATTCGCGAAATGATCGTCGAACGACGGCCTGGTTCCGAGGTTCGTCGGGCGGCCGAGGCTGAAGGGTTGAAGAGCTTGAGAGAGTCGGCCCTGCAAAAGGTTTTCAGCGGTGTTTCGACCTTGCACGAGATCAACCGCGTGACTTTTGTCGAAGAATTGCACGGCGTAAAGTAAGGACTTCGGAGCTTACCCTCCGGGAATACAAAAACCCCCGACCTGGTAGTAAAAGTAACTGGTTAAAGGGAACCAAAATTTAAGGTTCGCGTGTAAGGAAATTGCCAGCGTGGATCTTGCATCTTAGGCGTGGCGGTAGCATTATTAGGGTCGCCATTTTAGGGTCGCTAAACTTTCCACCTCCCGGACGAAAATTGTCATGAGATACAACACTAGAACTCGAACACTAATCGCCTTTGTTCTGGCCGCTTGCTTGCTCTCGCTGCCTCTTACCGCCTTCGCCAAGAAGGGCGAGAAGAACTTCAAACGCGGCATGCAATACGAGCTGTCACAGCAGTGGGACAAAGCGGCGCAGGAGTTTACGTTGGCGGTGGCTGCCGACCCCTCGAATATGGAGTATCAGCTCCACTTCCGGCGCGCGAGTTTCAATGCCTCGCAAACCTACATGCAGCAGGGCCGGTCGTTGGCTGAGCGCGGCGATTTCGTCGGCGCCTACAACGCGTTTCGCCAGGCGTACGGTTACGATCCGGTGAACGAGCTCGCCGTGTCTGAGATGGAGCGCATGCTTCGTTTGCAGGCCGTTAAAGAAGGCCGGACTCCGGGCAGTGGAAACGGTAACGGGAATGGCAATGGCGCCAAAAATGGCACGGGCGAACCCGAGGCCGGCACAACGGGCGCGAATGGTCAGGCACAAGACTTCACGCCGCGCGAGCAGCAACTGCGAATCATCAACTACAACGGCGATCTCAAAACACTCATTCGCAGTCTTGCCGATCAACTTAGTCTCAACGTCATCTTCGACCGGCAATCGTTTACGCAATCGCGTCCGATCGACATCAACCTGAAAGACGTCACGACAGCGCAGGCCCTCGACTACGTCTTTCTCCAGGAAGGACTCTTCTTCCAGAAACTCAGCCGGCGAACGATCCTCGTCGCCGATCAGGCACGCCGTCCACAGTATCAACAACTCGTGCTGCGCACGTTCTTCCTTTCCAACATGAAGCCGAACGACGCGCGCACGTTGGTCCAACAGGCAATTCCGCCGTCAGTAGGACGCCCACAAACGATCGTGGTGCCTGACGAGGCGACGAACAGTTTGACGGTGCGCGATACGGCGGAGAACGTTCGACTCATCGGCGACCTGCTGCAGAGCATCGACAAAGACCGCGCCGAAGTGGTCATGGACGTGAACATCTACGAAGTGTCGAAGAACGATCTGCTCACCTTCGGTAATCAGATCAATGCGACGCTCGATAACGGTCTTGGTGGATCGCCGGGCTTCTCGCTGTTGACCGACAACGGCGTGCTCAGTTCCGCCGCCCGTGGTGTTAGTTTGGCGGGGCAGGTCAGCGGCGTTCCGACCGCGTTGGCCGCGGCGCTGGTGATTCCGCCTTCAGTGTTGCGCGCCTTCCAGAGCAAGGACAACACCAAGCTGATCGCTTCGACCCAGGTCCATGCTTTCAACGGTGAAGAGTCGACAGCGCGCATCGGACAACGCGTGCCCGTGCAGACCGCGCAGGCTTATCCGTTCGGCGTCCAAACCGGGACACCGCAAACGGGCGTTCCCGGCATTGGCAATCCATTCCCGACCGGCGGCTTCCCGGTAATCAACTACGAACCAACCGGTTTGACGCTGAAATTCACGCCGCAGGTATTTCCAAACCTGGACGTGCAGGTGAAAATGAACATCGAGCAGAAGGACGTGCTCGGCGCCAGCACTCTGACGCCGACGTTTACTGAACGCACGATGACCGGCACGGCCCGCGTTCAGAACAATCGCACCATGATGTTGGCGAGCATTTCGACCGACGTCGAGACGCGGGGCCGTAGAGGCATCGCCTTCATCAGTGGCCTTCCGTTTATCGGTCGCCTGTTCACAGCGCCGACACGCGACCTTCGCCAGGTCGACATCGTGATCAGCGTGACGCCGCGCGTGCTGCGCGCGCCGAACGTGACTCCGCGTGACGAAGAGATGCGTCCCAGCGGCACGTTGCAGTCGCCGACGACGGGATTGCTCGCGGACATGATGCGCGAAACCGAACGCGAAGAGCATATCGCGGATGTCATCCGCAATGCGCAACGCGAGGAGCAGATCGCCGCGGCCCGCTCGCTGCCAACACACGCCACCATTCAACTGCCCGATGCTCCGTTGGAAGTTGCGAAAGCAGTCGAGCCGACGCTGAACGCGCCCCGGCCGATTGGTAACAACAACGCAGCGACAACAACTCAACCAACAACGACCAATACGACTGCTCCAGCAACCGTGACTGCGCCGGGTCCAGCAGCACCAACGCAGACGCAGCCTGAGGCTAAAGCCCCGCCGATACAGACGCAGACGCAGGTTCAAGCGCCGTCGACCCAGGCGCAGAACAACAAGCCGGCGGTGACGATGGAAGAGTTGCCGTCGTTCGTGCCCGCGCCGAAGTCGCTCGTCAGTGAAAAGGCAGCTTCGGATGTTGCTGCCGTGAACCCGAGTGCCGCCGGTGCTCAGAACGCAGTACTGACGTCGGCGCCGAAAGCAACTGAAACGTCGCTCGACACGAAGTTGAACTCGAAACGAGTCGCCCAACTCAGCTTCGAGCCAACAGGCGACGTGCTGAAAGTCGGCGAGAAGCGCCGGTATGCGATTCAGTTGAATTCAGAGGTCCCGCTGAGTCTGGCGTTGCTGGCGTTGAGGTTTGATCCGAAGGTAGTGAAAGTTCATGCGCTGACCGCCGGCACGCTGATCGGCACGTCCACTGAAGCAGCGCCAATCTTTACCCCGTCGATTGACGCCAGCGGCGTCTGCCTGATCTCGATCTCTTCGCTCAACGGGAAGATATCGTTTGGTGGATCAGGACCGCTGCTATTTATCGACATCGAAGCCATCGGAGCGGGCGACGCGTCGCTCGTCTTCGACAAGGAACGGATGCACCTGGTTGCCGCGGATGCGAAAGACGTGGTGTCCGAGATACTCCAGGGAACAGCAACCGTCAAGCAATAAATGTTGAACGGGAACAGGCAGTACGCAGCCCAACAACGCGGCGACTGGGTGAACAGAGTTAAAGCTACTGGTCGCCGCGTTCCTTTGCGCGCCACATCGTACCGAGTGGACCAAGGTTTCACGCTGTTGGAGCTGGTGATCACGATTACCGTGTTGACCATCATGACACTGGGCGTGATGCCGCTCGTGAAGGTCGCCGTGAAGCGCCAGAAGGAACAACAGCTGCGAGAAACGTTGCGACAAATGCGCATCGCGATCGACGAGTTTCATCGCGACACCGTCGGCATGCTCTGTACTGCGTCCGGCATCGGCCCGCCGGCCGGGCAAAATCCGGGACAGCCGCCAGGCTCCGGGATCATCGATCCACGGAGCAAAGTGGTGATCAGCGACTGCACGATCTTCGGCATCGACAATCCGGACCACTACCCGCCGGATCTCGAAACACTCGTCCAGGGCGTCAACGTGCTTCCGCGAGGCGTACCTGCCGGCGCAACCGGTGGCGCCGGCCTGCAAGGGACCAGACCGGCCAGCGAGCAGCAGACACTGTCGACGAAATTGAAAGTCTACATGCGGGGCATCCCGGTCGATCCGATGACGGGCAAGGCCGAATGGGACCTGCGCTCGTGCTACGACCCGGCCGACTCGACCTCGTGGGGCGGCGAGAACGTTTTCGACGTGCGCTCCAAGTCGAAGGAAAAAGCATTGAATGGAGAGCAGTACAGTGATTGGTAAGTTTCAAAATCGTGGTGCACGTTCAATCGCGGCGGCGGGTTTCACGTTGCTCGAGTTGATGATCGTGATCTCGATCATCATCATTCTGGCGTCGATCGCGTTGCCGCAGTACCAGCGCACGATCATGCACACGCGTGAGACGGTGCTGCGCGACAACCTTTTCAAAATGCGTTCGCTGATAGACCAGTTTGCCGCCGACAAAGGACGCTTGCCGCAGTCGCTCGACGAGCTCGTCAGCGAAGGCTACATGCGCGAGGTCCCGGTCGATCCGATGACGGGACAAAAGGACTGGGCCCCGACGACCGGCGAGGATCCAAATTCGATCGATGGCGGCTCCGGTCTGACCGACATTCACAGCGCTTCCGCCGATACGTCCTCCGAGGGAAATACCTACGCTGAATGGTGAGGGTAGGTCTTGGGGCTTGGGTCTTTGGTCTTGGGACTTAGTTCTTTGGTCTTTGCCATGCCCTCGGCCGTCGCGCTCTTAGGATAAAACCAACACTCAAGACCAAAGGCCCAAGACCAAAGACCCAAGGCCCAACACCAAAGATGCCGAACCTCGTTTCCAGACTCGTCAACCCATGGTATCCAGCCACGGCCATCGGCCTTGAAAAAGGCGTCGCCTCCGTGGTCCAACTCGAACGCGCGAAAAACGGCGCCTGTCGTCTGCGCCGCGCGGCGACTTTCAACATCGCGGAGTCTCTGGTGCGGCCGAGCTTTGACGAAACGAATATCGAAGACCGTGCTCAACTCGCGACCGTGCTGAACGATCTTGCGGCCAGCGCCGGTCTGCTCAAGCAGAAACGCTGGTCGTTGAGTTTGCCGGAGGCGACCAGTCGCACGCTCGTCATCACAGTCGACGGACAGGCGCAATCGGGTAGCGAGGTTCAGGAAGTGTTGACTTGGAAGATCGAACGTGGTTTCGGCGCCTCGCTTGACGAACTTTCGGTCTCCAAAGAGCGGCTGACAAAGGATCCGCAGGGGCGCGAACGTTACCTCGTAATCGCCGTCAAGAAACAGGTGTTGGCCGAGTACGAGTCTGTGCTCGACGCATTGGGATGGCGGACGGGATTGATTCTGCCGCGACATCTCGGCGAGGCGCAGTGGCTGGTGCGAAACGGCTCGGCCGGCGATTCACTTTTGTTGAGCGGTTTCAGCCAGGGATTCACGGGCGTCATCTTCCGCGACAAGCATCCGCTGATCATTCGAAACGTGACCTGCACGGCCGAGGAATTCGAGGATGAGTTCTACCGTTTTCTGCTCTTTTACCGCGATCGGAGCGCTCCAGAGGGTGTCGAATCGGGCCCCCGACTCGCGCGACTGATGGTCATGGGCGAGGGGATCACGCGGGAACGCGCCGGCGAGATCGTCAACGAGACGACCGGCGGCGATTTGCGGCCGCTGGAAGCCCACGATCTCGGTCTTCAACTGCCCAGCCGCGACTTCAGTTTCGACTCGATCGCGGCCCCCGCCGGCTTGGCGACGCTCTCCTGGTAATTTTGGCTAACCCGTTGAAACAATCCGTGTTACTCAGACGTAACACCCCGGTATCATGAGTGTTGTCGCTTCCTCCGTAGCCCCCATTTTTGCCCGCGATTTTGTTTCGGTAGCCGACCGCGAGCTCGTTGCCACCGCAGTTCGTGGCGTCGAAGGCAGCTTTGAAGAGCTCGTCCGCCGTTACCAGCGCCCGATCTCAGCCTACGTTTATCGCATGGTCGGTAACTACGAATCGGCCCTCGACCTGACTCAGGAAATTTTTATCAAGGTCTACAGCTCGCTCGACCGCTACCGCGCCGAGTTCAAGTTCTCCACCTGGATCTACAAAATCGCCCACAACGCCGCCGTCGATCATCTGCGCCGTACTGCGACGCGCGAACAGTCGCTCGTCGTCGGCGCCGATGGCGATCAGTTTGACTTGCCGATCGAGTCGAACCGGTTGAGCCCGGAGCAGGAGAGCGAACAACGTGAACGGCGAGTGGAGATCGAGACGGTCGTGCGGGCGCTGCCGGCGAACTATCGCGAACTGATCATCCTCCGTCACTCGCAGGACCTCAGCTACGAAGAGATTGTGGAAGTTACCGGACTGCCGCTGGGCACGGTTAAGAACCGCTTGTTTCGCGCGCGCGAGATGATGCGGCAGCAGTTTGTCGACAAAGGAATTACCGGTATCTAAATGCCGACAGGCGATCCAAAAGAAATCTGTAAAAGAGATCTCGTTGCGGCTTACGTTGACGGGGAGCTCGACGCCGGCCTGACCGCCCTGTTCGACCAGCATGTCGAAACCTGTGCTGCGTGTCGCGCAGAGTTGCAGGCGCATCGCTCCTTCGTTTGCGAACTCGACGCCGCGTTAACTGAACGAGTCGAGATTGCCATGCCCGCCGGTTTTTCAAAAATGGTTGCAGCGCTTGCGGTGACCGACATGCGAGGCGTTCGCACGCGCTCTGAAAATCGAAAAGCGTTGGCGATCTGTTTACTGCTCGCGCTGGGTGGATTTGCTTTGATCGGCGCGACCGCTCGCGATGCGATATTCGCCGTCGGCCAGCGATTCGTTGCAGGTGTGACGGGTATCGCCGGGTTCTTGTCGAGCGTTGTTTACGACGCGGGCGCAGCCGTCGCGGTAGTGTTTGGAGTTTTGAGCAGGAAACTGATCGTCGAAAGCGGTTCGTTGGTCCCGCTCCTGGTCTTGCTTGTCGTAGCCGTTCTGGTTCTCTCGCGCTTGATCTCCAACTACCATCGCACGGGTGCAACCGAGTAAGGGGGCAGGGGGGCAACTCCGTTGGCAATGGTTATCAGTCACGCGCAAGCCAACTTCCAAACTCACCTCCCACAAATCCCTGGCGCTCTCAGGCGCTTCGGTTTCACCCGTCTGTTTGCGCTCTTCATTTGGCTGCTCGTGTTAATGGGCGCCGTTTACGCCCAGACTTCCACCGCTCCCACTCCCACTGCCCAGGAAAAGGTGGTCCTCGTTAATAACGTCACCGACAGCACCGTCTTTGGAATAGGCAGCTCCGTACACGTTACCGGTACCGTCAAACAGGGAGCGATGTCATTGGGCGGCGACGTGATCGTCGAGGGCGTCGTCGAGGGTGACGTCGCGTCGATCGGCGGCGACGTGATTCAGCTCCCGGGATCGCGCATCGGCGGCGACGTGATCGTTCTCGGTGGAACTTATCACGCCGACGCATCAGCGCAACGCAACACGGACGCGAAGACGATCATGTACGCGGGTTACCAGCAGGAGCTGCGCGAAATGATGCGTGACCCAACCGGCTTGCTGAGTCCACGCTGGTCACCGACCTACGTGGGAACGCGGTTGCTGGTCGTGCTCTTCTGGTTCATCGTTTCACTCGCGTTGACGGCAGTGATGCCCGGCACGGTCAGCCGCGGTGTCGCGAGGTTGCAATTGACGAGTCTTCGTGTGGCGACGATCGGATTGATCGGAGTCGTCATTCTGTTCTCGCTCGTTCCGCTAAGTCTTTGGGTGCTGCCGGAACCGCTTCGCGTACTGGTCGGACTGTTGGCCCTGCTGTTGCTGATCGTCGCGAGCGTGTTCGGCCGAGTGATCCTCTACGCGGCCACCGGTCGTTGGCTACAACGTAAATATGTCGCGCTCGGCAGAAACTCCGAAGCCGTGGCGTTGTTGCTGGGAACCGGTTTGTGGGTGCTGCTGACGTCGCTTCCATATGTTTGGCCATTCGTCGCAGCGGGCATTTTGATCATCAGCTTCGGACTCGCGCTCACGGCCCGCTATCGGGTCGGCTGGAAATCCGTGTAATCTTGTTTTGAATAAAACCTCCATAAACTCGTATCCGGTGGTGTTTTAGAAAAAGGAAAGGACAAATGATGAGAGCGCTCGCTTTCACGGCCATATCACTGATTACACTCTCCGTTGCCACTTCAATCGCCGTAGCCCAGGCGAATGATCCGTCCATTGCCGCGAAACACGCGATTGGCGAAGTCAAGAGCATCGATCCGGCGACAAAGCAGTTGACGATCAAGACCGACGCCGGCTCTGTCGTGATGGTTTCAGTCGGCGACAAGACCACTTACAAAAAACTCGCGCCGGGCGAACAGACGCTTACAAACGCGACGGACACCACGTTCGCCGAGATCACAGAGGGCGATCGCATCATGGCCCGCGGCACTGTTTCCGAAGACCGCAAGTCGGTGCCTGCGGCACAGATCATCGTGATGACGAAAGGCGACCTCGCGAAGAAACAGGAAGCCGAGCGACTCGAGTGGCGTCGTCGTGGCATTCTCGGCGTGATCACTGCGCTTAAACCCGAGACTCACGAGATCACGATCACGCATCGCGCGATGGGCGGAAACCAATTGGTCGTGATCCCCGTCAGCGACAAGACGGAGATGAAGCGCTACGCGCCCGACTCAATCAAGTTTGGCGATGCGAAACCGAGCACGTTCGAGGAGTTGAAAGTCGGCGATCAATTGCGCGCGCTGGGCGATCGGACCGAAGACCCGCTTCGTTTCAATCCGCAGAAGGTTGTGACAGGAAGTTTCCGCACGGTCGGCGGAGTTGTGACCGCTGTTGACCCGGCGACGGGCGAGATCAAGATCAACGAACTCGAGAAGAAGACACCGCTGACGATCGTCATCAAGCAGGACGCCGTGTTGAGAAAGTTTCCTGCCGACATGGGCGCGATGATGGGCGGCATTCGTGCCGGAGCGGGTGGTGGTCCCGGTGGCGCTCCCGCTGCCGGTGGTCAAGGACAAGGCCAGGGACAAGCGGGCGCAAGACCGCAGGGACCGGGTGGTCCAGGCGGTGCTCCGGGCGCTGGTGGTCCCGGTGGTCCGGGCCGCGGCGGCTTCAACATCAACGACATGCTCGAGCGGCTCCCGACGATTTCAATTGCCGATGTTAAGGTCGGCGACACCATCATCGTTTCCAGTACGCAGGGTGTCGACCCGCACCGCCTGACTGCGATTTCGCTGGTGGCGGGCGCTGACACTCTGTTCGCCATGCTCGCGCCGCGTCCTCAACCGGGACAGGCGGCGCCAAATCCCGCAGCCGGTCTCGGCAGCAGCGGTATTACGTTCGGCATCGGCTTACCATAAATTCGACGCATCAGGCTTTCGGCATCTACCGTGACGCCGAAAGCCTGGTTTACCCCAATCAAGGCTTAGTCCTTCTTCTCCCAAAGGTTCTTGCAATGAACGCTACCCGACTGCTCCCCCGAAAACTTCTTCTTACCGGTCTAATCGTCCTGCTGTTGTCGGCGCTTGCGGCCGCGCAACAGAACAGAGGAACACTGCGCGGCGCGATCACCGACGAACTCGGCGCCGTTATCGTCGGCGCTAATGTGACCCTCACCGACGCCAACGGAGTTCAGAAAAAGACCACGACGAACGCGGAAGGGATTTATACATACGCCGGATTGGCGCCCGGCAAGTATTCGCTCGCAGCCAATGCACCGGGGTTCGCACCAGCGGAGAATAAAGAAGTCGACGTCACAGGCGGACGGCAGACGGCTGACCTCACGCTGAAAGTGACGATGGTCGATGAGAAGGTCACAGTCGAGCAGACGCCCGTCAGCACCGAAGCAACCAACAACGCGAACCAGACAGTGATCGCCGGAAAAGATCTCGACGCGTTGCCTGACGATCCTGACGAACTCGCGGCAGCGTTGCAGGCGTTGGCTGGACCATCAGTCGGTCCGAACGGCGGTCAGATCTTCATCGATGGCTTCAGCGGCGGCAGCATGCCTTCGAAAGACTCCATTCGCGAGATCCGCATCAACCAGAATCCGTTTGCGGCAGAGAACGATCAACCGTCGGGTCGTATCGATGTTCTCACTCGACCCGGCACCGACAAGCTTCGCGGCGGCACGTCGCTGAATTTCACCGACGAGAGTTTGAACTCCCGCAATCCCTTCGCGATCACTTCTTCGAAGCGTGCGCCGTTTCAGGTGCGACAGTACGAAATGAACCTGAGTGGTCCCGTCATCAAGCAGAAAATGTCGTTCTTCTTCAACTTTGGCCGCACCGAGACTGACGATAACGAACTGATTCGCGCCACTGTCCTCGACAGCAATCTCAACCGTCTCGAAGTCGGCAGCGGCTTTGTAACACCTAAGCGCAACACCTTCTTCGGTCCGCGAATCGACTACGCCATCAATCACAACAACACGCTGGTGGCCCGTTACAACTTCAGTCGGTTCACTTTCGACAACCAGGGCGTCGGCGGATTCAATCTGCCGGAACGCGCCTTCAACACGGTCTCGACGAACCACACGTTGCAGTTGACGGAAACCGCCATCCTGAATCCGACGACCATCAACGAGACCCGCTTCCAATACACGTTTGGACGAAACGAAAACATTGGCGACAGTGACGTGCCGGCGTTGTTCGTCAGCGGCTCGTTCAACTCCGGCAGCTCGCAAATCGGCAACACGTTCAGCGAGCGCACCACGTGGGAACTGAACAACTTTACCGCCAAGCAAATGGGGCCGCATGCGATCAAGTTTGGCGGACGCGTGCGCCACATAAGCGTCCACGACAATAACGAAAACAACTTCGGCGGATCATGGACCTTTACCGGTGGTTACGGTTTGACCAGCCTGGAGCGTTATCAGTTGACACTGCGATTGCAGCAACAGGGACTATCTCCCGCTGAGATTCGCGCCGCCAAGGGTGGCGCGTCGTCGTTCACTATCAACTTCGGCGATCCTTTCGCGACGGTTGACCAAACAGATCTCGGCGTTTACCTGCAAGACGATTGGCGCGTGCGTCCGAACATCACGCTCAGCTACGGACTGCGGTATGAGGTTCAAACAAATACTGCCAGCAACTACGACTTCGCGCCGCGCGTAGCAGTGGCCTGGTCACCAGGCGCCGCAAACAGTGCGCGTCCGCCGAAAATGGTGATTCGCGTCGGCACGGGTTTCTTCTACAACCGTTTCAGCGAAGGCTCGACCCTGACAGCCAATCGCAACAACGGGGTGAGCTTCAAGCAAACCTTTGTCACTGAAGAAGCGAGGCGACTCACGCCGCCAACCATTGCCGAACAGAACTTGCCCAACGTTGCCGCCGCTTATGCGATCCTGAACCAGTGGAGTCCGACGGCTGTTCCCGATGTCAGCGGCATACCTCAGAATCAACAAATCGTTTGGCAAGTTGATCCGGAGATACAGAATCCGACGGTGTTTGTGATCGGCACGCAGGTGGAACGGCAGCTGCCCCGCAATATCACGATGTTTGCCGGTTTCTACAACATTCGCATCGTGCACGTGATTCGCGCGCGCGACGTCAATGCGCCAGTGCCGGCCACGATCACATCGCTCAATCCGCTGGGCATCCGGCCGGATCCGACGCGCGGCGAAGTCTATCGTTACGAAGCGAGCGGACAGTTTAACCAGCGCCAGTTCTTTCTCGGTTTCAACTCGAGGCTAAGCCGGATGTTCCAGCTTAGTGGGAACTATTCGTTGAGTAAGACCACGAATGACACGGACGGCCAGGGCAGCACGCTGTTCCCGATGAACTCGTATGACACCTCAGGAGAGTTTGGCCGTGGTTCGTTCGACATTCGTCACCGCTTCACGATCTTCGGCACAGTGAATCTGCCGTGGTGGAAGCTGGTGCTGAATCCGTTTGTCGTGGCGAATACCGGTCAGCCCTTCAATATCATTACCGGGCAGGACTTGAATCTCGATCGTCAGGTAAACGAACGGCCGAGTCTTCTGGGAGCGGATGCAAACTGTTTCCTGAGCACGGTCAGGTGCACGAAGTTTGGAAACTTCAATCTCGTGCCGCTTACGGGTGAACGCATCATTCCGCGAAATTTCGGCGAGTCGCCGAGCTCAGTCGTGGTGAATCTGCGCGTCGGCCGCAGCTTTCAATTCGGCACAATCAATCGCGGCGGCGCTAATGCGGCTGCGGCACGACCTGCTGCGAGTGGTCCGGGTGGTGGTGGACCAGTCGCCGTTGCAGCGGGAGGCGGTGGGCCAAGACCCGCAGGCGGACCGGGAGGACCACAGGGTGCCGCGCCGCCCAGTGAGAAGCGATTCACGCTGAACGCCTCGTTGTACTTTCAGAATATCTTTAATCATGTGAACCTGGGCACGCCGGTGGGAAATCTCTCCTCGCCGAATTTTGGCGAGTCGCTTGGTTTGAGCTCAACTGCGCTACAGTTCGGCGGCCCGGGTGCGGCCGGCAGCGCGGGCGCGGGCAATCGCCGCATTTATGCGCAGCTTCGTTTGAACTTCTAACGAGAAAGGTTTTCGGAAATGAAGCGGTTTATTTTTGTACTTGGCTTCTTAGTTTTAGTGGCACCACTTCAGGCACAGGAACAGAAACCTGCGGCCGCTGCTGCGAACGGCGAAACTGCTGCGCCGGCGCCGGCGGTTGTCATCACGGACAAGAGCACCCCAACGGAACTCGCGCGCGCTGCGTTCATCGCGCAGGGTGGCGAGAAGTTTCGCAACATGCAAAACGTCGTCATGCGCGGATCGGCGCAGCTCTATCCACCAAACAGCGTGCAGTCAATTCCGGGATCGTTTTCGTTAGTGACGGCGGGAACAAAGATGCGCATGGATATCGACGCCCGACCCGCGATCGTCTTCAAGCAGATCTACGACGGACCGAATTCATATAGCTCGATGCCCAACGTCGAGATGCCGCCGCTCACAAAATATGGTCTGAGCGCGCTGGCTCATTACGATCAAGCCGGCTACCAAATCACCGCGCTCCCAAACAAGAAGAAGCAGCGGGCGTTTCGACTCGTCGATCCGGACGGCTACACGACGGACTTCTACATCGATCCTACGAACGGCCGAGTGATGAGCTTCATGCTCTACTTCAACGGCATAACGGTCGGAACTGAGCACAGCAAGTTCAAGGACGTCGAAGGCGTGTTGGTGCCGTGGAGTTTTTCGCAGAAGTTCGAGACGCCGATGGGTGCGTTCTTCGGTGAGTTCAGCGCGAAGGAAGTGAAGATCAACCAGACTCTGGCCGACGACGCGTTCGCGATCCCGCGGTAATTATTAATTCACGATCGAGAGATACGCCGTCCACGGCCCGATCTCTTCTCGATACTGTTTCGCCATCACTCTGACGATCTGGCGAATGTGCCCGAGATCGTGGACCACCCAGGCTGAAAGCAATTGGCTCAGAGTGACTACGCCAAGCGCCGGATGCGAGCCTCGCTTTTGCAATAGCTCCGGCGTCAGGTTCAGCTCGTCGAACTGGCGCAGACTCTCGCCGCGCACCTCTTCGAACCGCGCCAGTAATTCAGCGGGCGACTTACCCTTCGACTTCTCATACATCGCAAAGCGATCGAACTTTTCGAAAGGCCTGGCTTCGCCGTGTTCGAGGATGATCCTGGCGCGAGGAATCCAGTCGTTCTCCTCACCTTCAATCAAATGACCAATGACGTCATACGGGCTGAAGGTCTCGGGTCCTTCATTCGCAAGCACCCAGTCGTTGGGCAGATCGCTGAGTAGCGCATTTAGCGTCGCGGGCGTGCGCCGCAGGATTTCTTTTGCTTGATCGAGTCGGTATTCCATCTGAACCACCGAGGAATACGAAATCAACAAACTAAACGTTCGTGATCTCTTGTTCTTTGCTCTTGAGCAGTTCGTCGATTTTGCCGATGTAAGTATCGGTGATTTTTTGGATTTCCGTGAGGGCGTCGCGTTCGGCATCTTCGGAGATCTGTTTGTCTTTTAACATTCTCTTCAAACGGTCGTTCGCATCGCGGCGAATGTTACGACAGGCGGTGCGATGCTCTTCGGCGACGTCGTGCAACTGTTTCGCGAGTTGGCGGCGGCGTTCCTCGGTGAGCGCAGGAATGGGAACGCGCACCAGTTTGCCGTCATTTGACGGGTTGAGTCCGAGATCGGCGGCGCGAATCGCTTTTTCGATTGGCCCGATTTGCGTTTGGTCCCATGGTTGCACCGTCAGTAATTGCGGTTCGGGCACGTGGACCGAGGCCATCTGATTCAGCGGCGTTGGCGTGCCGTAATATTCGACCATCACGTTATCCAGTATGCTCACGGCGGCGCGTCCGGTGCGGACGGCGGCGATCTTGCGCCGGTAGTCGTCGATGACGGTCTCCATTCGCTGGCGAGTCTCTTTGATTACGTCCTTTTCGCTCATACTGAACTCCGCTGAAGATATTCGTTAACCAACTTTTGTTCCGACTCCTGCTTCGCCCATCACGACGCGTCTGATGTTACCGGCTTCGCGCATGTTGAAGACGATGATCGGCAGGTTGTTGTCCATGCACAAAGAGATCGCCGAAGCGTCCATCACCTTGAGCTCTTTTTCGAGCACCTGCCGGTACGTAATGGCGCTGAAAAGCTCTGCGGTTGAGTCGAGCACGGGATCCGCGGAATAAATGCCGTCGACCTTCGTCGCTTTGAGAATGATGTCGGCTTTGATCTCCAACGCGCGCAACGCGGCGGCTGAGTCAGTCGTGAAGTACGGATTGCCGGTGCCCGCCGCGAAGATCACGACGCGTCCTTTTTCGAGGTGCCTGACGGCGCGACGGCGGATGAACGACTCTGCGAGTTGCGGTATGTCGACTGCCGACAGCACGCGCGTGTCGACCTGGATCTTCTCGAGCGCGTCTTGCAGGACGACGGCGTTCATCACCGTCGCGAGCATGCCGATGTAGTCCGCGGACGAGCGGTCCATGTTGCCCGCGCTCTTCGACACGCCGCGAAAAATGTTACCGCCGCCTACGACCACCGCGACCTGTA
The DNA here is from genome assembly GCA_036266055.1 of Pyrinomonadaceae bacterium. Classification (GTDB taxonomy): domain Bacteria; phylum Acidobacteriota; class Blastocatellia; order Pyrinomonadales; family Pyrinomonadaceae; genus PSRF01. Next base: position 24,917 of record DATANW010000258.1, on the reverse strand, counting down.
CACCCATCTGGTGCACGGCCTTCAATTCCTCGGCGACGCTGCGCGCGACGTTGACGTCGATGCCGTAGTTCTGCTCGCCCATCAACGCCTCGCCGGAAATCTTCAACAAGACCCGGCGATACGATAAACCCGTGTCTGACGCTGCTGTGGTCATTTAATTTAACTGAGCAGGGAAGCGACCTCGCCGCCGAAATCGTCGCCGCGACGATCGAGACCTTCACCCATTTTGTAACGCGTAAATCTGCGAATGGCGATTCGCTCGCCGGTCTTCGCGCCTTTCTCGGTTACCAACTCGCCGACTGTCTTCTCGGGGGCTTTCACGAACGGCTGATCAACCAGCACCTGCTCTTCGTAGAACTTGTTCAGACGACCCTCGACGATCTTCTCGATCACCTGGTCGGGCTTGTTCGCGTTCTTTGGATCGCCTTTGGCCTGGGCCGTCGCGATCTCGCGCTCTTTGTCGAGTACGCTCGCCGGCACTTCGTCGCGCGATACGTAGCGCGGTTCGGCTGCGGCGACGTGCATCGCGATGTCTTTAACGAGTTGTTGAAACTCCTCGCCACGCGCAACGAAATCCGTCTCGCAGTTCAACTCGACGAGCACGCCGACTTTTCCACCCATGTGGATGTAAGAACCGACGATTCCTTCCGCCGCGATCCGGCCTTCACGCTTCTTCGCGGAGGCGAGCCCGCGCGTGCGCAGGATCTCGATCGCCTTCTCTTCGTTTCCGTCTGCTTCCTTGAGCGCGTTCTTGCACTCCATCATTCCCGCTCCGGTCTTTTCCCGAAGCTGCTTCACTGCCGCTGCTGTAATTTCCGCCATGATTGCTTAATGTCTCCGGACTATCGAATTTAATGCTCTGCGAACTCTGCGCATCTCTGCGTCTCTGCGGTAAATGAATTCGTTCATACTTAAGCAGAGTCGCAAAGATAAGCGGAGTTCGCAGAGAAGAACAAAACCGTAACTACGTTCTTCAACGAAAAACGCAGCCGAGCGGAGGGTCCGCTTAAAGGCTGCGCTTGCCGATGAGTAAGAATATCGCCTTAGCTCGCTGCCACGACTGATTCCGGGCTTTCATCGGGCGCCTCTTCAGTTTCATTTGCGCCCGGCGCTGTCGTGGATTCGGATTGCGCCTCCCCGCTGTTTACGCTGCCAACCCCGTTTTCAACGTCGCCACCTTCTGCTGCGAACGCCCCGGCAGCGGCTTCTCCCAAACCACCACCGCCGCCTTCACCTTCACCAGGCTCGGCGCTGACGACCCCGCCTTCGGTGGCGATTTGGTTACCCTCGACGATCGCGTCGGCAATTCGCGAGGCAAACAAACGGACCGCCCGCAGGGCGTCGTCGTTGCCGGGAATCACGTAATCGATTCCTTCGGGGGAACAGTTCGTATCGACGACGGCGACGATTGGAATGCCGAGTCGGTTAGCTTCCGCGACGGCGATCTCTTCCTTCTTGACGTCGATGATGAAAATGGCGTCGGGAAGACGATTCATTCCCTTGATGCCCGACAGGTTCTTGTTCAGGCTCTCGCGTTCGCGGTCGAGCTTGATGCGCTCTTTCTTGGTCAGCTTCTCGTAACGGCCGTCGGTCTGCATGCTCTCGAGATCCTTGAGCCGCTTGATCGACTTCTGGACCGTTTGAAAGTTGGTGAGCAGGCCGCCGAGCCAGCGTTGATTGACGAAGAACTGGCCGCACTTCTCCGACTCTTCACGAATCGCGTCCTGTGCCTGGCGCTTGGTGCCTACAAAGAGAACTGTCTTGCCTTTGTCTTCGGCGATGAGGTTGGTGACGAAGCTGATTGCTTCGCGAAACATGCGCTGCGTTTTTTGCAGGTCAATAATGTAAATGCCATTGCGCTCGCCAAAGATGTATTCCTTCATCTTTGGATTCCAGCGCCTTACCTGGTGGCCGAAGTGAACACCGGCCTCCAGCAGCTCTTTCATGGTTACCGAAACCAAACTAGATCTCCTTCTCGCGCACGCGCGCTTAATTGGTTTGATGTACTCGCCGCAGACCAGACTTAATTAGCAACCAATCCTGCTGCGACAATGGACTCTGGCTAATGCCGACTGGCATTGCCGTTTGCCGATTTTTCGACCTGTGCTGGTCGCCGGTTCTTAACTGGTTCCGGCGGCGCCAATTGGCAATCGGCAATAGCCAATTGGCAAATGTCTGTTATCGCTTGGAGAACTGGAACCGTTTCCGAGCGCCCTTCTGTCCGTACTTCTTACGTTCCTTGATGCGGGGATCGCGGGTGATCAGACCAGCGTGTTTGAGCGCCGGCCGCAGGTCGGCATTAAACTCGAGCAACGCGCGAGTGATGCCATGACGAATCGCGCCGGCCTGTCCCGCTGGACCACCGCCGCTGACGTTTACTACGAGGTCAAACTTGTTCGTCGTTTCCGTCAACTGCAATGGTTGACGGATGATCATGCGGAGCGTTTCGTTCGGGAAATACCGGTCGAAAGGTTTGTGATTAACCTTGACCTCGCCGCCGCCTGGTCGCAAATAGACCCGCGCGGTTGCCGACTTCCGCCGTCCCGTTCCGTAATACTGAATTTCAGCCACAGTAATTCTTCCTCTTATCTTCGGGTCTGTTTATTTTGAATTTGCTTTGTGAGTTAGGTCGAGTGGTTGCGGGCGCTGGGCTGAGTGCGGGTGCTCGGCATCGGCGTAAACCTTCAACTTCTTCGCCATTGCTTTGCCGAGCTTGGTCTTCGGCAGCATGCCTCTAATGGCCAGCTCGAGGACCCGCTCGGGTTTCTTGGCAATCATCTCCTTGGCGGTGGTCTGACGGAGACCTCCGGGGTACAAAGTGTGATGGCGATAGAGTTTCTGTTCGACCTTGTTTCCCTTCAAAACTACCTTGCGAGCATTGATCACAACGACGTGATCGCCGGTATCGAGAAACGGAGTCCATTCGGGACTGCGCTTGCCGCTCAGGATCGAAGCAACCTCAGACGCGAGATGACCAACCGTTTGGCCGCTCGCATCAACCACGTACCATTTTCGTCTTCCAGCGAGTTCCTTACCGCTGGGGAAGTATGTCGACATAGTTAACTATCTCTGTTTTCAGCGAATAAAACGCGAACGGCTAGAATACCTTCGCCCGGAAAAAGTTGTCAAGGCAACCCGCCCGCCATCCGTGGTATCGCGTGCGCTCACTAAAATGCCCTCGAGCCTGGTCGCCCGAGGGCATTCAGTTAACACCGATTGTAACTGAAGTTACGGCTTGTCCGGATCGGGATTCTTCGGGACGTCGTTACGCTTCAGTTTCGGAGGCGCTTGCGTCTCGGTTGGTTTCTGCTCGCCATCCGGCGAGGTCGTGGTGGTGTCGTCCGGTGTCGGTTGACGCCGTTTCAGCGTCGGACGTCCTGGCGCACCGCCCTCTTCTCCAGCCGCGATCGCCCCGGTTGTCGCTGCGCGTGCGTTTGAGAGCCGCAGCAACCGGTTCTTAACTCGCTGAAATTCCGAACTGCTGATCACATATTCGTCATGCTCCGGGAACCTCGCAGCCAGCGCGAGTGCGGAAGCGCGACGGTCCGGCGGTGCCGGATGCGACGCAAAAGCGCGCGAGATAAAGCCCGGTTTTTTCTTGTTCTTCGCTTCGAGCTTTTCAAACATCGTCGCCATCGCGCCCGGATCGTAACCCGCGGCGTACATGTACTGGACACCAAGTTTGTCAGCCTCTTCTTCAGCCCCACGGCTGAACTTCATGAAGATGCCGAGCAAGCCGATGCCGGCGGTGTTTTGGTAAATCAAACCCGGAATGCCGCCGAGGAAAATCGATCCTCCAAGCGCCGCATATTCGAGCAAACTGGCCTTGGTCTGGTTCTCAACGGCGTGCCGGGCGGCGACGTGCGCAATCTCGTGCGCCATCACGCCCGCGAGTTCCGCTTCGTTATCGGCGGCGAGCAGCAGGCCCTTGTTGACGTAGAAGAAACCGCCCGGAAGCGCGAAAGCATTTACCTCATCAGAGTCGATCACTTTGATCGTAAACGGCACCTTCGCATCCGAGTGCAGCACGATGTTCTGGCCGACGCGGTTAACGTATTCGGTAATAACTGGGTCATCGACGAACCTGGCCTGGCGATCGACTTCGGCGGCGGCCTCGCGTCCCATACGGACTTCCTTCTCGGTCGAGCCGCTCATTTTCGCGATGATGCCGGAATTGATGTTCCGCTTGCCGATCATCGACGGGTCTTCGTTGGTCGATAAGGGTTTCCTGGCCGCGGTGGACGTCGGCGTGATCGCAGGCGTATTGCGGTCGATCTTCTTCTCAGCCTTCGTGGCCGTAGTTGAATCTTGCGTCGTTGTAGAGTCAGTTTGAGCCGGTGTCTTCTTGAGCACCGGAACTGGAGGTGGTGGCTCGGACGACGGTTTCTGCGTAGTCGTTTGCCCGACCGCAGCCATTGAGCTCGCCAGCAGCGATAACATTAGGACGAAAGCACTCGTGGCGCGGGAGAAGTTATTCATCTCGGAAACCTCCAAAGAATCGATACAACCTGAGGCAGGGGATTTGATGTCATTTACGCTTTTGGGCGCGCAGTCTATGATGCTCGGGCTCAGCGGACAGGTTGCGCGGAACGTCAGTAAAGTTCTCGTAGCGTTTGACGTTCCAAATATACGCGCATACCGCCGGAGAGTAAATGAAACGCAAACACGAATGACGACGGCAAATAAGGCCAAACCGCAGGTATCCATCATCGGGACTGGCCGGCTTGGCACCGCCCTCGCAATTGCGCTCGCTTACGAAGGTTATTCAATCGCCGCGCTGGTCGCCCGCCATCGACAAAGTGCGCAGCGAGCGGCCCGTTTATCAGGCCATTCATTAGACGAGCCCAGCCCCGCAATGGCTGCAAAAGAACTCGCGGATCGACCTGCGCCCGAACTTTTACGGTCCCGGTTGTTGTTGATAGCCACGCCTGACGATCAGATTGGCTACGTCGCCAAAACCCTCGCAAAACTCCCTCTCGAAGCCGGCGGAGCAGCGACTGTGCTGCACACCAGCGGCGCTTTATCGTCCACCGTTCTCGCGCCGCTTCGCGACAAAGGTTGGAGCACTGGTTCACTTCATCCCCTCGTTTCAGTCAGTGAACCGAAGGCCGGCGCGCAGTTGCTCCGCGGTGCATTCTGGTGCGTCGAAGGCGACCGGCGGGCGGTCCGCCTCGGCCGGACGATCGTTCGCGACCTCGACGGAAAGAGCTTTTCGATCAGTGCTGAAAAGAAACCGCTCTATCACGCAGCGGCAGTGATGGTTTCCGGCAACGTCACCGCCCTGTTTGATGTGGCGTTGGAGATGCTCGGCGACTGTGGACTTACGCGAAGCCAGGCACAGAAAGCGTTACGGCCGTTGCTTGCGAGTGCGGTGACGAATCTCGAGAAACTCGATCCGTCTCGTGCTCTGACCGGAACGTTCGCCCGCGGCGACGTCGAAACAGTGAAGCGCCACCTGGAAGTTTTAAAAAACAACCCCGCCGCGCTCGCGATCTACCGTTTGCTCGGACTTCGGTCGCTGGAGTTATCAGGCCCGCGACTTGACCCTGCGGTAGTGAAACGAATCAAGAGATTGATAGGATAAAAGCGATGCAACCCACGCCGACTGCGAGCTACAGTTTGACTCTACGAGTCCGCCTCTCGTCGCGCGCCGGTTCGCTCGGCGAGTTGACTATGGCGATCGGCCGCGCCGGCGGTGACATCGGCGCGATCGACATCGTCACCGTCGGCAACAACTACATCATCCGCGACATCACCGTCAGTTCTGCTTCCAGCACGCACGGCGAACAGATCGTCGAAACTGTTAAAGACATCGACGGTGTCGAGCTGCTTCAGGTTTCCGACCCGACGTTCCTGATGCATCTCGGCGGCAAGATTGAGGTCGTATCCAAGGTCCCGCTGAAGACCCGCGCCGATCTCTCGATGGCCTACACGCCCGGCGTCGCGCGTATCTGCGACGCGATCTACCGCGATCCCGAGAAGGCCCACACGCTGACAATCAAGAAGAACACAGTCGCCGTTGTGACCGACGGCACCGCCGTTCTCGGTCTCGGCGACATTGGACCAGCCGCGGCGATGCCGGTGATGGAAGGCAAGGCGATGTTGTTCAAGGAGTTCGGCGGTGTCGACGCGTTTCCGATCTGTCTCGACACGAAAGATCCGGACGAGATCGTCCGCACAGTGAAAACGATCGCGACGACGTTCGGCGGTATCAATCTCGAAGACATCTCGGCGCCGCGTTGTTTTCAAATCGAAGAGCGGCTGAAAGAAGAGCTCGACATTCCCGTCTTTCACGACGATCAGCACGGCACGGCAGTCGTGGTGCTCGCCGCGTTGATCAACTCGCTGAAGATCGTCGGCAAGCAGATGGACCAGATCAAGGTCGTCGTGAACGGCGTCGGCGCTGCCGGGGTCGCGTGTTCGAAGATCATCATGGCGGCAGGTGTAGGAAACATCATCGGTTGCGATCAGAGTGGCGCGATCTATCGCGGCCGCACCGAAAACATGAACTGGGTGAAAGACTGGTACGCGCAGAACACCAACCCGAACCTCGAAACAGGATCGGTCCATGAGGTGATCAAAGGCGCGGACGTGTTTCTCGGGCTGTCAGTGCCCGGTGTGATCGACGAGCACGACGTGCAGAACATGGCGGACCACCCCATCGTTTTTGCGATGGCGAATCCGACGCCGGAGATCATGCCCGAAGACGCGGCGCCGTACGTCGCGGTGATGGCAACCGGACGTTCCGACTATCCGAACCAGATCAACAACGTGCTCTGTTTCCCGGGCATCTTTCGCGGCGCTCTCGCTTGCCGCGCACGACGTATCAACGAAGAGATGAAACTGGCGGCGGCAAACGCGATCGCCGGCATCATCAGCGACGCCGAGTTGCACCCCGAATACGTCGTACCGTCAGTTTTCGATAAGCGAGTGTCGGAAGCAGTCGCGCGTGAAGTAGAGGCGGCTGCGTATCAGACCGGCGTTGCGCGATCGAAGGTCCATGAAAAAACAGATTAGTGTCGTAACGAGAGTAATTAAACACAATCCGGAGTTCTGCCGCCTGGTCACGATACCGCTCGAGGCCCTCGAACCGTGGAAACTCAGCGGTACGACGACGGTTGAAGGAACGATCAATGGCACCGATCTCGGCCGGCGTAGTTTGAAGCGATGGGACGAGCGAAACTGCTGGTGGATCGATCTGCCGAACCCGCTCTGCAAGAAAGCAAAGCTTGAAACCGGCGATGAAGTAACGTTGACGATTCGTCTCGCTGCGGAAGATCTTCCTGAAGAGTTGGAAGATCTGCTTCGGACCGATCGCGTCGCGCAAGCCAACTGGGAAAAGCTGACGCAAGCACAGCAGCGAATGCTTCGCGAGGACATATTCGCCGCGAAAACTCCAGCGACGCGCCGCCGCCGCGCGGAGAAACTTCTGACTCGAAAACACGGATTATGGCCGGGATTTCTTTGGAGCTAGCTTCGGCGTAATCTCAAGACACGGCTCGATGACGCCCAGCAAGAGTAGTAATGAAACAAGCAAGGAAACACGGATCATCGGGATTCCTCTCGAAGTTGTTTCGCGATTAGCGGCACGATGCGACGCGGAACGTCGATCGCGGCTTTGATGTGACGCGCGTGTGTAAAGTGACCGGCGACGTAGACCCCGGGCACGCTCGTTTCAAAAGTCTCAGGATTGTAGACTGGAACTTCGGTGAGTTTCCCTGCTTCCGTCTTCACTCCCAGATCTTTCAGCAGCCTCAGATCCGCATCGCTGCCGGTGAGCACAAACACGACGTCGTTCGGCAGCGTCAGCGACTCGCCTTCCTCCGTTGTCAGCACGACTTCATGCTTGCGGATCTCGTCGATCTGTTTATAGAGGACGACCTTGAGATGTCCGATAGCGATCTGCGCTTCGAGCGGCGTGCGCACCCAGTGTTTCATCGCTCCGGCTTTCGGATCGCGATTCTCCCAGTCTTCACGCCAGATGGCCATGGTCGTCCGCGCGCCTTCTTCCGCGAGATACAAAGCAGATTCGGCGGCGCTATTACCGCCGCCCACAACCAGCGCCTCTTTGCGGACGTAAGGATACGGATCGACAAAACGATGATGCACTTTCGGCAGATCTTCACCGGGTACGTTCAGGTGGCGCGGGTGGTCCATGGCGCCGATCGCAAACAACACGCGGCGCGCGCGGTATTCGTTGCAGTCAGTGCGAACAACAAACCCGTTCTCGACGTCGCCCGTGACGGAATCAACTCGCTCGCCGGTGTTGATATGCAGATCGTGATCGAGAACAAAGTGAACGTAATGCGAGAGCAACTCTTCACGCGACGGCTTGTCGCGCACCGGCTTCAGTGTGCCTTCGTACATTTCAACTTCGTTCGGCGTGGAAAACATCGTGCGCCCGAGCGGATACTGGCGAATCGTGTTGGCGATCGTGCCCTTCTCGACGACGAGATAGCTCAGATCTTCACGCGCAGCACATTCAGCCGCGGAAAGTCCCGCTGGTCCAGCGCCGATGATTACCAGATCCAGGATCATGTGTTTATCCGTGGTCAAAAAACCACTTCGCCATTCGCAACAAGCACCGACGGCCCACCAACTTTCACTTCCTCCACCGACTGCGGCGCGCCGTTGACATCGAGGTTGATTCGACTCGGCCGGTGAATGAAGTCGCCTTGCTCGATCACAAACTTGTAACGACCATCCTGAGGCTCCAACGACAACGCGCCGTGATGCACGAGATACGCACCCAACGCGCCGCAGGCACTGCCGGTCGCCGGATCTTCCGCGATGTTGTCGGCCGGCGCGAAGAAACGCGCATGTGCGCGCGCCGCGCCGATCTCGATCGTCTCACGCGTGAACGCGTGACAACCCGTAGCGCCCCGTCGCGTGTAGATCTCTGCCAGCAGTGCGGCGTTCACTCGACACGATCGCAGATCGGCGAGTGAACGAATCGGCACCGCCATGCACTCGAGCCCCGTCGTGATCACCTGAATCGGAAGACTCTCGTCCAGATCTTCCCGGGCGAGTCCCAACGCGCGCGCGACCTCCGCCTGCTCGTGTCCATCGTCGACATCGTCGAGTACTTCGAACTTTCCCTGCGTCATTACGACCTGCACGGGCTGACCGTCCTTAAACTCAATATCGACAGGCAACACACCGATTCCGACTTCGTGATGAATGCGTTGCCAACCGGTACCGCCTTCAGGCAGCGGCACCACGCCTTCACGCGCCAGTGCGTTCCAGGTTCCGACCACCGGATGGCCGGCAAACGGAATCTCGCGCGTCGGTGTGAAGATCCGCAGGCGCCGCAGGACTTCCGGATTTTCAGATTCGAGCACGAAAACCGTCTCCGAGAGGTTCATCTCGCGAGCGATCTTCAGCATCACTTCGTCACTCAAACCCGCAGCCTCCGGGAACACAGCCAGCGGATTACCCGAAAACGCGTGGTCCGTGAACACGTCGAGTTGTAGAAAGCGATATCGGTTCATGGTGTAGGTAAGTTTTAGCAGGGAACGCAGAACTTGAAAAGGAGGTAGTCGGAGGTGGTGGTGCGTCGCGCTCAGCTACTGCCTTCCGTCAGCTTCTGCGGGTGGGCGAAGGCGGTGAAAGCAAGCAGAGCGAGACCGATTAACTGTGGGCCAAACGAGAGGAACAGGAACGAGTGTTTCCACAAACCGACGAGTCCCAGCAGCGCAGTGACAGTGAAACTGATTGAGATCCAGCGAGCCAGATTGCTGGGCAGGTCCTGAAACGCAATCGCCAGCAACCCGATCGTGAAAAAGCTCAGGCACCATTTTGTGAGAGCGGAGTCGTTGATGGTGTTAATGAGGGCAGGTCCGGGATTGCAGGGAAAACAATCCAGCACCTTCAGCATGTTGAGATTTTCCCGGACGTCGAAAGCCGCAGCCGATACCCCGGTGATGATCGCCATCAAGCCCAGGTACCGCGCCCACGGACAGTTTCGCCGTGACAACAACACACCGATCGCGATAAAGAGCGCGGCGTAGCAAAGAATAAACGGGAAGTCGATCAGTATTGCGTTGCGCAGGATGGGACGGTTCACCGAAGGATCGGGAGCAAGGATTTTGGGAATTGCAGAACCGTCAACGACAAATTGAAGCGCCATGCCTCTATTCTGATAACCGAGCTCGTCGGGCGTCTTCTGAAACCCGTACTCGACGAGCTTCATCGAGAGCGCGACGAGCAGCACGAGCAACGCGAGAATGCCGATGGTTCGAACCAGAAGAGTGTCGTTTCTTTCACTCATCTTGCAAAATTGCCTTCACGACGAACCCCAGATACTCCGTAGCCACATTATCGTCATGGGCCAGAGGGATAATACTTTGCTGCCCCAATCGCGGCCCAGCAATTCGCCCAAACCGATAGTGGCGAGGAAAACTATGGCCACGCCGAATAACAACAACAGTGCTCGCCACCATTTGCCGCGGCCCCTGATGTAGTCGCCCAGCAGCAGCACGACGATGTTCACGGCAACGGTTACGCCGAACGCTTTCCAGCCAAACGAAGTGATATCTTTGTCACCGAAGAGAATCGACCCTCCGATAAGGAGCAATTCAAACGCATAGAGAAGCTTGAGCCAGTGACGGAAGAGACGATTGAACAGACTGCCGGGTACGGCAACCTCAACCAGGCCCCAAAAGAACTGTCCCAGCCGAGCAATCCAGGCCAGTCGTTTTCCTTCCAACTGGTGTTGGTTGGCGATGTCTTCGAACATCTTGCCGATCACCTGTGTCGACCGCGCAATCGATCGCAGCATGAGTTTGGGATCGAGATCACGGTTCACTTCATACGACGACTTGATAAACTCCAGCAGCTTTTCATTTTCCAAACCGGCGCGAATCACAGACGTCAAACGCGTCTTCAGCGTTTCGTCTCGCAGTGGACGGATGACTCTCGCAATCGCCTCTTTGACTGTGAGCCCGGCACTGACTTTCACGAGCGCGTCGGTGAGCAATAGATGCAGCGCTGCGCGACTCTCTTCGGAAAGTTCCTCGATCAGGATGGCGCCGTGGGCTTCGGTGATCAGTTGCGCGCGCACGTCTTCATCGCGCTCTTCAGGCAGCATCGCGGTTATCAGTCGTTCCGCGCCGTCGAGCCTGCCCCACAAAATGTCGTTCTGCCGCCATACCTGGTCCAAAAATGCGCCGAAGTGAAATAACGCTGTTCCGGCGAGTTTCTGCCGGCCGTTCGCTTTGTGGCGCTCGGCTCTTTCGTCAATCAGGGTGGTAGCATCCTCGGGACTGATGCGAATAACTTCCACGACGTCAGACTCGCCGACTTCCGTTCCGAAGAGAATGGGAAACCTTATCTGATCGAAATCGTCGAAGTGCTTCAAGTAATGCCAGAGATACTGGCGAATCGGCTTGAAATAAGGCGCGTCGATTTCAGGCCTGGAGCAGCCCTCAGTCGGCGGCGGCAGCTCAGACCTCGGATCGCATAGTGATCGCGCCCGATCCCACACTTCATCGACCACGTACTCATGAAAGACCTTGCTCAATTCCGCCCCGGCGTCGATGATTTTTTCACCCAGTTCGGTCGGAACTAACTGGCGTCTTTGTCCGGATCCTTTGAGAACTAATAATGGACTGGTCTCGAAAAGAAGGTGCGTTGCTCGTCTCGTCAACTCGCTCTCGTCCAACTGCGAGAAACCTCGCTGTGTCGAGGCGCCGTCCGCTTTCGGGTCTTTAGCACGCGGCAGGCCGAGCAGGTGATCGATGTCGTCTTCTTTGAGCTTTATGGTCTCGATAATCTTGACGAAGTTCTTGTGTGAGTCGGAGGATTTGTCGTCCAGCTTGCACCCGACGCGCCGGCCTCCGATCCGCAATTTCTTGTACAAGTCGCGAAATTCACATTTGAAGTAGTTGACGAACTGGTGAATGTTCTTCTTGTCTTCCAGCGAGAGTTGCGCGTAATTGACGTCGAGCCGTGCAAGGCGCCGCAGTATTGCTGCCTCTTCGACTGATAACCTGCTCTCGTCGACGGTGCCATCAGGGCGCACTGGAAGCCGGATCAGACCGTAAAGCTGATCGATCTTATTGCGCATGAAAGTGAGGCGACGAAGCCAGTACTTGAAATCGAAATCAATCAAAAACTGGTTTGCAGTGCGCGGAGCCTCTTTCGTCTCTTGAGTTTTTTCCGGCGGCTTGTCGCCGTTGCGTGGCTGTTCGCGATAATCGGGATACAGCTGCTGCCGCCACGCGTGAATCAGATGGCGCACGGCCACAAACTGCGCTGATTCGACATTCAAATTGAGACAACGTCCGATAAGCTTCGCCAGTTCATCGGTCGTCGAGGAAATCCGCAAACGTCGATAGGGAAGGTAATACAGGCCAAACCTCGAAACCGTTTCGGCCAGGTCAAGAGTGGCCCACTCGCCGGCTTTCAAACTCGGGTATTTCCACTCCGATTGGTTTCGATAATGGTCGTTCCACTCGTCGAAGTCTCGCTCGATGGCGCTGGTGATTCGATTGACGCGCTTGATCAACTCGTTTCGATCTATGAGCCGTTCCAGGTCTTCGCGAATCGTTTCGTAGGTGGGGAGATCCAGCAACGCGGCCTTTACGTTTTCCAGTGCCTGATACTTGTCGGTTCGCGGCGGTTCATCCTCGGGATGTTCCGGAGATGGCTCGACATAAATCAGCTTTCGGTCCACTGCAACGGGCGCGTCGCGACGACTCAGTGTCTCAGTTGCGAAGGTAAATGGTTTGTTATCGAGTGCCCCGCCGTCCTGGTAGGAACGTCTGCCAAATTCGAGCGTCTTGCCAGATAGGGGATCAGTGTTTTCTTTGAAAAAGTGTTTCCAGCTTTCCAGCGCGTCGGCTCGCGTCTTACGGTCGTCGTATTCCGGAAACCGATCGAGAACTTCATCAATATCGCAGAGCCGCATTGGCTCGAACGCGAACGGGAACGACGACGTGCAACGCGCCGCAAACGCGAGAAACGGATCGTTTTTTCCGAGGAAGTCGTTGCGGTTGTGCTCTACGCCGGTGCTTTGCGGAGTTTCATACTTGAAGTGAAACACGTTGCGGTGCCGCCGCTCGTAAACGACCGTATCGGCGAGGCGCAAAGGAACCAGTAGTCCTTCGATGTCGGTCGTCGGGATGAATAGATCCAGCTCGTCAACGTGCGGTGAGTCAAACTCTGACGAGCTTTTCTTCGTCTTCTCCATTCCCTGAAACGCGTTGAGTAACTTGAAGTACATGCGGCGACTGTTCAGTAACGATTGCGGCGGGCTTTGATTCGTCAGGTGTAAACCCGCGACCGACTTGCTGTCGTTAATGAGCAGATTGATGTCGCCTTCCGTTACCCATAGTTTCTTGAGGTCGTCCAGCTTTTGATCGTTAACGAGGGCCTTCGCGAGGTAGATGGCGTTGATGCCGCCGGCCGAAGTGCCGGACAAAATATCGACGACGAAGCGCGTGTTGACGACGTTTTCCGCGACACGCCGATCGACGAGCTCACTATCTGCCGGCGGCTTACCGGCTACGAACGAGTTTCGATATTCATCCAATAACTGCCGATCGGAAAGTAAACAGCTCAACCGTCGATACACGCGTTCGGTGCCCTGCAACTCTTCCGCAGCGACTGGATTTCGCTGGCCGTTGCCGGCATCGCGTGAGGCTGAAGTCGAACGGACCATACGGAGGAGTTCCTGGGCGACGCCGTTGATGTAGATCGCCAGCGAAACCCCTCCGTACATGACGACGGCAAAACGCACTTCCTGGGTGTATTCGGCGTTGGGGGAATTGGCCGTCATCGTCGTTACTGGTTAGGAGGAGTGGTGCTGGTAGCCGCAGGCGCAGGCGTTGCTTGTCCGACCTGGTCCTGCTGCGCTGCCAACTTGAGCGTGCGCATCAACTTCCCGATATCGAACCGGGTGCCGAAGATGAATCGCAGATCATCCGGGCCTTTACCGAAGTTTCCATCGAAGCCGACGATGAAAGGCGTTTCCGGAATCTTCAGGCGGCCCAAAGCCTCGATACGCCACGGACGTTCGCGAACCTTGATCTCTTCACCCAGGGCGTTCTTCTGACCGGTGGGTACCATGATTTCGAAGTTTTCCCAGCGGCCGGCTGAAATTGTGAGCCAGCTAATCAGCTCCGGCGCTATGTTCGGATTGGGTTCCCATAGCGGCCTGCCGAAGCGATTGTTCAGGTACCTTCCGGATTCGTAGTCTCTCTGCCGTCTGGCATGTAGCCGGTAGTGGCCCAACATCATGCCAAAGGAGTAAAAGTTAAAGACGTCGTCACCGCCGAACTGCTGTCCTTCGGAGGTCTCACGATCGCCCGTTATCGTCATGATGCCGCCCTTCGCTAACGGGGCGACAAACAGCGCATTCTTTTCCCATCGAAAACTGTGATCCTGGCGTGTTACTTTTCGATACCAGGTGGTCAGGCCCCCGTACATCGGCAGGTAGATACCAGCCTGCATCAACGCTGCTTTTTTCGAGGTAATAAAACCTTCACAGTCGGGCGTGTTGCAGGGCTCGGCCGCTGCACCGCCACCTTCGCCTCCTCCATCTCCGGTCGCGGCGTTTTCAGCGGTGGCGACGGGGATTGATGTCAGCCGCGCGTTGAAGAAGGTGTTGAAGTCCTTGAAGGGTCCGAACTGATGAGCGATATAGTTCTTATCGAGCGTGAAGTCGAGGAACATGTCTGACTTCGAAAAGTCCTCGCGTTCTTTCGAGAAGATCAGGCCGCCGGCAAAGTAGCCACGGACCCGCCCCCAATCGTATTCAACTGCTTCCTGTGACCCCGATGTAGCCGCGGCATCGGCGGGTTTTAGGAGCGCGTCTTTGGGTACCGCTAAAGCCACGCTTTCCTTTTCATTCAGCGACGAGACGGTGATCTTGTGATCCCCTTCTGCGGCTTTGACGACCAGGTCCCAGTTTTTAGTATCGTCGGGATTGGAATATGTTCGACTCTCTACTTCGTCGCCCTTGGCATTGAATACCTTCACCTTGAATCCGGCGAGTCCTTCGATGTGCACCTTTAAGTTCGACACGCCGTTGATGCGAGTGACGGCGGCGGAAAGGTGGCCCGCCTTAGACTTCTGGAAGTCGTTGGGTTCGAATTCCGCCGGCATTTCAGGTGGAGGCGGAGGCGCGGCCGCGATGGTCCAGGGCCCCAGCGTGATCGTTTCATCCTTCTCCCTGCGTCCACCGCTTGTGACAACTGCGGTGTATTTTCCGTCCGGCAGTGGAATGGTTTCCACAAACGAAGGTTCTGACTGGTCGTCGAGTGTCTTTTCCCTCGTTGCTACGACTTTCTTGGCCTCATCGGTAATCGTTACCGTGATCGGGCCGTTCAGACTGGGGTCGACACCCACGATCAGCGACACTTGTTTGTCGTCATGAAATCCGACCACAGACAGCTTGCGTGAGGCGGAGTACTTGGCCAGATCGTTATTGGGTTTCTCCGGCGGGTCCGCAGGCGGGTCAGCAGGAGGTGCTGAACGTGTTTGACGTGAACCTCTTTTGGCTGGTGGGGGGACTGGAGTTGGCACGACCACGCCCGGCTCGTCTCGTATCGCGTCGTCCTTCGCCGGCGGTGTTGCCTTCCGATCTCTTGATTCCATCCGGGCGTCGCCGGTCCATTTCAATGCCGCTCGCTCCATTGGATCATTGGCGTTCATGACGTCGATGATGTTTTCACCTGGCGCCAACTCAAGCGGCACGAAGTAAGTCGTTTCGCCGGCCTCCCGCGGCCACACCGTTCTTCCGGTTGCGTCGCTGGTACTCTGCTCCACCAGGTTAGGACCATTGATAACGGAGATAAGAAGTGGTCCTTTCAGAGTCAGGGCAGCTTCGATTTTCAGGATCCCGTGAAGCCCGGCATTCATCCCGCTGATCTTCAGCTTGCCGGAAGGCGACGTCGAAACGGCTCCGGGCTGCTTTGCTAAAGTCGCGGGTTTCCGTGATTTTTGTGCGTGAATGAGTGGAACGGCGCCGACTAGAAGTACACAGACACAACTAGACAGGAAGGAGCGCATCGGGTTTTCCTCCAACTTGCGAGAACTGAATTTCGAGACCTCCACACCTAATGATGAAAACCGCAAAATCGTTTCGCGTTCGGAGAAAATTTTGGAGGTGGATCAGGTCGGCATTTGCCGGGAAACATCCGGCGGGATTTTGACATTTAGTTCGGGAGCATTTTCGTTGAAGAAAGGATCGAGATCTAATATCTTAGGCGCCGCTCAGTTGCTTCAGACATAGTCCTCGTCCAGCGAACCTAGTGGCCGGCCAACCGAAGAGCAAAGCCACCGATATGTTAACCACGCATCCGTAAACGAAAAGGAGAGCTTATGGGAAAGTGTAAAGAATTTTCGATCAACCTTGCCGTCCTCGCGCCCAGCAACAAGCGACAGTTCTCGTTTGGCATGATGAGGGGCTGCATCGACGACAACACCCCGCTGTACGCCATGATCTTCGTACTGCGCGACCTGATCAATGGCGAGTTCCAGGATCGCGTGAAGGTCAAAGTCACCGTCGGTCCGACTTTCAACGACAAGGCGGAAGGGCTGATGAAGCGCGGACTGAACGCCGCGCAGCTCGACTTCCTCCAAGGCCCGCTGACCAGCCGTATGAACCGGTTGAATCCAAGTAACTCAGAGGTCGCGGACCCGCGGATGAACCAATTGGGTCAGGAATTGCTGAATCAAAAATGACTTTGCTTTTAGCACAGGCAGCAATCGGGACCTGGTGCTGGAGAATACGTCGCGGCTGCGAACGCTCTTTGTTGGCCGTTTGTTGCGGGTTGATGCTCGCCGCATCGTGTTTTGCGGCGAGCGACGACTCCGCCAGGAAACCTTGCCGTGATTCGGTCGATTCGTATCTCGGTTACAAGATCAGCAACGTGCGGATCGTAACGCCGTTGAGCATCAGGACGCCGCTGAGCTTTCTCTTCGGCTCACAGAAGAAGCTCGGAGACGAGTTTGACGCGCTACTTCAGCGCATGCCCGTAAAGAAAGGCGACCCATTCGATCGCGCGGCCCACAACGCGGCGATGGAAATGTTGTTCGATCGCTACGCCGAGAAACTGGTCAGTCCCGGCGAACGGATCCGCGTCGCGTTCACGACCTTCCGTTTCGAGGATTGTGACGACGTCGCTCGGACAATCTCGATCAGCTACCTGGTCTACAGCACGGAGTTTCTCTATTTCGCCTCGCGAATTTTCGAAAAACCCGGCGACCAAATCACACGTTCATTAGCGCCGGGTAAGCTCGAGAATCCCGATTCACTCGCCAACACAAACAACAAACTGCTGCCGCAACCGTTTGCCGGTTACGACCGCGCCCGTGAAGTCTTTGGCGGTGCGAAGGCCGCGTTCAATACGGAAAACGGCATCATCAATAAGGTGGATCTGGGCGCCTCAGGATCGGCCAACAGCGCGACTGCCGATTTCAACCTCGCGGGTGCGAAAGATTTTGCGGCCGGGTTTCTGAGTCATGTCGATTGGCGGATGGGTTACAACTATTTCAATCTGCCGTCGGATCCCAATCAACTGAAAGCCGGCACTGGTCTCGGTCAGATCTTCGGCGCGACCAGGCCGATCGGAAGCCACGATCTCACGTTTCGCTTTGGCGCTTCAGTTGAAGGCGGCAACCGGCAAAGCGAGTTGCCGGTGTCTATCACGGATCCGAACGTGGCCCAGCAGTTGGGTTACGGCGCACTCAAGGCGTATCTCGGCGCGACCGCCAACCACGACAGACGATCATGGACCGCCTCGTACGGCCTGCAACTCAGCAGCGACGGCGATCTAGGTCTCAACTACACGAAACACATATTCGACGCCGGGTATCGACTGCGCTATCTCTGGCGCGAGCACCGTCCGTTTCGGCTGGAAGCGCAGGTCACGGCAGGCGCGATCCGGACGAGAGGCAAGCCGGTTCCCGTCGCGGAGCGGTTTTTCGGCGGCAACAAAGTGCGCAGTTTTATCGACGGCGACGACTGGATCATCAACACTGCGCCAATCATCCGCAGTTTTCCGCAGAACACATTCAATCTCGTCGGATCCAATCTTCCCATTGGCGGTGAGAATTTCTTCTCGGCGAACGTTACGTTATCGCAGCCGGTTTGGAACTTTCCCGCAGTGCCGTTTCAGATCTCACAGGAACAGATCGTCAGGGATGCGCTTGGCGGTCAGCTTCGGACCGCGCGCGTTGCGACCGTGAAGAGTTATCTGGAGGAGGAGCCCGGTTACGTCACGCTGAACAAAGCGTTGTTGGGTGATGCGGCACCTTCCGACGGACCACCGAGTGGAAACCTCGTCACACTTTCGCAGGCGGTCGATCAGGTCGAGGAAAAACTCGCCGCGATAGGCCGGCAGAATCCGCCGTCGGAAGTGTCGGATGCGATGGCCGCCGTCAGTGACGAACCGGATCTTGGCGCGGACCTGGTGGCCGATTCGAAGGACGCCATCGAAGCCGCTCGAACAGACACGAGCGCCTTCAAAGCGAAGGTGAGGGAATTGATCGCCGGATCAAATACCAGAAAAGGTTTGATCATCCGGCTCATCACGCGATTGGACAACGTCGTCGATGCGCTGCGTCGCGCGCCGTTGCCGGCTGCCGCTCAGGACCTGGGCAACACAGTCTCGACACTGAAGCAGATCAGCACGAGCATGGAACCGCAAGTTGCGAAGCTCCTCGCGATCGGCAAGGTCGACATTGCGTTGTACAGGCCAGTGATGGCAGTGGTGAAGACAGACGCTTCTGACGACGACATCGATGGCGTAGTCAAACAGATCGCGGCTACGGTCGAGGCCATAAAGAAGCGGGCGAACACGATACCGAACACCGGCAGAGCGGCCTTGCTGCAACCGGCGGACATCAAGTTGCCAAAACCGTTGGCGGTGAAACTGCGCGACGGCAGCGACAGCGTTTCCGCATTTCTCAATTCACAGTTCACCCAGGAGACGCGCGATCTTCTCAAGGCGTACAAAGACACTGAAGACCCGCCGGACCAACTGCTCCGCGCGCTGATCAGCGAATTGAACCGATTGATCTCCGGCCCGTCTTTGTTCACGGACGATCGTTTCAGCGATGCGGATCTGACTGATGCGACCGAAGAACTGGCCGGCAGCAATCCGCAAGGCGCAGCATTGATTGGTCTGAACCGTTCGCTGCTCGCCGAAGCTTTCCCGCGCGAGATATCAAAGAGCCAGCTCGACGACGCGCTCGACCCGCTCGATGGATTCGTCAAAGATGCGACCGACACGCTCTCATCGCTCGACGGTTTCGAATCGAGCGACGCCGACGACGTTCGCAGCGCGGTCCATCAGCTCGTCATGGGCTTCGGTGATTTGTCACCTGCGGTGACCGCGAGCATCAGCTCTGAAGTCAGGAAACTTCAGCGACCGCTCACCAACGCCGGACTCCAAACCGAAGCGCAGGCATTGCTCGCAGAAAACGCCAAGCTAACTTCGCTTCAGAAACGCGCGCGCGATGCGTTCAACAGCATTCCACTCACGAAGCTGGAGCAACAAGCGGATCGCGACATCGCGTACGCCGCCCGATCATTGGATGTAATCTTCCGCGAGATCAATCTGGTCGAGATCGCGCCGGTTGTTACCTTCGACGCAGCGCGAATCGGCCCCGGTGTGTCGCCGGGTTTTGGCAAGACCCATTACGGGTTGGGAGCGGGCGTGCGTTTCAGCATCGTGACGCTCGACTTCACCGCGGGATATTCTTTCAACCTCAATCGCCAGCCGACCGAGCCTCGCGGCGCGGTGCTTTTGTCGATGACAATCAGCGACCTGTTTCGCTAGGTTGTCCTTTGATCCATGTTCCCCCTTATAATTCCTCGCCTTGAAACTACAGCTTGAACAACTGCGCGGCATACTGTTGCCGCTAACGACTGTCTTCACTGACACCGACGAAATCGACGTCGCGAGCCTGCGCGGGAACATTGCCGCCTGGAACAAGACCGGCATCTGCGGTTACGTGATGCTGGGTTCGACGGGCGAACGTGTTCATCTCGACGAGCGCGAGTATCTGGACGTGATCGAGACCTCGCGGGCGGCGGTCCCGAGTGATTTCGCCTTCATCGTCGGCGCGGGACAGCAGAGCACGACTGGAACGATCAAAGAGATCAGGAAAGCCGCTGACGCGGGCGCGGACGCCGTGCTCGTGATTACGCCGCATTACTATCGTTCCGCGATAAACCAGGAAACACTCGTCAGTTATTACACCGGCGTAGCCGACGCGTCGCCCGTGCCGGTGTTGCTCTACAGTATGCCGGCGCTGACCGGCATCAAGATCGAACCCGAAACGATCGCACGTTTGAGCGAGCATCCGAACATCGCCGGCGTAAAAGACAGTTCCAACGACATCGCTGGATTTGCGGAAACCGTCCGGCTTTGTCGCGAGGCTCGCGGTGATTTCGCCGTCATGACGGGGAACGGGACTGTGTTGCTCGACGCGTTACGCGCCGGGGCGACCGGCGGGATTCTCGCGGTCGGATGTGTCGTTCCCGAGGTTTGCGTCGAGATCTACCGCGCATTTCACGCGGGAGAACTCGATCATGCGAGCGCGCTGCAAGCGAAACTCACGCCATTAGCCACGGCAGTTACGACGACGTTCGGCATCGGCGGTTTGAAAACCGCGCTGGAAATGGCCGGCTATCACGGTGGTCCGGTGAGGGCGCCGTTGCGAATGCCGGATGAAAGCGCCCGCCGCGAGATTTTGGAGTTGCTCAAACACCGATTAGAATGTCGCGCAGGAGCTGAACCGATTTGAGCACCGCCGAAGCCGCTTGTTATAGCACCCCTGAAGACTCAGGTCTGCGCGTCGAAACTCTTCCTTTCGAACGCATTCCTCATCAGTCACGACTGTTTCTCGACTACGTCAAGGATCCGGTGGCCCTGCGGAAGTTCTATCCGTCGGCGATCAAGTTTCATCACGAACTGCCGGACCGCGTGCCGGAAAAGCTCGCCGCACACCAGGTAGATCGCAACAAGGTCGCCGACGCTCTCGCCGCGATGAACCAGCGTTGGGGCGCGCCGCAGGAGACGTTTGACAACATCAACTTGCTGCGCGAGGCGGACACGGTCGCGGTGGTTTCAGGTCAGCAGGCGGGATTGTTCACCGGTCCGCTATTCACGATCTACAAAGCGCTCTCGGCAGTGAAGCTGGCCGGGTGTCTGCGCACACGCAACACGAAAGCAGTCCCGGTGTTCTGGATCGCCGCTGAAGACCATGACTTCGTCGAGGTCGCGAAAGCGGAGATCATCGGACGCGATTGCCAGCTCAAGCACGTCGACGTTTCCACCGATCTGCATCGCGAAGGACAGCCGGTCGGGCGCGTCGCGCTCGACGACTCGATCAACGCTGTCGTCGATCAGCTTTTCGAGCTGTTGCCGAATTCCGAATTTGCCGAAGACATGAAGGCGTTGGTCCGAAACGCGTGGCAGCCCGGACGCGGTTATGCCGACAGTTTTGCGACAATGATGACGTCGTTGCTCGGACGCTACGGTCTGATCTTTCTCGATCCGCTGGACGCGGAGATGAAGAAACTCGCGGCGCCGCTTTATTCGGCAGCCATTCGGAAGGCGCCGGAGATTGCGACGGCGGTCGAACAACGAAGCCGCGAATTGGAGAGCGCGGGGTATCACGCGCAGGTGCTGGCGTCGGCGAATTCGTTTCCACTGTTTCTGCATGACGAGAATGGCGCGCGGCGCGCACTGGCGAGGGTCGAAGACGGAAAGTACCAGGCGAAGGATAGTGACAAACAGTATTCGATCGACGAACTTGCCGCGTTGGCGCTGAACGAGCCGCAGCGGTTTAGTCCCAACGTTACGCTGCGCGCCGTCGTTCAGGATTACCTGCTGCCGACGATTGCCTACTGCGCCGGCGCGGCGGAGATCGCTTACTTTGCGCAGACCTCCGAAGTCTATCGCGTGCTCGAACGTCCCGCGACTTCGATCCTGCCGCGCTCGAGCCTGACGATGGTCGAACGTCACACCGGCCGCGTGCTCGAACGCTATGGTCTGTCGCTGGCCGACTTTTTCGAAGGTCTCGAACCGGTGACGAAGCGCGTCGTCGAAGAGCATCTCGGCGCGGGGACGGCGCGGCACTTCTCCGAAGCGGAACAAAACGTCAACCAGGAACTCGATCGACTAAAAAGTGAACTCCACGCGATCGATCCCACGCTGGCGACCGCGCTCGAAACCGGACGCAAGAAAATTCAGTATCAACTCGACGGGCTGCGCACACGATTTGTTCGCGCGCAGATAACACGCGACGAGGCCGCCCACCGGCAACTGCAACGCGCCTTCGACCAGCTTTACCCCAACAAAGATTTGCAGGAACGACACATCAACGTCACCTCGCTGCTGGCCCGCCACGGCACGTACGTGATCGAGTGGATCTACAACGCGATCGACTTGGGTTCGAATGAACACGAGGTCGTCTATCTTTGAGCTTTGAACTTTGTGCTTAGTTCTTTGTTCGCTTGTCGATCGTCTAAACTGATCTCGAATCGCGAGCTAGTGAACAAAGTACAAAGGACAAAGAACCAAGTACAAACTTAATGTCTAGAATCCGAGTCCTCGCAGACCACGTCGCCAATCAGATCGCAGCGGGTGAAGTAGTCGAACGTCCCGCATCAGTTGCCAAGGAGTTGGTGGAGAATTCGATCGACGCCGGTGCGACGCGCATCACGGTCGAGATCGAAGCGGGCGGACGTCGTTTGCTGAAGATTTCGGACGACGGCGAAGGCATGGATCGCGACGACGCAGTGCTCGCGTTTGAACGTCATGCGACGTCGAAGATTCGTGCCTCGGAAGATCTCGCGGCGATCGGCACGCTTGGTTTCCGTGGAGAGGCGCTGGCCTCGATTGCGTCCGTCGCGAAAGTTGAAATGACGACCAGCACGGAAGGAGCAGCTTCCGCGACGCGCGTGACGATCGACGGTGGACGCATGCGCGACGTAAAAGACGCCGCGCACCCGCGCGGGACGACGATCGCCGTGCGCGATCTGTTCTTCAACGTGCCGGCACGGCGGAAGTTTCTGCGCGCTGAAGCGACCGAGACGTTTCATCTCACCAACCTCGTGACGCATTACGCGTTGGCCCACCCCGAGATCGCTTTCACGTTTGTCAACAACGGCAGGGAAGTGATTCGTGCTGCGGCGGCGAAAGATCTGCGCGAGCGTGCGTATCAGATTTTTGGCGGCGAGTTTTTGGAGAACTTATTGGAAGTGAATGGCGGGCATGGCGAGGTCGCGCGCGTGACGGGGTTTGTTTCCGCGCCGCGGGATCGTCGCACTTCCCGGGATTCGCAGTACTTGTTTGTGAATCGACGGTTTGTTCGGGATCGGATGATCGGGCGATCGTTGTCGGAGGGTTATCGATCCATTCTGCCGCATGGAGTCTATCCGGCGGCGTTGTTGTTTATCGAGACGCCGTTGGAAGAGGTCGACGTGAATGTGCACCCGGCGAAGACGGAGGTGCGGTTCAGGCGACAGGCGGCTGTGGCGGACGCTGTGCGCGAGGCGGTTAAGAACGCGCTTGCGAGTGCGTCTTACGCGGCCCCACAAACACAAACACAAACACGGATCGAATACATACCGCCACCCCCGCCGCCTCAACCTCAGGCACGGATCGAATACCAATATCAACCGCCGTCCGGTGATGAGATTGCGCGTGACGTAGCTGTCATGATCGAACAACGACAATCCGCGCAATCCGTGCCATCCGTGCCATCCTTGGTTCCACCTGTACCGTCAGCAGAGAAGTTCGCGCGCGAAGTCGAACCGGAAGCGCTCTCATCCAACATCCGCCCGTTGGGCCAACTGGACGAAAGCTTCATCATCGCGACTGACGAACAGGGTCTACTGCTGATCGATCAGCACGTTGCGCACGAGCGCGTGTTGTTCGACAAGTATCGTGCGCTCGAGGCGGCCCGCCAGACGGACTCGCAACAACTCCTCGTCCCCGAAACGTTCGACCTGACGCCCGCGCAGGCGGCCGTCTTCGACAACCTTGCGCCGGAGCTTGAAACTTACGGCTTCGAGTTGATGCGACTTTCCGGACGCACCGTGGCGATCAAAGCAGCGCCGGCCGATCTCCCCGCCGGCGAAGCGCGCAACATGCTTTCCGAATTACTCGATACTGTCGACGCGGAGAAGAAAGACTCCGCGCGTGAGACGCTGCGTGATGAGATCGCCGCGTCGCTCGCGTGTCACGCGGCGATCAAAGTAAACATGCCGCTGGCGCCCGAGAAGATGCGCTGGCTGATCGATCGCCTGCTGCAAACCTCCTCGCCGACGACGTGTCCGCACGGTCGGCCCGTAATCCTCCGGCTAAACCGCCGCGATATTCTCAAAGGCTTTCACCGAATTTAGTCTGTGGTTATAACTCGTCGAGTGTTCTGATGACGGCGTCGACGTCCGTCAGGTCCGGGAGAAACCTGTCAGGCGAGTGTTGGAGGATCTCGTCGTTCGAGTAGAAGCGTCCGGTGCCGACGGCGACGGAGCGAGCACCGAAATGACGGGCGCAGTCGATGTCGTTTGGCGTGTCGCCGATGACGATGAAGTGTTCGGGCGGAAGATCGAGTTGCAAGTGTTTGCGAATGCGCTCGGCCGCCAGTGCGGGAAGATCGCGTCGCAAATGCGATTCGTCGCCGAATGCGCCCGGCAGCGTGAAAAACTTTTCGAGTCCGACCAGTTCCATCTTCAGATACGCCATCGGTTCGATGTTGCCGGTCAGGAGCGCCGAAACGTAGCGCGGATGACGATCGAGCGCTTCGAGTGTTTCCCGGGCGCCGGGAATCAGTTCGAAAAACGTGACGCCGTTGCCGGTGATCTTCTTCGCCTCCGCCGTGAGTCGCTCACTCAGCACGTGCATGCGCTCGCGAACGTCGTCGTGCGTGACGCCATGATTGCCGAGCGCTTC
>DATANW010000257.1:0-9117 GCA_036266055.1 Pyrinomonadaceae bacterium | reverse complement strand
AAATCTGGTTGAGATTGGCGGCCGAGAACACCTTGGGCGTGTCTTCGGTCGTGCTCTGCGGACCAGGCACCGTGTTTACCGGACCGTCGTTGACGGCGGTAACGTTGATGGTCATGGTGTTCGGCGTGGGATCGAGATCCGAGCCGCCGCCGTTGTCCTGCACCTGGAAGGTAAAGGTCGTGTACGGCGAACCGTTGCCATTAGCGGCCGGCGTGAATTTCAGCAGACCACCGTTGATGTTCGCGACGGAGATAAAGTCTCCCGCGTTGACCGCGACGTTGTTATTCGTCAGCGTTCCGAGACCCGGCAACGTGGTGATCTTCACCGCGAGCAGCGTGTTCGGAGGCGTGTCGTTTGGATCGCTGAATCCAAAGTCAGCCGCCGTGAACGTGTAAGCAGTGTCCTCAGCCGTGCTCACTGTGTTGTCAGTGCCCGACGGAGGATCGTTCAGCGCGTTGATGGTGATGTTGACGCTGTCAGTATCAGTCAACGGACCACCAGTTCCGGTGTTGCCCTGATCGTCGGAAACGATCTGGAGTGAAGCCGCGCCGCTGAAGTTCGCCGTTCCGGTGAACGACATTCCATTCAGCGCGGTATTCACGGCTGTCAGCGTACCGGTGAACATCATCGTGGCGTCGGCAGTGCCGTCACCAGTGATGAACGATAGACCAGCGGTCGTGCTGAGCGTGATCGTGCCGTTGGTGGCCGTCAAGGTGATCTTGATCGGGTTCGCACCGGCATCGGAATCGGCGACCGAAATCTGGTTGCCGTTGCCGCTGGAGAAGACCAATGCGACGTCTTCGTCAGTGGCTTGCGGACCAGGCACCGTGTTGACCGGAGCGTCGTTAACGCCCGTAACGTTGATGGTCATGGTGTTCGGCGTCGGATCGAGATCCGTGCCTGCACCCGCATCCTGCACCTGGAAGGTGAAGGTTGTGTACGGAGTGCCGAAGCCATTCGCAGCCGGAGTGAACTTCAACAGGCCGCCGTTGATGTCGGCCACTGAAACGAAGTCGCCGGCATTGAGCGGGACGTTGTTGTTCGTCAGCGTTCCGAGACCTGGCAACGTGGTGATCTTCACCGCAAAGAACGTGTTCGGAGGCGTGTCGTTTGGATCGGTGAACCCAAAGTCAGCCGCCGTGAACGTGTAAGCGGTGTCCTCAGCTGTGCTCACTGTGTTGTCAGTGCCCGCCGGAGGATCGTTGACCGCGGTCACGGTCAAGTCGAACGTATCGGTTGCCGTGCGGCCATTGGTAGCAGTCACGGTAACCGTGATCGTGGTTGTGCCGCTCTGGTTTGCAGCCGGCGTAATTTGCAAGCTGCGCGAACCGCCGGAGCCAGTGACGGCCAGGTTGGCATTCGGCACGAGCGTCGTATTCGAAGACGTCGCCGTTACCGAAGCGATCAGCGAACCGGTATCGTCGCCGATGTTGAAGGAGACGTTCTTAACCGTGTCTTCGTTCGTTGACTGGTCCGCAATATTTTCGATCGACGGGTGCAACTCGAACGCGCCGATGTCTACCACCTGAACGGTGTCGACGTCTGACGAGTCAGCGTTGCGTGGGAAGCCAAGGCCGCGTCCATCGACCGGCAGAGTCTCGGCCACGTTGGCGTCGCCATCGAGGTCGAAAGTGTCGGCCGGCAGATTAGCGTTGCCGCCTGCTTCGACGGCTGAGCTGGTGGACAACAAAGCGTGTGTATTCACGACGCCACCGTTGTCAGCCAGTGCTCCCAGACCAGCGTTAGCAACGCCTACCTGGTTGTTGTTGACGCCGTTGGTCAAACCGCCCGCGCCGCCAGTGCCGATCAAGTTGAACGAGCTGGCCGCATCGACGGTGCCGCCGATGTCATCCGCAGCATCGCTCACGCCGTCTTCGTTCACGTTTCCGGCGACGATCGTGTTCTTGAGCGTCGTCGTTCCCGCAGTAGCACTAATACCCCCGCCGGTTCCTGACGAGTTGTTGTCGGAGTCGGCTGTGTTGTTGGTAATGGTGCTGTTGATGCTGGAGACCGTGCCGCCGAGAACGTTGACGCCACCGCCACTGCCCGCAGCGCTGTTGCCGCTGATGGTGGCGTTGATGAGCGTCAGGGCCGTGCCCGTGGCTGTCGTGCTGATACCGCCACCGTCACCGGTTGCGGCGTTGCCCGAGATGGTCGAATTGACGACTGTCAGTGCGCCATCGTTGATGATGCCGGCGCCACTAGCGGCGTTACCACCGCTGATCGTGAGACCGATAATCGATACGGTCTTGCCGGAGTTGACATTGAATACACGGCTCGCGTTGTTACCACTGACCGTGATTCTTTCACCGCTGTTGTTCTTGATCGTGACGTTCTTGGCGACCTGAAGTTCGCCGGTCGTCAACGTAATCGTGTGCGGTCCTGCACCAGCCAGGTTGAACGTGATCGTCGTGCCGCTGCAAACGTTGGCGATTGCTTCGCGCAACGTACCTGCGCCGGCGTCAGCCGTGCTGGTGACGATCGGGTTTGGCGTACAGGCATTGACAACCTGCGCAACGACGTTGCTCTGCGACGAATCGAAGTTCCCATCGCCTGAGTAGTCGGCGCGGATGTTGTGCGTGCCCGCTGTCAAGGCTGAAGTCGGACACTGTGCCTGACCGGCGGCGAGCGCGACGTCGTTACAAATCACCGCGTTGCCGTTGGACGTGTCGATAAAGTCGACTGTACCTGATGGATCCGCCGTACCCTGTGTCGGAGTCTCGGCAACCGTGGCCGTGAAGGTCACGAGGTCGCCGAAGTTGGACGGGTTCAGGTCGGAGGCCAACGTGGTCGACGTGTCGAAGAGATCGACTGGTGTATCGGTCGGATCTGCTGCGCCGCCAACGGCTGTGTCGTCGGTAAGAACGTTTGCGAAGTTCGAACCGGAGACCGTGCCCTGGTTTCTGACGCGCGGCGGATTCAGCAATGTCAGGTTCGGCGGATTGTTGACCGTGACCTGGAACGTGATCGTCACGCTGTCGCCTGCGCGCAGCGTTCCGATTGTTCTGTTCACGTTTTCGCCGGCCATCGCAGTCGCCATCATCGCGCGCGGACTGCGCACGACTGCGTGGTGACTGGTCGTCTTGCTTCTGGTCGCCGGTTTCACTGCTATGGTCTGACGGCCAGTGTTCGAAGCGACTGGCGCCGTTCTCAGTTGAGCAGGTTGGGCCACGCTCGCGGTCGAAGCTGATTCAACGCGCGATACTTCACTGGCTGGGGCTTCACTCGCGTGCGCAGTCGGTTCGACTAGCGAAACGACGGCCGTCGCGAAGTTAGCCATTCCGGTAATAGCGCGAGCAAGCAGTGACGGTTGGGACGGAGCGACCGTTGGGCTGGTTGCATTTACGTTGACCGAAGCGATGGTGTCAGGCTGTGACGAACCGTTGCTCGAGAGTGGGCCTGAAGGCAGCGTCGGTCCTGTTGGCTGGTCGCAAGCTGAGCCGGCCGGCGTCGTGTTGAAGAAACCATCGTTCGCAGTGCCGGTAGCGTTGCTGTTGGTTGCGGCGACGCTCGTCAGGTCGTTGCGGCCGGTGATGTAGTTATTAACAGCGGTATTGTCAAACGCTGTACCGCCGTATCCCGGCAGTTCCATGCGCGAAGCCTGGCGTTGGCGTGGACGAATATCCGAGCCGCCGTTTGCTTCGTTCGCACCGGCTGTCACGTGATTCCGCAAGAGCGCAGTGCTGCCACCGATGTCATAGCAACCGGTGTTGTTGTCGCCCGGCAGAATGCCGTTATTCATGTGAATGCCGTGCAGCGCATTCGCGCCAGGCGTGTCGATAGTGTTGCCCGTAACAGTCACGTCGAGTGTTGAAGCGGGACCCGAGGTTGCCGCGGCGTTAGTGTTGTCCGCAACGCCACCGTCTTCACCGAGCTCGAGGTTAATACCAAACTCGTCTGTCTGATGGATGGTGTTGCCGGAAACGACTGCGCGGTGAGCGCCGCCGTTGCCGCGCGAAGCGACCGTGATGCCGGAAGACTCTGCGGCGCCCGAATCGACGGTAGCCGCAACGCCGATCGTGTTATTCGCGATCGTGCCTTCCATTGTGCCGGCGCCTGGTCCACCCTTGTTGGTGTGGATGGCGTGGCCCTGGCGCGTTCCCGACATGATGTTGTTCGAGATGTTGTAGCGGCAGGTGCCGGTCCAGTTACCACCGGCGATCAGGACGCCCATGCCGAAACGAGTGGCCGGCTTCGAGCTCCCGACACCCGTCATCGTGTTGCCGGTGATCGTGAAGTGGCCGATCGCTGTGCCGATGAGATTGCCTTGAATGTGGTCGCCGGAAGTTTCACCGAACGTCGAGCCGGTGATGCTGACGAAAGCAGTCGAACCGTTACCGAGCTCGATGAAGATGTTGTCGTTGGCGTCAGCAGCGTCCGTGGTGTCACGGAAGGTGCTGCCGCTGACGGTCAGGTTCAACGTGCCGCCATCGTTGTCGATGCGGAAGTTGTCGCTGCGTCCACCGCGGATGTCGCTGTTGAGGATCGCGGCGGAGCCCACGAGACCCTGCGTTACAGCAGCGCCCGTTCCGTCAAATACCATGCTGCCATCGACGAACGGCGAGCCGGGGTTGGTACCGTTGACGCCCTTGATGA
The DNA here is from genome assembly GCA_036266055.1 of Pyrinomonadaceae bacterium. Lineage (GTDB taxonomy): Bacteria > Acidobacteriota > Blastocatellia > Pyrinomonadales > Pyrinomonadaceae > PSRF01. The sequence goes on along the minus strand of DATANW010000257.1, from coordinate 4,521 downwards.
CGCTCGTGTCGAGCGTGAAGCCGTTAACGTTGATGCCCTTGATGCCGTAGTTCGAGTGATCGTGGATGTGCATCCGCGTCAAGATCACGGTGTCGACGTTGCTCATGAAGATGCCGGAGCCCGTACTGCCGGTGCTCGTATCGGCGCCCGTCGTATTCTGGAGCTGACCGCCGGAACAGCCCGCTGTTGAAGCGTTCGTACAAGTTCCACCCGTTCCAAGAACACGAAAGCCGCCAGGGCTACCCGTGGCGGACGTATTTGAAAGGGCGATACCGTTTGAACCGCCGTTAGCATTGACGGTGTCGAGTTGAATGTTCAGCGGAGTGCGGCTCGCGTTGCTTGTGCCGGCGAGATTGAAAGCAGATGCGCCGGCGGTGTCAACTGTACCGTCCGTGATCGTGATCGAACCGGTAGTGTTGCTGGAGACGACACCTTGAGCAGCGCCCGTCGTGAACACGCTGATGGTACCGAGGCTCTTCGCACCCGAACCACCGGTGATCGTCACGGCTTGCGCGGTCATGCGCGTGCCGCTGGTACCAAGGTTCAGCGTCGTTATCGTAACGCTGCCATTCGCGTTGTTGATGTTGACGCCAGTGTTACCGACGCCGCCTGCGGTCGAACCCGCGGTGACGGTTGTAATACTGATTGCGCCACCCGTCGTGCCGTCGATGTTGACAGCACGCTGACCGGCCGTGTTGTGCGTTATCGTGCCGGAGTAGGTAACGTTTGGATTTCCCGGTGACGAAGCGACGTTGAACGCCGTACCCGTCGGACTGGTGATCGCTGTAGTGGCTGCGAAGCTGAATGTACCGCTCGAGCCGTTGAGGATGTCGATACCGGCGTCGCCGCCGTTCAGTGTGGTAGTGCCGTTGTAGTTGTAAGTGCCGTCGGCATTATCGAACTGAACTCCGGTTCCGGCACTCGCATTTAGCGTTCCTGTGAAGGAAATGGTGCCGGTGTGTCCATTACCAAGTGATGTCAGCGCTCCGGTACCAGCCGTCTTCGAGACAGCTCCGTTGTAGGTGAACGCTACACTGCCGCCGGAAACGTTAACGGCCGCTGAAGCTGCGGCGCTGTTGGTGAATCCGGTGCCGGGCGACGTGAGCCCGAGCTGGCCGGTGACGTTAACCAGGTTCAGGTTCGATCCCGGTGAACTTGTCGACTCGAGCGTGCCAAACACGACATTGGCGCCGAACGCGCCGCTGGTCGTTACGTTCAAAGCACCGCCCGTACCCGTCAGACTGATGGTGTTGATAATCGGCGAACCCACCGCGCCGCCGTTGATCTTGAAGAATCCGGGAGTGTTGCTGACGTTCAGACCGCGCACTGTGTTGTCGGTTGAGAGGTCAACGCCATGACCGGCGGAAGTGGTGACGGTTGGGGCGGCCGTCGTCGCACCGGCGAACGTCGTGTACGCCGCGATGCTGTCGGCGGACGCTGCAAACACGGTGTTGAATTGGACCGCGTTACCGATCAGTTTCTGCTGCGCGCGAAGATTGACGCCATCCGTTTCTGAATAGGTGCCAGTGCCCAGGCGCAACGAGATCAAGTCGCCATTCTTCGGATCCGGCGCCACGCCGGTGCCTGCGTTCGCAGTATTGAACGAAGCGATCGTCGTGAACGGATTGCTGAAGGTGCCACGGTTAGATCCACCGGCGTTGTTGCTGATGAACCAAACCATGCCGCTGATGTTAATGGTAACGGTAGCCGTGTCGGTCTTGGTGCCGTCGGTCGTTTCGTAAGTGAACGTGTCGGCGCCTTCGAATCCCGGCGGCGGTTCATAAGTAAAGCCGCCATTGGCGGCCAAAGTTACTGAACCTTTCACACCGCCGCGACCGGTGGCAGTTGTATCGGTAGCAATGCCGACATTCGCGCCGACGCCTTGCACCTTGGAAACGGTAAGTCCCGAATTGTCTCCCGTGTCAGGATCACGATCGTTGGTAAGCACGCCGGGGGCGGCTTTGGAGATCGCGATGTTGCCGCTCGCGGAGTAAGTGTCCGGATCGGCGATGGGCTGCGTGTTGATGCTGCCGGGGACGAGCGTGGTGTGCGCGTCGATTGTGTCGTCGAAAACGACTGCCGTGGCATCGGTCCCACCATTCGTGATCGTGACGGTGTACTCGATCTTCTCGGTGTTGCCGGGATCGGCTTTGCCGTCGCCGTCATCACTGATCAGGGCGTCGACCTTCGTGGCCGTGATGCTGGGTACCATCATCGGCTCGGGGGCGGGCGCCGGGAGCGGGGCATTTGCGTTAGCGCGATAACTCTGCTTGTCGATCGTTATTCGCGAGTCTTTATGATTGCCGGCCTGCCGCGCTGCGCCTGACGACGCAATCGTGATCTGAACAAACGGCATATTGATTAGCGAGAATGTCAGTAGGCAGGCTGTCAGAGCATAGATATTGCGCCTACAGAGGTAGAGTGAGATTCGGGATTTCATACGGGTCTCCTGGTTCGGCTTAAGTTGACTCGCCTGGGGAATCGGAATGGGCAGTTCGGCTCACGCTTTCGCATGGCGATTCGCAGTCGAGGTCGTGGTAATTCAAGGAACGCTAGGTCGTGCTGACCGAAAAGGTTGTTTTTGCCTTGCTTTTGTGATGCCGCCAGATGGCGGCAGGATAGTTGCCGCCATTCTAGCGCAGATTGGGCCACAGCGTGCAGCCTTTTTACCGCACGCGCAAAGATGTGTCCTTCCCTATCAAACTGCTAATTAGGGTCTTTGCGGGAAAATTCCCTGAAGCGCAATACAGAAGTTAAGTGTCAAATACGGCTGCATGTTGTTGTGCGGCAGACTTCCGCCGGCTGGAGCGAGCGTTTGCGGGGCCAATTGCACAACGTTGGCGACTGTAGCGGTGTAAGCACTACCGCCACCGGAACGGCCCAAAGCGCACGACGCAGTCGGCGTCTGGACGTCAGAAATCTCGGCGGACACCTGCAAAGAATGGGTATGGATCGGGATCTCACTGACGAGCAGCGTGACGGTCTGGGAGCCACCCATCTCGCCTAGATCTCGCAACGAAAGTCCCTGGCCTTGACCGGGCTGCATGCCCGCGTTGCCCTGCATATCGGGCAGCGCAAAAGTTGACTTTCCGTCTCCTCCGTAGGTCGTGCCGAGGAGCGAAAACAGGGCGGTGTTCTGTGAAATCGGCATTAACTGGCCGTCGCAAAAGGCCCAACCTGTCGGCGGAAAGTTAAACGGGAAAATTCGAATTTCAGCGACAAACTGGTCAGACATGTTGTTCTCCTTTTACGTTTGGCTCGGGAAGATCCCGAACAGCGAGATGATGTAGTTGATACACAGGAACGGTTGGCAGTTCTCGTGCGGTTGACTGCCACCGACCGGACTCACCGCGTTCGGATTCATGGCTGCGGTCGGTTGTTCGGCCACGTACATCTTTACCGAGACTGACTGGGAGGTAATGTTCCCGGAAGGCGTGTTAGCTACACCGACGTTAATCGAAGCGAACAGAGGATGGGTATGAACCGGAATCTGTTGGGTTGTCAAAGTCACCGATTCCGTTCCGGCCATCTCGCCGATCTGATAGGTATTACCATCTGGCCCAGTGCCCATGTGAATGGGTACACGGCTGGCGAGATTGGGGAGGTTGAAAGTTTCTTCTCCATCGCCGCCGTAGGTAGTTCCGATTAGCTGGAAGAGAACCTCGTTCTCTGAAATAGGGAGCGCCTGCCCCTCGCAAAACATCCAGCCGTTAGGGGCAAAATTGCCCGCAAACATTCTGATTTCTCCAACATAGGGTTCTGGCATGGGGGTTCTCCTTTAGTTCTGCGACGGAAAGATACCCTGAAGGGCGATAATGAAGTTCAGCACCAGGTACGGCATCATGTTGTTGTGCGGTTGGCTCCCGCCAATGTTCGTCAACGAGGTGGGCTCGAGGTTCTGCAAACCATCAGCTTGACGGTAGACGTTCAGCGCGCTCGCTAACAGATTGCCGACTGCTGTCGGTGTGTCGCCGCCGTTCGATGAGCCTTGGGCAAAGTGAATATGCTGCGGCATCGTCTGCTGAGTGATTGTTACAGCAGAGGAGCCTGCCGCTTCACCAAGCGTAAAACCGGCGCCCATGTGAATCGGTACCTGGCCGCGCAGGTTTGGCAAGTTGAACGTCGTCTGACCGTTGCCGCCGTAGGTGGTGCCGAGCAACGCGAACAGAGCCTGGTTCTGATTGATGGGCAACGACTGACCGTTACATAAAGCCCATCCTTTGGGAGCGAAATTAAAGGAGACAATCTTGATTTCACTAAGGAAAGGTTCCGGCATTTCTCCTCCTAAAGACTGAAGATGATTAGATTTCCGTAAGTGACAAAATAGAGTCGGGTCTCGACATTGATCCCGAGAAATTCTCAGCGAGTGGGAATTGGATCGGGAGGATGTAGTTTCCTGCTTGTGGAGACTGAAGAGCTATTCAACTCTGAAGCGGGGGGGATTCTAGCTTGCGTCCGCTGGAATTACAAGCAAGAAATCTTTCCCCGAAGAAGTACGGAGAGCGCAGATCTCCGTAAAAC
>DATANW010000256.1:0-2156 GCA_036266055.1 Pyrinomonadaceae bacterium | reverse complement strand
CATCCGTAAGCGCAACTGCTGTGCGGTAGGTTTCAAGTTCCTCGGGCAAACGCGTATCCATATATTCAATTATCAGCGGAGCCGCCGGCACAAAACGTGACGCGTAATCAGCGCCCAGAGTTTCGGTCAAAAATTTATACGCATCGTGAGTTAGTCCGTTGGTAACGCCACGCGGTCCGCCCATGTTTAGCGCAATCGTTTTGGGCATTCGTTCTTCAACGACGCGCCGCAACGTTGCCGCGATTTCCCTTCCCGGAGGATTCAAGACTTCAAAGAAATATTTCAGATGTTCGTCCGGATAACGAACCAGGGCCAGGCGGTCCAATTTTTCACCGCCGCGATCGGCGAAGATGAAAAAATCACGCCGGCCGACATATGGAAGCGGAGGCGCGATATAAGCAGTTACGGGATCAGCGTGAAACTCTTCATTAACCACGATCCACATGCTGATCTTTTGCTGCCGCATCAGCTGGAGGAGTGTGGTATCGAGCCGTTTCTTGAGCCAACTCTCTCGCATTGCCTGTTGCTGTCGCAGTGTCAGCAGTTTCGGAAGCGGCTCAACACTTGGTTGCCCTTGCGAATAGATTTTCGAAGACGAACCAGACAGCAGCAGAAAAACAGTAACGACAAACACGAGGCCTCGCCTAAAGCTTTTCATGATTTCTCCTAGTGAGCAGTTATCGCTAGATTACACTATCACCAACGAACTATAGGTTGGTCTGTACTTCATTCCGAAACCTCGAGACTACAATCACGATTGTTGACGCCGCCGATAGCAATTCCCTAAAATCGGTCAAATTCGTTAAGACAATTAACCGCTGCGCCCAGTGTCGTGACCTAAGCCTAGCTACTTTCCATCCGTTCCCCCATAACGGAAACAGAGTACGGCCATGTCTGGTTCCGAGAAGTTAAGCGAAAGTCAGCGAGCCCAATCGGCCTTTCGCGAAAGTGAAGAGCATTATCGTGCTGTGGCTGAAGCCGCCACAGATGCAATCATTACGATCGATTCCGCCAGCACGATACTGGTCGTCAATCCCGCCGCGGAAAGGATCTTCGGCTACTCGAGCGATGAGATGATCGGCCAGCCACTCACCATGCTGATGCCGGAGTATCTACGTCATCTGCACAAGGCCGGAATCACGAGCTACATGGAAACCGGGCGGAAGCATATTGGATGGGCGGCCGTTCAATTGCCCGGCTTGCATAAGAGCAACGCTGAAATTCCACTGGAAATCTCGTTTGCAGACTTCACCAATGATGGGCAGCACTTCTTCATCGGCATCGCACGCAACATCAGTGAACGCAAGCGTCTGCAAGACAGGCAGGCAAGATTAGCGCGCCAGGCCGTGTTGCACGCCGAAGTTAGCGCGGCAGTTAGCGAGAGCGAGAAGCCGACGCGCGAGATGCTACAGATTTGCGCGGCGGCGTTGGTTCGTCACCTCGATGCAGCGTTCGCCCGCATCTGGTTGGTCAGTAACGAACAGAAGGTGCTGCAACTGGCGGCCAGCGCCGGACTCTATACTCATCTCGACGGAGCACATGCGCGCATCCCTGTCGGCAGTTTCAAAATCGGGCTCATAGCCGCGGTGCAGAAACCTCATTTAACCAACAGCGTGCAGACGGACGAGCGCGTCAGCGACAAGGACTGGGCCCGACGCGAAGGCATGATTTCGTTTGCCGGATTTCCCCTCCTGGTTGAAGGCAGAACGGTGGGCGTCATCGCGATGTTTGCGCGACAGTGTTTAGAACAGGACGCCATTGAAGCTCTCGAATCTGTAGCGCCCGTCATCGCCCAGGGTATCGAGCGTAAACGGACCGAGGACACTCTGCGAGACACGCAGCGCCTGATTCAGGCAATCTTCGATAACTCATCAGCCGTAATTCATGTCCAGGATTTGGAGGGACACTTTGTACTCGTTAATCGAAAGTTCGAAGAAGTGGCAGGACTGCGGTCGCCAGAAATCCTGGGTAAGACTTCTTTTGATCTGTTTCCTCTTAATGCCGCCGCTTACCATGCGAGCGATCGTCAAGTGATCGCAACCGGGACTGCTTCGGAAACCGAGGAGGTATTCACGACCGATCGCGGTGATCGTGTCTTTCTTACCACCAAGAGCTTACTGTCCGACGAAAGCGGTAAGCCTTACGCGTTGTTCGGG
>DATANW010000255.1:0-27421 GCA_036266055.1 Pyrinomonadaceae bacterium | reverse complement strand
CCTACGTTGCCGGAAAGATTGGCGGCTTTTGTCATCTTTATATCGGCCAGGAAGCGGTCGCCGTCGGCGCGATCTCCGCGATTCGCAAGGACGATTACGTGTTTGCGAGCTATCGCGAACACGGGCACGCGCTCGCGAAAGGAATGTCTGCGCGCGCGATCATGGCGGAGTTGTTTGGCAAAGCAACCGGCTGCTCGAAAGGCAAGGGCGGTTCGATGCACATGTTCGATAAAGAGCTCGGTTTTCTCGGCGGCCACGCGATTGTCGGCGGCCAGATTCCGTTAGCGACGGGGGCGGCTTTTGCCTCGATGTATCAACGCACGGATCAAGTCACGTTGTGCTTCTTCGGCGAAGCCGCAGTGAACCAGGGCGCGTTTCACGAGTCGCTGAACATGGCCCAACTGTGGAAGCTGCCCGCCATTTACATCTGCGAAAACAATCAGTACGGAATGGGCACCTCGGTCGAACGCGCGATGTCGTTGCGCGACATTGCGCAAAAATCCTGTGCTTACGAGATAGCGTCTGAGTTCGTCGACGGCATGGATGTGCTCGCGATTCGCGAAGCAACGTTGCGGGCCGTCGAACGTGGCCGCAAAGATTACCTGCCGACGCTGCTCGAGATTCGCACCTATCGTTTCATGGGCCACTCGATGTCGGACCCCGGAAACTATCGCACGCGCGCGGAAATCGAGAAGTATCAGGAGCGCGACCCCATCAAACTGTTCGCCGCCAGCCTGATCGAAGAACAGATTACTGACGAGGCGACTCTCGAAAAGCTCGACAAGGAAGTGCGTGATGAGGTCGAGGACGCGGTGCGGTTTGCCGAGGAGAGTCCCTTGCCTCCGCCTGAGGATCTTTACACCGACGTCTACGCCAATCCAATCGAGACAGGCCAGAGCAGGAACATTCGTTAACAAGATGCCGACAATCACGATACGCGAAGCGCTTAATCAGGCGATCCGGGAAGAGTTGGCCCGCGATGAACGAGTGTTCATCATGGGTGAGGAAGTCGCCGAATACGACGGAGCTTACAAAGTCACCCGCGGGCTGCTCACCGAGTTTGGTCCGAAGAGAGTTATCGACACGCCGATCACGGAGCTTGGTTTTGCCGGGCTCGGAGTTGGCGCGGCGATGGCCGGACTGCGGCCGATCGTCGAATTCATGACCTTCAACTTTTCGATTCTCGCCACGGACCAGATCATCAACTCCGCTGCCAAGATGCTGTACATGTCCGGCGGACAGTTCAACATTCCGATTGTCTTTCGCGGTCCGGGCGGTTCGGCATTTCAGGTTTCGTCGCAGCACTCGCAGGCGCTGGAATCCTGGTACGCATACTTCCCGGGGCTCAAGGTCGTCATGCCGTCGACTGCCGCGGATGCGAAGGGCCTTTTGAAATCTGCGATTCGCGACGACGATCCGGTGATCTTCATCGAGCAGGAACGGATGTACGGCAACAAGGGCGAGGTCCCTGACGATCCTGACTTCACGATCCCGATTGGTGTCGCCGATATCAAACGCGAAGGAACTGACGTAACGATCGTTGCGCGCTCGCTGATGGTGCCGGTGGCGTTGAAGGCTGCGGACCAGCTTCAGGAGCAGGGTGTTTCCTGCGAAGTGATCGACCCACGAACGATCCGGCCGCTCGATATCGACACGATCATCGAGTCAGTGAAGAAGACTAACCGCGTGGTGTTGGCGGAGGAGTCGCATCCGATTTGCAGTGTGAACGCCGAGATCAGTCACGAGATCATGGAGCTGGCGTTTGATTACCTCGACGCGCCCGTGAAGCGAGTGTCTGGCGCAGACGTGCCGATGCCCTATGCGAAGAATCTGGAACAGCTTGCGGTGCCGGATGTCGAAAAGATCGTGGCCGCCGTAAAAGAAGTAGCGTACCTGGACTAATCACAGATCAGAAGAATGGGAGCCGAATGGCCAGCAAGGTAATCATGCCGAAACTCTCTCCGACGATGGAGGAGGGACAGATCGCGAGATGGTTGAAGAAAGAGGGAGACAAGGTCTCCATGGGCGAGCCACTCGCGGAGATCGACACAGATAAAGCCACGATGGAAATGCAGGCTCTCGCGAATGGAGTCTTGCGGAAGATACTGATCAACGAGGGCGAGTCTGCGCCGTTGGGACAGCTCATCGCCGTCATCGGCGATCCGAACGAAGACATCGCGGCGATACTCTCCGAAGCGCCTGCGCCAGAAAAGAAAGCGGCAGCCCCCGCACCTAAGCCCGCTGAGGAGCCGCCACCTCCACCTCCGCCACAAGCAGCGCCCGTTGCTGCGAATGGTCACCCGACTCGAAGCACGGATTCAGGAAGAATTATTGTGTCTCCGCTTGCGGCACGTATGGCTGCAGATTCAGGCTTGGATCTGCGTTCTATTCAAGGCAGTGGCCCAAACGGACGCATCATCAAGAAAGACATCGAAGCAGCGCTAACTAAACCCAAAGCCGCGCCGGCGCCAAGCTTCCAGGCCGCCGCAGTCGCCACTGCTTCCGCGTACCGCGACGAACCAGCCACCCAAATACGACAGACGATCGCCAAGCGTCTCGTAGCGTCGATCGGCCCGGTGCCGCACTTCTTCCTGACCGTCGACATCGAAATGGATCGCGCCGCCGAAATGCGCGAAAGCATCAAGGCGCTCGATCCCGATCTGAAGATCTCCATCAACGACATCATCATCAAATGCACCGCCGCGGCGCTGATGCAACACCAGCAGGTGAACGCGTCGTTCCAGGAGAAGTTCATTCGTTATTACGAACACGCCGACATCGGCGTCGCCGTTGCTATCGACGACGGTTTGATCACGCCGGTGATTCGCAGCGCCGATCAGAAGTCGCTGAGTCAGATCGCCGCCGAAGTTCGCGAACTCGCCGAGCGCGCGCGCAACAAGAAACTCATGCCGGACGAGTACACCGGCGCCACGTTCTCAATCAGCAATCTCGGGATGTTCGGCATCGACGAGTTCACCGCTGTAATCAACCCGCCGGAAGGCGCGATCCTCGCGATTGGTGCGATGACACCGAAGCCCGTGGTCCGCGATAACCAGGTCGTCGTCAAACAAATGATGCGCGTCACGATGTCGTGCGATCATCGCGTGATCGACGGCGCAACCGGCGCGAAGTTCCTGCAAACGTTCAAAAAAATTCTGGAGAATCCGCTCTACCTCGTGGTATGAGCCAACGATTCAAGCCGCACCTCGCGCTTATAACCGTCCAAATTCTATTCGGAATCTGGCCCATCTTCGGCAAGATCGTCCTGCGCTCGATGTCTTCGACGAGCCTCGTCGTGTTGCGGCTCGCCGGCGCTGCAGTACTGTTCGCGATCCTGCAACGCCGCCTCACACCGCTGCTCCGAATGCCCGTGAAAGACATCGTCGTCTTAACCGCCTGCAGCCTGCTCGGCATCGTCGGCAATCAGTTTTTGTTTGTGAAGGGGTTGTCGTTGACGACCGTCATTAACGCGGAGATCCTGAGCACGACGATTCCTGTTTACGCAATCGCCACAAGCATTCTGCTTGGTTATGAGCGCGGATCGTTGAAAACCCTGGTCGGCGTTCTGTTCTCTGTCGCCGGCGTGGTTTATCTCGTTAATCCATTTCACGCCGATCTCTCGACGCACACGACGACGGGCAATGTGCTCATCCTCGTTAATTCGTTCCTGTACGCGCTCTATATCGTGATCTCGAAGAACCTTGTGGGCCGATACGGCGCGCTGAACGTCGTTACGTGGATCTTTCTGATCGGGTCGGTGATTACGGTTCCGGTGGGGATTTACTCGTTACAGCGTGAGAACCTAGCGGCGGTCGGCGCCGGCACGTGGGCCGCGGTCGCGTTCATCATCGTCTTTCCGACGGTGATTGCGTATTACTTGAACGCCTGGGCGCTGACACGTGTGCCACCGAGCGTCGTCGCGATCTACATCTACCTGCAACCGCTGATCGCGTTCGGCTTCGCGCCGCTATTGCTGGGGGAGAGTTGGAGCTGGCGCACGATCGCCGCGGCGATTCTGATCTTCGGAGGCGTGACTCTGGTGACCAGGGACACCGATCGCAGAATTCACGTCTCCGTGTAATCCCTGTTTACGCTGCCCTCACATTCTTACCGCGAAAACAACTCAATATCTCGTCGGCGTCGAGTGTGTCGCGTTCCATCAGCAACTCAACCAGGCGTCCAATCGATTCACGTTCGGCACTCACGATTTCGCGCGCGCGCTCGAGCTGCTCGTTGATCAGTTCGTTCGTCGCTTCCTCGATGCGATCCAGCAAACTCTGACTCGTCGGTTGATCGCCATTACCGAGGTGAATCGGTCCCAGGCGACTCATGCCAAACTCACTAACCATCTTTCGCGCGATCTCGACGGCACGCTCGATGTCGTTTGAAGCCCCGGCAGTCATCGTCGAAAGCAGAATCTGTTCGGCCGCACGTCCACCCAACAGCAGCGCGATCTGATCTTCGAGATACTCCCGTTTCTTCATGAAGCGATCGCGTTCCGGCAGCGACTGCGTCACGCCGAGCGCACGTCCACGCGGAAGAATCGAAACCTTGTGAATCGGATCGCCGTTTTCGACGGCCAGGCCGACGGCAACGTGTCCCGCTTCGTGCACCGCGGTCGCGTAGCGTTCGTCGTCGTCCATCATGAAGCCCTGACGCTCCGCCCCCATCAAAATGCGGTCGCGCGCGATCTCGATATGCTTGCGGCCAACTGCCTCCGCATCGTCGCGCGTCGCCGCAATCGCCGCCTCGTTCATCAGGTTCGCCAGTTCGGCGCCCGAGAATCCCGGCGTGCCGCGCGCGATCCATTGCAGATCCAAACCTTCTTCGAGCGTCAGATTGCGGGCATGGACCTTCAGTATCGCTTCCCTGCCCCCGACGTCGGCGAGGTCCACCGCGATCTCGCGATCGAATCGTCCGGGACGCGTCAGTGCACGATCAAGAATGTCGGGGCGGTTCGTCGAAGCAATGACGACGACGGCACTAGACTGATCGAAACCATCCATCTCGACCAGCAACTGGTTCAACGTCTGGTCCTGATCGGCAGACGCGGAATCACCACCACGCCCACGTTGCCGTCCCAATGCATCGACCTCATCGATGAAGATGATGCATGGCGACAGCTTCCTTCCTTTCGCAAAGAGATGTCTGACGCGCGCGGCGCCGAGTCCGGCGAACTTCTCCTGAAAACTCGATCCTGACGCCGCGAGAAACGCGACGCCTGCTTCTTTCGCCGCCGCTCGTGCCAGTAACGTCTTGCCCGTTCCCGGCGGACCATAAAGCAGAATGCCGCGCGGAACGCGTCCACCCAGCCGGCTGAATTTTTCAGGATTGCGCAGGAACTCGATCGTCTCGCTCAGCTCGGCGCGCGCTTCGTCAACGCCGGCGACGTCGTCGAACCCGACGTTCTGCTGTCCGTTGTGGTCCGTCAACTGGAACGAGCCCTTGCCGCTCATGCTCGCGTAAATTCTCCACCCGGCGAAGCCAAGGAAAGCCAGCGTGAAAACGGGCAACACCCAGTTCAACGAACTGACCAGGAACCCCGGCTGCAATGGTCGAAACGCAACCGGCACGTTCTGCTTGCGAAACAGTTGGACGATCTCGTGCTGCGTGGCTTCACCAGTCACGGTTGCTTCCTGACGCGAGCCGTCGCTCTTCGTGACGGTCAACGTCTCGCCTTCAACCTGCAACGCGACTGCGCCGCCCGTTTCGGCTAAACCGTAAAGCTGTGAGTAGTTGATTGTTTGCAGCGGCGGTTGACGGCGCTGATAGGTGACGACTGAAGCAGCGATTACGAGGGAGAATGTAATTACGGCCATCGTTACCAGGGCGACTCGGCGAGTGCGTACCGATACGCGTGGCGTGGGGGTGGGCATACGAAAAAAAACCTCCAAATAGCCGCCGGACTGAGCCCGAAGGCAGATCAAAAATTCAAAGCACAAACAATCGGGATTGGAAAGCGACGAAACTTCGAAGGAAGGGTCGCGACCGCGGCGAACGCCGTTGTTCACTTTACCAGCGACGAATACGTGAAGTCCAGAACAGATTCGTGAAATGTACCTTCAGTAATACGCTTCGAGATCAGCAGTGGCATGTTTTCGTACGCAAACCAACATTCATTTCGCTCAAACTCCCAAAAAATCGCGTGAAACGTGGCGGCATGGTCGTTGCTCATCTCTCCCGGCGATTGCTTTTGTTATAAACGCAAACTCGGGACGTGGTTTGACAAAAGGAGGGAAACGAAATGCTTTGGACGATTTTTGTAATCCTGTTGGTCCTGTGGTTACTCGGCGTAGTGAGCAGCTACACGATTGGTGGGTTCATCCATCTCTTATTGGTGTTAGCACTCGTGGTGCTACTTATTAACATAATCGGAGGACGACGCACGGTCGTTTAGGCAAACCGCACACTGTTTGCCCTGCACGCGACGCCCGACACTACCGTTCTCTGTTGACCGCTTAGGTCGGGCGTCTCTAACTTTTAGAGAGTGGTAGATCGAGCCGACTGACGATTCGCCCTGCTGGATAAACATTCATTTGTGGATCCCAGTAGGGCGATCGTTTATGAAAGAAGCGCAAACGCTCGAGCGGGCTTGCGGCAAAATCCGAGTCCGTCACTAGCAACTCTTCAAACTCTCGCCGCAACGCGGGATCGGTGGCCATCATCTCGCGCGCCAGCGCTTCGAGCACGTATGGCTCACCGTACTCCTTCTCTTCGAAGATCGCGTTGAAGAAACCCCAGCGCGCAAATGAGTCGGGCGCTGCGGGCTCCAACAGGTTCATGGCAACTTTCGCTAACGGCTGGGCCACGGGAATAAGAAGGGAGCCTGCGTGAAACGTGCGCGTCTCGACAATCGGTTCCACATCGAACTTCGGCATATGCCGGCCTTCGAATGGACCAGCAGGCCACACGACGTTCGTAAATCGATAACTCTCAACTTCGATCTCTCTTGCTTCTGCCAGCGTCTGGAACTTTAGACCGTGCGCTTTCAATACTTCGATGATGTCGCGCCACTGAACCGGCACGATGTACGCGAGGGGCGGCGCGACGGCACGAGTGACGGCGAACGTGTCGTACATCGGCACTGTTAAGTCGAGCGGCTCGCGTCCGTAAACTACACGCAGGTCACCTGACACGTCACTCTGATCCGTTTCGTATTGGAAAGCTCTCAGTTGAAAAGGCGTGGTCGCATCCGTGGTTTCGAATTCGAGCGGATAAACCCGCGCGGGATCGTAATCGCTGCCCATCGCAACGGTGCGCTCGTCAGCTTCGCGTCCGAGTTGCTTTAGACGTGCGGGCTCGCGGTTGACTTCAATCAACGCGGCGCGAAGAAAGTCGTACGTTCCGATCACGCGCGAACGGTAGTCCTTGATCATGTGCGTCTCGATCAGAATTCCGGGACGGTTTCTGATCGGTACGTACCCCGTCGAGAAACGTGGCGAGCCGTTGAAGTCTCGTGTGCCGAGCGTCAGATCGCGGTTGTCGATGAACTCGAGATACCACGAGATAATGTTTCCCGCAGCCTCAGTCGCGGGAGCGACCCGGCCGCCAAAGACGTCGCGTTCCCACGCGACGACGGCATCGTCGACACCCGCGTGATGCTCGTGATGGTAAGTGATGTTGCAGCGGTAATCCGCGCCGTCAGTTACGTGGCAATCGATGAACAGATCGGGGTCCCATTCGTTCCACAGTCTGAGCCACGCGCGTGTTTCGGGCGTATCGGCTTTCATGTAATCGCGGTTGAGGTTCTGGTAAGTGCTCGTCGTTCGCCAACCCATCTCTTCCGGACCATTCTGATTGATTCGATTGTAACGACTGGCGCGTTCGTGTCCGTCGGTGTTGTAGATCGGGATGAAGAGCAGGACCGCGTTTTCAAGTATGCCGGCTGACGTTTTGGTGATTGCGATATCGCGCAACAAAGCGAAGCCTGCGTCTTTGCCATCGGGCTCGCCTGAGTGAATGCATGCCTGGATCAGTACGACGGCTTTTCCTTCGGCGCGGGCCGCTTGCGGCGTGAACGTGCCGGTTTCGGAGGCGATCAGCAGCGGCAGTTCACGACCCTGGCCGCTGTAGCCGAAGCCGCGATACTCGATCGACGGCGAAGCGTCAGCGAGTCGTCGCGCGTAAGCGATGGTGTCAGCGTAGTTGGGTGTTTGGCGATAGTCAGTGATTTCGGCGTGCGTGCGCCATTCAGGGGGTATTGAAGACATTGTTGATGAAGTCTCTTCTGTGCCTTCTGTGTTTCTTGGGCCTTTTGTGGTTACCGGAGTTCGGTATGACAACTGCGGCACTCGTCGCGCCGTCGCGCGTTAAGAGTGCCGCATGCTACACAACGAATGTACATCGCTCGCGCAAACCAGTTCGTGATGAACGCCGCCCCGCCCAGAATTGCCACGAGGACTAATGCGTTCAGCAGGAAGTCTCTCAATCGTTGCGCCTCCCCCTCTCTCGATTGTGATAAGCCAGGCCGCGTTCATACCCTTCGCGGAACCCGCTGTCAAGCTCATCCGCCCGATATGACGATCTGATCTCCTCTTCGATGGCCGTGTAATCTTTCCCGCGTCGACTGGGGTGCAACGCAGCCTGAAAGCCTCGGCGATACGTCGGCTCGTCGCGATCGAAGTCGCGTCCGTTCGTGTGATAGTGGCGCCGCTCTTCGTCTCGCAACTCGGCCCACCACTGTTCGCGCAGGGTTTCGATGTCCGCAGCGCCGCTGTTCTTGATCACTTCGCGTGCGCGATCTGCGCGATCGTCGTCAACGTGCGCGATCACGATCGAACGTCCATGACGCAAAGCGTCTTCGTAGAGAAACACGTCTTCGTGCGGCACGCCTTCGCCGAGCTGTTCCTCGAGTTCATTCCCCAACGCAGCGCCGGTTGCTGCTCCGACCGCGCCCAGCAACGCTGCGCCAATCATGCCAAACGCGATCACCGGTCCAATGCCCGGCACTGCGAGAGTTGCCGCCGCCAGACCCAACGTCGCGCCGCCCGCGGCGCCCATCGCGCCTCCAACTGCCGCACCCATCGCGCGGCCCATTCCCGGTTCCTCAGTGTCAGTGATTGGCACACCTCTCTCGACCGTTTCCGGTCGCGAGCCCGGCGCGATCAGCCCGATTGCGTCTTGCGGTAAGCCGAAACTTCGTAACTGATTTACTGCTTTCTCCGCGTCCTCACGCGATGCAAACACACCCATTACTACTTCCATGCCCGATCCTACTTCCATGTTAGCCACCTCCCGTCGTGGTTCTTACCCGTTCAGTTCTAACGCGAGTAGCGTGAACTGACCAAGCCGGAACCCTAATCGACACAAATCGTTGAGGAAATCCGCAAAGCTATGTTAGAGTCGGGGCACGTTCTTCCCAACCGGCAACCAGAGGCTCAAAAACGGATGTTCGATATCGTCGACAAACACTGGCCGATGTCCGAAGGCGATGGAAAAGCCACGCGCAAGAAGCGGCCGCGCATACTCGCGATCACCACCGATTGCTGCACGGGCTGTTCCGGATCGCCGGCGTGTATCGAGTATTGTCCGATTGAAGCCTGTATGTTCTGGGTCCCGGATGAGGACCATCCGCCCTTTGGACGTATCGAAGTAGATCCCTACCTCTGCATCGGCTGTCAGAAGTGCACCAGCAAAGGACCCGACGGAGCGTTTCTCGATGGTTGTCCCTGGGACGCGATCGAAATGGTTCCGACCGACGATTGGGAAGCGATACACGGCATCACGCTGCCGGATGCGCCACCCGCCCCGCCTGCTTAGGCTATAATTCCGGCTCGTCGAAAAACTGAAATTCAGGAGTCGCGACATGAAGTGTGCAGTCGCCGGTTTTGTCCTCCTTTCCCTTTTATCCACCGTCGTCTTCGGCCAGACAACAAACAAAAAAGCCGCGCGGGTGCAAACGTTGAAGATCTGTCAGGGACTTCCGATTCCCGCGGGTTACATCATCGTCGCTTACGAGAATTCGGCTGCATGTTCGCATGGCGCCTACGTGCTCAAGAAGGACGACGGAACACCGGCGCCGGTTGCGACGACAACCGCATCAAGGCCCCGCAAGGTTGGTGACGCGGTTGTAGATTCAGTCGCTCTGAATCCGCCCGTGGAGATCAGCACGACGAATGAAAGCGCACCGGAACTGAAAGGTTCACTTTCGCCCGCGTCGCCCGCTTCGAATGTGACCTCGTCAACCAGTCTCGACGATCCGGAAGAAGTGAGCGAAGGCGAGGTGGTCCGTATTAACACCAATCTTGTGACGGTGCCCGTGAGTGTGCTCGATAGAGACGGCCGGTTTATTTCTGATTTACACCGGGAGCAATTCAAGGTGTTGGAAAACGGCGTGGAACAGAAACTCGCCTACTTCGAATCGACCGAGAAACCATTCACCGTTGCGCTGCTGCTCGACACGTCGGGGTCGACATTCTTCCACCTGTGGGAAATCAAAGAAGCCGCAATCAAGTTCGCCAAACAATTGCGGCCGCAAGATCGCGTGCTGATTGTGACGTTTGACAGGTTGGTCATGCTGTTAACCGAGGCGACGAACGATCAGAAGGTTGTTACGGAAGTTATCGAACGGAACGCGATTACGGGCTTCTCGACGCGTCTTTACGATGCACTCGATCTCGTCATCAAAGCGCGTTTGAATAAGATCGACGGGCGCAAAGCGATCGTGCTTTTCACGGATGGCGTGGACACTGGGAGCTATCAGGCAACATACAAGAGCACGCTTCATCAGGTTGAAGAGCTGGACGCGCTTATTTATCCGATTCAGTACGACACCACCGATTTCGTCGATGCCCAAACGCGAACGAATACTACGATAGTCACGACGACGATCAGCGGCAGACACGTCCCCGCGCAGACTTCTTCGCAAGCAACTTACGGCACGCCGAAAGCGAGTGGTCCGGGGACGTCGATTGCTGATTACAAATTGGCGGATCAGTTTCTACATCAACTGGCGATGAAGACGGGTGGTCGGCTTTACGAGGCGAACGAACGCACGCAGTTGAATGAAGCCTTTTCCAAAATCGCCGAAGAGCTTCGCCATCAATACAGTCTTGGCTACTATCCTGAGACGACTCCACAAAGCGGCGAGCGTCGTGAGATCAAGGTTCGCGTCGATCGAGCGGATGTGGCCGTAAGAGCCCGAGACAGTTACGTGCAGCGAGTGCCTGCGCAGAAGTAAATCGGAGCACGTCTTCACGTTGGGGTGAAATTGTCCTTCCACCTGTGTCTCGCGCTCGCGGGAGGTCATCAGGGAAAGGATTTTGATTTCCCTTTCGGAGACACGCTAACAAACTCCGCGTGTTTGCGCGCCACCGTCACATACCGCAGGTTTCACGATCAGCCAGGTCGTAACCGCACCGGCGGCGATTCCACCGATAATCAACCAGGTCTTGGTGGAGACGCCGCTGCTCGCCTTGGCAACACTATCGACTTCGGAATAACTGATTGACTGCACGTGTCCGTCCTTTGGGTCTTTCAGCGTAAACGATACCGGCTCAACTGAGACGATGTGCCCCTTGACCTTCGTCTTATCGCGAAACTTCACTTCAACCTGCGAATCCTTGTTCGCGGAGAGGATCTGCACTTTCGCTCGCACCTTCTCAACCTCAGCGTTTGATTGAGCTAAAGCGGTTACTGGCATAACCAGCGTAATGAGCGAAAGTGCCATGGCTAAATGTTTCTTGATCACAACGGAGTCTCCTGTCATTTCGAATTGTTCCTGGTCCATTGTTGGCAATCGCGATACCAATCGAGATCGCTAGCAAAACAGACATCGAACCGAGAGACTCAGTTGTAAAAAAAGGCTTCACTTGGAGATTAATTCCGACTTTGGAGAACTTTGGCGGTGAGCTCTGCCTGTTGCCTGACGCGGTTCGAAGGTGATGACGCATAACGCTGCACCACCGGCAGGTCTTCTTTGCTGCCGATGATCGTCAATGCACGCAGCGCTTCGAAAACACTCGCTTCGTCGGAATTCAAACTAATCACTTCATCACCCGCCGAAACTTGCGCGCCGTTTGCTTTCAGGATCTTGTTGATACGCCCGGGTAACGGCGATCGCAGCTCGATTACTTTCCCGTCCGGTTCCTGAATGCGCGCCAGCAACGTGGTGCGCGTGACTTCCGCTTCGTTTTTCAAACTACTCGCGATCACACCGGCTGCCGGAGCGCGCACCGGATACGGGTTCAGAATCGAAACTATTTCACTGTGGCCACCCGGATCATTGAACCTGACCAACGCCAGCGCCGCATTTCTTCGCACCAGCGGTTCCTGATCCTGGACCAGTTTCTTTAATGCCTCATGAAACTCCGGCGACTGATTATCCTGACCCATGACCCACGCCACCGTCAGCCGAAACTCCGTCTCCGGATTGCTGCTGAGTGTGACTAGCTGCGGATACCACTGTTTCGCACTGCCATCGCCGCGCTCGATTCGTTCCTGAATCTGATTGAGTGCGTGCTGGACGTGACGCGGGCTATTCACATCGCTCAGGTATTTCGTGATGTCGGCATCGGAGAGTTCGCGTCCAAACCAGCTGAAGTACCACGCGAGGAAGGTGGCGACGATGAAGAGCAACGCCAGCAAAATGATCCAGCGCGATCCGGGTGTGCGTCTCCGCGCTTCGACCGCGCGAATCCCGGGATGAGTGCCGTTGCCGTCTTCAGTCATGGAAGAAACCAAACTCAGGAAGGGTAGATCTGGTAAAGCATAAGATAAACGATCACTCCCGTGATCGATACGTAGAGCCACAGCGGGAGAGTGATGCGCGCGATGCGCCGGTGCCGCGTGAAGTCGTTTCGAAACGCGCGGTAGAAAGTCAGAGCTACCAGCGGAACGATGACGATCGCCAGAATCGTGTGAGTGAACAGGATCGTCAGATAGATTGGACGAACAATGCCTGTTCCCTGAAAACGCGTCGAGCCATGATAGTAGTGATACGTCAGGTACGAAGCGAGAAACAGAAGCGAGACGCACAATGCGCCGATCTGGCACGCGCGATGCGCGGCGACGTTGCGCGATCTGATGAACGAGTAACCGGTGAATAACAGGATGGCGCTGGTGCCGTTCAGACAGGCATTGACGTGCGGCAGGTAGGAGATGAACTCAGGGGAAAACACAGATGCTACTTTTGCGCCGCCGCTTGCTTGCCTTTGTCAGTCAAAGAGTAGAAATCGTTTCCCTCTTCGCGCAGCAGACCTTCGCGAACGAGTCGCTCGACGATATCAAACACGGCCGTTCGCGCGTCAGGATCGTTTCCCCCGGCTTCGAACAACTCGTGCAGGTCGAGTGTTTCTTTTCGCCAGTGCGCGAAGCTCCCCAAAACTTTCCTGGTTAGCTCATCCACGATTGAAAGAAAATTAATCCTTTACTTCAGCCTGGTTCATTCGGTTGACCATGGCCTTAACGTCGGGCGGAACGGCGCGCCCTTTGGCGTCGAGCAGTGGAGGCGTGGCGGCAGACGATCTGATTTGACCCCAATTTGCTCCGCCCGCCACTGCAGGCGTGCTCGATCGCTTCACGAACGGCACCGGCAACTTGCCTTCGGACCAAAGGTAAAGCAACGGGTTGACGATAAACATCAACGCCATCACCAAACAAACCGTGATCACGAACAGGTTGTCGGTAGTGAAAAAGTCACCGGAGAGGATGGCGCTGATGACGATGACCGCCAGAAAACCCAGCGCCGCCAGGATGCAGAGTATGTTTAGCAGTCCAAGTTCTTTGCTCATCGGTTGTGTAAGTGGTCTTGGGTCTTCGGGCTTGGGCCTTGGAACAATAAGCATCAAACGCGAAGTACAAAGACCTAAGACCTAAAACCAAAGACCAAAATCAATGTCGCGCTTTTCCGGCCGGCTTCTTTCGCTCGTTAACTTCCTCGTAGCCACACCGCTCGCACTGCCAGAGAGGAAACGCGCCCTCCGGATTTGCGGTCGCTTCGTAAACAGCGCGGTTGGACGGAATGATCTTACCGCCGCAACGCGGACACGCGCGCCCGCGCGTCGTTTGCCTTTCTACGTCGAGAGCGAGGGGATTATCGTCAGCCATTGCCTCGATGCCGCCTCAGCAATACAAAGATCGAACAGAAGATCGTGACCGGCGGCGCCAGCAGCACCAACACCCCGAGGTTCAAGCCGCGAACCAGACGAGCGTTCGACGAGTTCGTCAAAGCAGCGCGACACATCGAACACTGCGCCTCCACGTCAACACCGGCGAAAAGCAGCACGAGTCCCGCGGCCAGTAGGACCAACAACAAAGATCGCCATCCACGTAGGTTCATTATGGTTCCTCAACCGGCGCTGGCGCTACCGGCTGGGGCTGCTTGAACTGGTAGCGCAAACCAATCGATCGATAACTGTCGGGGAAAAATACAAACAACAACAAGATACAGACTACCAGCATCGGCACCAAAGTGAGAATCAGGCTCAAACGCTCAAACTTCAAGTGCATGAAGTAAGCCATGATCAGTGCCGCCTTGATGACCGACAGTCCAATCAGGATCGTCAGCATGACGTGAATGGGCATCGTTACGTAGGCGAGAAAGATCTCGATCAGCGTCAGTGCCACCAGCCAAACCCAGATGGAGATGAACAACTTGTTGCTGCCGGCAAAATGTTCGTCTGCGTGTGCGTGTGCGTTCATGTCGCTCCTCCGTGGCTCAGTGGCCCCCTGCGGCGGCCAGCAGGTGGTGCATGTCAACCGACATGATGTAAATGAGCGGGAAAACAAACATCCAAACGAGGTCGACGAAGTGCCAATACAAACCGCTGATCTCGACGTCTTCGTGTTTGAGTTTCTTGATCCGGCCGGCCACGACTAAGAGGTAAATCACGCCGGTCGCGACGTGAAACATGTGCAACCCGGTGATAGTGAAGAACGTCGCGCCAAACAGCGGGCTGGGCGGCACGCCATTAGTCGTCGTAAACACTTGCACCCATTTCTCCGGCAAATAGAACGGTCGCATGCCCTGCTCGATGAGGTGACTCCACTCGATCAAGTGGAGCACGATGAACGCCGCACCGAAGAATATCGTCGCCAGGATCCACTTCCGCGCCTTTGCCTTGTCGCCTTTGCTAGACGCAGACACGCCAAACACCATCGTCAAGCTGGACGACAGCAGGCAGAACGTCATCACCGAGGCAAAAACGATACTCGGGTAGAACGGAAACGGCGTGGGCCACACGTTCGATGCGCGCAGATAACTGTAACCAATGAGGAGCGCGGAAAACGTCAACGAGTCGGAAACGATGAATAGCCACATCCCCAACTTGCGGTGGCCGACTCGATAAGGGAGGGCGCCGCCGTCCCAATCCACTGCCGGAAAATGTCCTGCACGTGCTTCAGTGCTCACCTGTCACCTCCAAAGGAATAGGAGTAGGAATAGGTAGATCCAAAGAGCGTCCATGAAATGCCAGTAAATCGAAACGGCGTCAGCCGAGGCTTGCCGTTTTTTCAGAATCGCGTCGTCGGTCGTAATCCAGCGCGAACGCAGCCACAGCAAAACGAGCCCGAGCAGTCCGCCTGCGAGGTGCACGGCGTGTGCGCCCGTCAGCAGGTAAAAGAAAGAACTGTGTGGATTACTCGAGAGATAGAGTCCCCACGTCTTGAGCTGCTGCCACGCAAACAACTGTGACGCGAGAAACGCAACGCCGAGAATAACGGTGATGACCACCCACTGCGTGTACGCTCGCGGTAGTGACGCTTTCAACTTGCGACGCGCCAGTTCGAGCGTCGCACTGCTCGCCAGGATCAGGATCGTGCTGACGATCAGCACCTTCGGCATCGGCAACGCGATCCAATCGTTCGCCGAGCTCGCGCGCACGATGTAGGCGCTGCTCAACGACGTGAACATCATCGTCACCGACGCAAGTCCGACCCACATGCCGATGCGATAGCGATTGGCATGCGACTCCGGATCACGAAAGCTGCCGCCGCGTTTCGATCCGTTTCCGTTCGGTCCCGGAATTCCCGGGGGTGTGCCGGCGCCCTTCTTGGTTGCCGGTGGTCTAGTGCTTGTGACCATTGTGGCCATTTGAGTCTGGCACCTCTGCTTCTATGTCAGTCTGCATCACGAAGTCTTTCGGCGCGCCAGGTACCGCAAACTCGTAGGGGCCGTGATAGACAGTCGGTAGAACACCGGCGAAGTTGTCGTGCGGCGGCGGCGACGAGGTGTTCCATTCCAGGGTCGTCGCTTCCCACGGATTGTCACCGGCCTTCTCGCCTTTGAAGATGCTCCAGAAGACGTTGAAGTAGAAAAGCAATTGCACCGCGATCGTGATGATTGCGGCGACAGAGACAAACACTACGAGCGGATGCAGCGAGGCCAGGAACTCGTACTCGCCGAAACTCGAGTAGCGACGTGGCATTCCCTGAATTCCCATTACGTGCATCGGCACGAAGATCGCGTAAACACCAACGAACGTGATCCAGAAATGCAGCTTGCCAATCTTTTCGTTCATGTGGCGGCCGAACATCTTCGGGAACCAGAAATAGGTCGCCGCAAACATTCCGAAGATCGACGCGACGCCCATCACGAGGTGGAAGTGCGCGGTGACGATGTAGGTATCGTGCATCGCCAGGTCGAGTGAGCTCTGGCCGAGGATCAGTCCGGTGATGCCGCCTGCGACGAACAGTGAAACGAAGCCAAGGGCAAACAGCATTGCTGTAGTGAAACGAATCCTCGATCCCCACAACGTGCCGAGCCAGTTGAACGTCTTGACCGCGGACGGTACGCCAATCGACAGCGTCAGGATCGAAAACGCGATCGCCGAGTAGGGGCTCATGCCGCTGATGAACATGTGGTGGCCCCAAACGAAGAACCCGAGCAGTCCGATGGCGAAGATCGCAAACACCATCGCGCGATAACCGAAGACCGGTTTGCGTGCGAACGTCGCCAGGATGTGCGACGTCGCTCCCATGCCGGGCAATATTGCGATGTAGACTTCCGGGTGTCCGAAGAACCAGAACAGGTGCTGCCAAAGAATTGGCGAGCCACCGGTGTGCAGCGGGAAGTTTGGATTACTGCCGGAAAGTAGACCGCTGACGTAGAGCCCGCCCGGAATGAAGAAGCTCGTTCCCGCGATTCGATCAAGCAGCAACAGAATGCCGCCGCCGAGCAACACCGGGAACGAAAGCAGCGCGAGCACCGCCGTCGTAAACCACGCCCAGCACGTGAGCGGCATGCGCATTAGCGACATGCCTTTGGTGCGCATGTTCAAAAGCGTCGTAATGAAGTTGAGGGCACCGAGCAGCGAGCCGACGCAGAAGATCGCAATGCTGATCACCCACAGGTTCATGCCCGCGCCTTGTCCGGGACCCGCGACCCTGCCGAGTGCACTGAGCGGCGCGTAACCGGTCCATCCGCCGATTGGTCCAACGGTACCGCTCCCGCCTCTGAATGAAGGACCAAGCGCAGCGAACCATTCGCCCAATCCCTGATTACCCTCGACGAAGATCGCCAGCAGGATCACGAGAAAGCCGACCAGCGTCACCCAGAACGACAACATGTTCAGGTACGGGAACGCCATGTCTTCGGCGCCGATCTGAATCGGGAGAAAGTAGTTGCCGAAGCCCCCTTGTGGCGCGGTGGTCAACACGAAGAAGACCATGATCGTGCCGTGCATCGTCACGAGCGACAGGTAAAACTCGGGATTCATGATGCCGCCTGGCGCGCCCGTCGGAAACAGCGTTTCCAGAATGGGCCAACTGGTCCCCGGCCAAGAAAGGTTCAGGCGCATGAGCAGCGACATCACCATGCCCACGATGACCGCAGCGAGAGCCAGCATGATGTACTGAATGCCGATGACCTTATGGTCGATACTGAAAATGTACTTGCGGATGAAGCCTGTTGGCGCCGGATGCCTGTGTACGCCCTCGTGAGTTTCAACTGACATTTCGTCGGTCTCCTCGTTAAGCTATCTCGACAACTTAAAGGAACACGGATTCAAAAATTCTATTTAGTCGGTAACGGATACTTGTCAAGCAACTCCTTAACGCGTGCCTGAAACTGCTCCTGCGGCATCGCCTGGAGCGCGTTGATCTCGTCCTCGGGCACTACCAGCATGTAGCTCTTCATCTTGAAATGCAGTTGGCCGCACAACTCCGCGCAGGCGAGTTCATACTTGCCGATCTTGTCCGGTTGGATCTGGAAGTTGACCTTAATCTCCATGCCCGGAACGAGATCCTGTTTGAAGCGCAGTTGTGGCACCCAGAAATTGTGAATGACGTCTTTTGAGCGCAGGCGCAACTCGACCGGGCGACCGGCCGGAACGACCAGCGCGGCTGTCACCGAGTCATCTCTCGCAGCCGCGTCTTCCTGATCCAGCCCGATGAAGTTCAATCCGCTATCGTCAATCAGCGACGGATCGGTGCGGCCGAATTTCTTGTCTGCCCCAGCGTAGTGGAAGTTCCATTGGAACTGTTGCGCCACTACTTCGACCGTATAGGATCCCGGCGGCGCATCATGCAGACGCAACGCCGCCCACACGCTTTGTCCCATTACGGCGAGTGCGATGAATATGACCGCAGTAATCACCGTCCACACCACCTCGAGCCGGTTGCTGCCGTGTGAATAGACGGCGCGATCGCCCGGCTTACCCGTATCGCGAAACTTCCAGACCGCCCAACCAAGAGCGACCTGCGCGGCCGTGAAAGAGAGGCCGACGACCAGTATCGTGATCAGAAACTGGCGATCCAAGGCGGGCGCGTGTTCGGAAATGGCCTGGGGAAACCACCACTTCTTACTGACGAACAGACCGACTGAGAGTAGTGTGATGATCCAGATAATAACCGCAAGAACTCGTCCCATCGGTTACCTCTCCTTAGTTGGTGTCTGTCGGGGCAAGCTGCCCGACATTACCTATTCAAAACCATTAAGATAAACAGAAGCGGCAGATAGAGAACCGACGCCAACAGCAACCTGCGCGCTTGTTGCCGCGACATTGAGAACGCCGCCCGCAGACTGCTGTAGAGAAATAGCAGTCCGAGTAGCACGGCGCCGGCCAGATAGATCCGGCCCGACATTCCGAGAACAGTTGGTAACACGCTGACTGGTAGAAGCATCAGCGTGTAGACCACGATTTGCTGAGCAGTCACGCGGCCGTCAGGTTCGACCACCGGCAACATCAGAATTCCCGCGCGACTGTAGTCTTCGCGATACATCCACGCGATCGCCAGGAAGTGCGGAAACTGCCACAGAAACAGGATCGCAAACAGCACCCAACCTTCAAGGCCGATCGAGTCACGCGCCGCCGTCCATCCGATTAGAGGCGGCACCGCACCGGGAAAAGCGCCGACCATCGTCGATAACGATGTTCTTGTTTTCAGCGGCGTGTAAGCGAACACGTAGCCGGCGATCACCGTCAAGCCGAGTAGTGCGCTCAACGGATTCACAAACACCAGCAAATAGATTTCGGCGGCGATCGTGATGCCCGCGCCAAACGCCAGCGCCTCCCACGGCGCCAACTTGCCGGCGGGCAACGGCCGTGTCGCCGTGCGCCGCATCAGGCCGTCGAGATCGCGTTCCGCGTACTGGTTGAGCGTAGCGATTCCTGAAGACAGCAGACCGATGCCGAACATCGCACTCAGCATCAACGCATAATTGATGCGTCCCACGGAAGCCATCGCAAAGCCCGCGGCGGCCGTCAGCACGATCAAAAACGTGATTCGAGGTTTTGTGAGTTCGACGTAGGCGGAGACGCGTTCACGGAACGACAAACGTTGCCGCTCGATTACCGCGACTGCCGGACTACGTAGATCGATAGCAAACTCTTCCATTCGTTAGCTACGACTCCTGGGGCCTCGCAGCCATTTCCATCGCCGCTTCGGAGGCCGGAAGCACCCTGTATGTTCTTAAAGTCAAAATTATGGTCGTGGCGAAAACCAGCGCGCCGCAGGCGACGTGCGCGACGGTCACTCCGATCATCGGATGTAACGGTTGCGGATCATTCGGCGAACCGAGTCGCGTCAGGTACGCAGTCACGCCAAGGAACAACTGCACGACGAGCAGCAGCAACGCGATCGTGGCGGGCCTGGTGAGAAACGTCTCACCTTTATGCCGCCGCAAAACGTTGAATGAAGTGATACCAAGCGCGATCGTTACCGCCAGTGCGCCGCCGATGTGCGCCAGCACCAGTTCGATCGGCAACTGCTGGTCCCATTTCGCCGAGTGACGCAACGTGGCGCCGAGCACGAGTTGCAGAAAGATCGTCACGAGCGCTGCCGTGCACAGGTAACGCAGCGGAAGAGTTCCCTTCTCTTCCGGCAACACGCGCGCTTCCGTCCAGCTGCGCGAAGTAAATACCGCCAGACTTACCGTGGTGCAGAAAAACAGTTGCGCCAGGGTGGCGTGGGCCGTCGAGACCGGAAGCGGCAGCATCATCTTGACGGTCAATCCGCCGAGTATTCCTTGCGCGACGACGGCCATCAGAGCGAAGAGCCCGAGCCGCCAGATCCACATGCGCTTCTCTTTTACGCGAATGTAAATTGCCAATGCGATCGTCAGCACTCCGACGGTCGTAGCGATCATTCGGTGACCGTGTTCCCAGAACAGATTTCCCACCATGCGCGGAAAGAACTGCCCGTTCGAAAGCGGCCAGTCAGACGTCGCTAAGCCAGCGTCGTTGCTGGTGACCAGCGCTCCGGCAATGATTAGGAAAAAGGTCGCGCAGGCGACGAGAATGGCGAAACGGTTCAGGCCTTTGCTCATTAGAAATTCGAAAACCGCAGATGCCGGTTGCCGAACTTGCGTGTCGACAACCGGCAAATGCCCTTGTTTACTTGTGAAGCGACGGCAGTTCCAATGCCGGCATCATCTGCAAATGCGTATTGGCTGAAGTTGCTGCTGAGCCGAACGAAAAATCGGCTTTGCTTGCGCCGCTGGCCGTCACGGTGACTTCCATCGTCTTGGTTTGACCATCAGCGCCGCCGCCCTCTCTCCACGCAACTACGGTGTACTTGCCTGGCGGTACGTTTTTGATCTCGTAAGTACCGTTGGTAGCGCTAACCGAGTAGAAAGGCGTTTTCAACACGCCGATGTAGGCCTTCATCCACGGATGCTGGTTGCATTTGACGGGGATGATGACTTCGGATCGAGCAAAACTCTTCTCGATTGCCGGCGCGCCGTTCGGCTGCGACTGGTTCCATTCCGGATTTGTTTTCGGGATCCAGTGAATGTTGTGCTGAGTCTGATCGCTGTTGGTGATGTTGATCTTCTGGTTCGTCTGCACACCGAGCACGTGCGGGCTGTAGTGGCAGCCCCTCTGATCGAGCTGAGTGGCCGTGGGCGGAGTTGACCACGAATAATCGCCGACCTTCTTACCACCCTCGACCGTGCCTTCTTTGATGTAGACGAAAGTGTTGGCAAGCTTCCCGTCGGTGACGATGGTGTCGTCGGTCGTCAGGTTAGGATTCGCTTTGCCGCAAGCGGCATCGGCCGTGGTGTCGATCTTCTTCGGCGCGGCCGGAGTTCCTTCGTAGCTGATCACGCCGGCGATCGTTCCGGTTGGACCGCTGTAAGGCCCTGCACCTTCAGTGCTGGCGGCGCCGCCATTAGTAGTCGTTTCCGAACTCTTGCTGCAGGCAGAACCCAGCGCGAGGAGAGACAATGCAATCGCTAATACAAGCCAGACCTTTGTCTGCTTACTCATATCAATTCCTCCAAACTAAGATGACTTTCGCGTTAACTGTAGCACGGAAGCCGCAGGAACGCGGAACGCACTACAGGCCCATAAAAATCTGTGTTTGCCAAATCTGTAATCTTTAAAAGCCGGTGCTCAACGCGTGCGCAACCCGACGGCCCAATGCGGCCTGTCCCGCAGATCGCCAGTGGTGCTGTACCGATCTTCGTCGTTTTGCCCGCGCGTGGTTTTGCGTTGTCGCCGCCGGGGCCGCCGTTGCCGCTGGTCCCGCAGCCGACAAGGCCCGCTGCTCGTCCGGCGTCATTAGAAACATGTAGCGCACCAGCAAACGAGCATGATCCTGATGATAAGCAACGGCACTCGCCGGCGGATTCGGCAGGTTCACTACCCACCGGTCCTCCTCTTTGCGGAACAACCCGCCCGGCATCGCCGTGCCCGGACTGATCTGCTTCGGGTCGAGTATCCAGCGGAACGTCCAATCCGGTTTCAACCGTTCGCTCGCCAGCAGGAAATTAGGCGCAATCGCGTTCGCGTCGTGCGCCGGCTCGCCCGTGATGTGACACTTCAAACACGGCGTGCCTGACGTCATCATCTGCCGCGCCGTGATCCTCTCCTGATCGGTCAACGGCTGCATCGGCTCCTTGATGTACGGCTCCTGCTGGCCCGACATCGCCATGAAGAACCGCACCAGGATCTGCAACTCGTTTGGTGAAAAGTTGAACGTCGGCATCCGGAACTGGAGGTACGGCCGCACGCCGTTACGATCCATACCCGGTTGCGCTCGGAACCGCACTGCCTGATTTGCGGCTGGGCCGTTCGTAGCGCCGCTCGTCGATCCATTGGCAGGGCTCGCTTGCGGCGATGCCGCCGGTTGTGCAGCGCCGGCCCCCTGCTGGATCTGTGACGTCAGCGCATTGATCTGTTGCTGCTGCGCCGGAGTCTTCTCACCGCTCAACGAAGGATCGTGCAGGAACTTCAGCAACCAGGCCGGATCGACACGCGCGCCTTCGCTCGTCAGTCGCGGCGGCAGCAGATCCTTCTTGTCGCTGAACATGGGCAGGTTCTGGACCACGGATTGTTGTCCAACCTGGAGTTGGTGACAGCCCTGACAGTTGTACTTCTTGACTACCCACCAGCCGTTTTGAATGTCCTGTCGACGCTGGTCCTGCGGTGTGTAAAAAAGCGAAGACGGCACGTTCGCGCCTTCCTTACCGACGCTGCCCAGCAGGAACGTCGTCAGCGCGACGCGCCATTCGTCAGTCAGGTACGGCTTCGGCATGCGGAGTTTATCTTTTGGATCTTTCTCCTTGCCGACGTCGTAGATTGACGGCCGCCAGATCTTTCGTTCGAAGAAGCCTTTGTGGTTGTACCAGGGCTTATGCGAGTCGTCTTTATGAAGCTCTAATGGATCCTCGCCGTTTTCGGCATGATGCGTTTGCAGCGCGAAGTCCAAACGCTCGATCGGTGTCGCACCTTCAACCGTCAACTCTTTACCGATGCGCTGTTCGTCTTCGAAACCGCTGATTTCATGACAACCGGCGCAACCGTACTGCTTGATCAGCGCCTTGCCTTTATCTTTCAGGTTTGCATCGTCCATGAAAGACGCATCGGCATAACTCGGCGGTGACGTAAGCGAGAAGAGATAGGTAGCGATGTCGCGCGCGTCCGGTTCAGACAGGCGGAAGTTAGGCATCACCGTCATGTTCTGCACCTGCAACTCCGCGCCGTCGTTCGGGCAGCGTGAATGCAGCTCGGTGTCGAAGATAAACGGCAAGCCTTTCTTCGCGTAGTCTTCCTGAGTCAGATCGCGTTTCTCTTTCGGGCAATATGGCGCGACGCGCTCGCGTGGGTTGTAGATCCAGCGGACGATGTAATCGAAGTTGGCTTTCTCCCCGACGCGTTGAAGGTTCGCGGCGAAGTGCCCGCCCATCGTGCTGTCGCCGGTGCCGATCGAGTGACACGCCAGGCAACCCCGACTTTCAAACAACTCTTTTCCGTGACCTGCGTTACCGCGTGGTTGGGTCGGCAGCGCATTGGTGAAACTGTCCTGCCACAAGTAAGCGGCGATCGCTTTGATCTGGTCCTCCCCGTCCTTATCGCGCAGGTCCGGGCCGTCGTCCGTGTGCGCCGCGAAGCGCCAGAACGTCGGCATCTTGGTGCCTGGACGAAACTCCTGGGGATTGTTCAACCAAACCGGAACCCATTCCTTGCGCAACTTCACGCGCACGTCTTTGAGGTTCGGTCCGACCTTCTTCTGGTCCTGCATCATGTATTTCGCTTGCAGGTTCAGCTGGTCGACACGCGCGGCGAGCAGACTGTTTGTGACGCGAATGCTGTCTGCCTGCGCCAGCAGTTTCGTAGCGTCTTCGGCGCTGGTGTTTTCGTCTTCGGCTTTCTGCGTGACGGAGCGAATCTCTTTCTCGTTCGAGGTGATCTGGTCCTGAAGCTGCGTCATCAGTGCTCGGGTGCCGGCGAGTGAATCCGTTTCGCGATCGAAACCCTCGTAGCGATGACAACCCATGCAGCCGCGCTCGGCGAAGAGATCGCGTCCGAGATTCAACGTCTCGGCGCCCTGTGTTACACGATCATTCGCGTGACACTGCTGACAGCCGGCTTGCGTGTTCTCTTTCTCGAACATCGGCCACAGCCAGAAACGATGACGTCCATGACCTTTGGTTTCGCTGGTGGTAGCGCGGCCGTTGCCCCAGTGACAACTCGCGCAACCGAATTTCTCCGGCTTGTGAATTCGCAGCACTTCGCGATCGGGGTGACTCACAAACGCGCGCGCCAACGCGTCCGGTTTTCCACCAGGCTTATCCGGCGCCATGCTCGCAGGCGTTATCTCCAACGGTTCGCGAATGCCGGCATGACAGACTTCGCAACGGTCGACGACGTTGTAATCGTTGACGCTGATCTGATGGCCGAGGATCGAATAGTCGTAGGTGGCCATCTTGCTCTTGAGACCGTCGATAGCTGCGGGACCGAGTCCGATCAGTTGGTTCTTGAGATACTCGTCTCGCTTTCGCGCCAGCTCGCTGGGCGTCTTCGATTTCTCCGCTCTTTCTAATAGCGCCTTTGCTTTTTCATCACGCAGCCCGTTGTAGAGTTTTTCGAGTTCGTCATAGTTGAAACGCTTGACCTGCGTCGACTTGCCGTCGTCGCTCGGCATTTCAACCTTGACCTGCTCATTTCGTTTCGCCTCGGCCTGCCGTTTGTAACGATCCTTGGCGGAAGCACTGTGGGCAGTCTCGATGTTGTAGTTGATGACGGTGAGATGTCCGCGCTGGTTCTGGAAGGTGTCGGTAATCGCGTCGAGTTTTGCCTGCGCGAGTTTGACTTGCGCGTCGAGTTGTTCGATCTCGGGTTCGACCTCTTGGGCCGCGGCTTTCGCTTCGTCGTCGAGCTTCGTGTACTCGGGACTCTCTTTGATCTGGGCCTCGCTCTTGCCGGCGTTGGCTTTAATACTATCGAGGTAGCGCGTGTAGCGACTGACGAACTCGCGCTGCATCGACTTCCAGGGCCGCTGACCGAAGGCTTCGTCGTAAAGCGCCCAGACAATGGAGGCCGTCATCAAGAGCGCGCAAACGAGCATCCAGCCGCTCGTCGAACGACTGACGATTGGATCCTGAGCAGGTAACTCCGGCTCCCTTTTGACTAACGATTCGCCAACCGGCGATTCGCCAGGTGCTGGTGAATCCACCACAGTGATCAGCCCTCCATAGAAAACAACTTCAGATGTTGAACCAGGGAGTTACCCAGACGTACTTGATGGTTAGCGCCAGACGCAAAATCAACTTCACCGGCAACGCCAACAACACGCTCACCGCAAAGAATTGAAACGTCAAATACTGAAGCAAACTGGTGCGCGCGAAGATCTTCTGTTCAAACTCGTTCTTCGGAAACCAGTTCCCCCAACGAATGCGTTTGAAGTCGACAGTCATCAGCCAGTGGAAGAACAGCGCCCCGACGAGATAGAACCCGGTCACCACGATCAATCCGAAAAGAAACTTAAACGGATCGTGCGCGAGAAAACCAAGATGCAGCGCCTTGCCGACCGTGCTGGTCGCGATCATGTCGTGCAAGTCGACGTTCTTATCAAACACGACGGCGTTGTGGTCCCACGTCTGCCCCGGCCAGAACCAAATCCAACCCGGTCCCCGAATAAACGTGCCGATCACGATCAGTACGATCCACATCAGGAACCCGGCGCCAAACATCCACAACGCAAAGCGTCGCTGCTTCAGCGTGTAGTAACCGTTGCCCAGCGGATTTGAATCGACGTAGGGAAAGACCATCAAGCCAATCATGATGATCGACGGCATCACGACGCCCGCGATCCACGGATCGAAATAGACGAGCATCTCCTGCAGACCGAGGAAGTACCACGGCGCCTTCGAAGGATTCATCGTCAGGTTCGGATTCGCGGGTTCTTCAAGCGGAGCGTTGAGCGTGATCGACCAGACGAACAGAACGATCGTCACGATCAGTGTCGCCAAAAACTCTACGCGTACGAGATACGGCCAAACGTGAATCTCGCGCGCCCAACCCGGCCGCCACGGTTCAACCTTTCGGTGATGCGCTTTCGCGGCTTTGGGATCCTTCTCGAGATCCTCGATGAGACGGTCGTTGGCTACTGCCTGTTTGATGCCCAGCCACGTGAAGAACGGGACCAGGAACAGCATCGCCACGATCGGCACGTTGTCAGGAGCGGAAGAGATAGTCCAGAGCTGGTGCCAGTCGTTGACGTTGATCGCCCAAAGCACGGCGATCAGCAGCAGCGCGCCCAAAATCGTCCATTTGTTAATGAATCTTTTCATCAACTTATGCGCAACGATGCGCCTTTGCACATTAGTGCGCCTATGTCTTCTTCTTAGTGAGTGCTTTCATCTCCGATTCGAGCATCACCGGCGCAGGCCCGGAAATGCCACCGTCTTTTCGAATACGCCAGAAATGGACCGCCATGAAGATCGACGCCACCAACGGAATACCGATGCAGTGCCAGATGTATGAACGCAATAACGCATTCGAATCCACTATCGATCCGCCGAGCAATCCGAAACGCACGTCGTTGTAAGCAGTCAGTCCCAACTGTGGTCCGAACGGGCCTTCGTGACCAAGCATCGGAGTCGCGCGCGCCATGTTTGTTCCCACCGTTACCGCCCAGAAGCCGAGTTGATCGTCGGGGAGCAGGTAACCCGTAAACGACAGCAGCAGCGTCAGCACAAGCAGCACGACGCCGACGCACCAGTTGAACTCACGCGGCCGCTTGTACGATCCCGTCAGCACGACGCGAAACATGTGCAGCCAGGTCGTGATGACCATCAAGTGCGCCGCCCAGCGATGCATGTTTCTGAGCAGTTTGCCGAACGGCACGTCATGTTCGAGATAAAGAATGTCGCGAAAGGCGTCCGCTTTTGTCGGGTGGTAATAAAACATTAAAAGGACGCCGGTGAAGGTCAGCACGATAAACAGGTAGAACGTGATGCCACCCATGCCCCACGTAAACGGATAACGAACGGCGTCGCGGTTGATCTTCGCCGGATGAAGGTGCAGAAAGACGTTCGAAAGGATCGCGAGCGATCGGTTGCGGGGATCGGAGCGATCGTGCGAGACGCGGAAGATCGAT
This sequence comes from Pyrinomonadaceae bacterium, assembly GCA_036266055.1. Lineage (GTDB taxonomy): Bacteria > Acidobacteriota > Blastocatellia > Pyrinomonadales > Pyrinomonadaceae > PSRF01. Next base: position 160 of record DATANW010000255.1, on the reverse strand, counting down.
TTCCAGAGTTGCGTATCCTGCGGATCGGAGTAGCCCTTCGCTTCTTCGATGGCGCGGTCCTTCAGCGCGCCGGCGCCTTCCTTCACACGCGTGGTCAGGCTCTTGTCGCCTTCTTCACCCGTGGTCAGTTGTTTCGGATCTTTTGGATCAGGACTATCAG
>DATANW010000254.1:0-4368 GCA_036266055.1 Pyrinomonadaceae bacterium | reverse complement strand
AAAGGGGGATCGCGCGCGCGGATCGACGCCGCGATCGACGAGTGGATGCAGCGCATGGAGCTGCCCGGCCTGGTCGACCGGCAGATCGAGACGCTCTCGAAGGGCATGTCGCAGAAGGTCCAGTTCATCGCCGCGGTCGTGTCGAACCCGTCGCTGCTGATTCTCGACGAACCGTTCTCCGGCCTCGACCCGATTAACACCGAGCTGATGAAGGAGATCGTGCTAGACCTGAAACGCAGGGGCAAGTCGATCATCTTCTCAACGCACCAGATGGAAGTCGCTGAGAAGATCTGCGACGACATCTGCCTGATCAATCGTTCACAGAAAGTGCTCGAGGGCAGTCTGCGTGAGTTGAAGAGCAGCTTCGGGCGCAATGCGGTTGCCATCCGTTGTGAAGGAGGCGATGGCGTGCTCGACAATCCTTCGTTAGTCAGCAAGGTGGTGCGGCACGCGGACGAAACACAAGCGCTACTTGCTCCCGGCGCGAATGCGCAAACGTTGCTGCATCGATTGATTGAGTCGGGCGCGACGATCGGAAAGTTTGAGATGGTGGAACCAAGCCTCAACGATATCTTCATCACGAAGGTCACGGAACACCAATGAAAAAATTTTTGACGGTAGTCAGACGCGAATACGTGCAGCGAGTGCGCGCCAGGATGTTCATCGTTTCGACGGTCCTACTGCCGATCATCATGTCGCTCTTCGGTATTGTTCCGGCGATCATCCTCAACATCGACGCCGGTGGTCCACTGCGCGTTGCGGTGATCGATCAAACGGGAAAGATGTTCGAGCCGCTGCAAGTGGCAGTTCAGGAAGAGGAGTCGGAAGAGCAGGCTGCACAACAGAGTGCGAGTCCCGATCCGCAGATCGCAAACCCGACGCGTCGCAACTTGCCGAAGATGGCCTCGCCGAAGTTCGCGCTGACGGAAGTAAAGACGGAAGGACGCTCCGCGGAAGAGGTGAGGTCGGAGCTCGATCAAAAGTTACGTGGAAAGCAACTCGATGGCTATCTGTACCTACCGCAGGATTTCATAACGACCGGGCGCGCCGAGTTCTTCAACAACAATCCCGGTGACATGTGGTCGCGCGGCATTTTGCATTCGCGGTTGACTCGAGCGGTGCGGGACCAGCGTTTGGCCGAAGCGAAAGTCGACGCGGGCACAAGGAAAGACCTGTTCAAAGGCGTCGAATTGGAAACGGTGAAGATCGGCGACGCGGGTGAGGAACGTGATTCGGGTGGAAGCTTTCTGCTTGTGTTTGCTGTCGGCTTCATCATGTATCTCGCGATTCTGATGTACGGACAGGTCATTCTGGGTGCGGTGATTGAAGAGAAAGAGACGCGCATCGCGGAGATCCTGTTTTCGTCTGTCAAGCCTTTCACGTTGATGATGGGCAAGCTGGTGGGCGTTTCGCTGGTAGCACTGACACAGTTGTGCATCTGGGGCGTGGCGTTTGCGGCGTTCGCGCTTTATGGTGTGAGTTTGCTGATCTCTCGCGGCGTGCCGGCGCACATTCCCAACATTCCGTTTTCGCACTACATCTACTTCGGACTGTTTTTCCTGCTCGGATATTTCATCTATGCGACGATTTACGCACTGGTCGGATCGATGGTGACGACGGCCCAGGAAGGCGGACAGTTGGCGATGCCGATCATTCTGATACTCGTCGTTAGTTTCTACCTGTTTCTTCCGGTGAGTCGTAGTCCTGATTCGGCGTTTTCGTTTTGGGTGTCCATGCTGCCGTTTTCGGCGCCTGTGGCGATGCTCGTGCGTATCGTGACGCAGACGCCGCCCTTTTGGCAGATCGCGTTGTCTTTGTTGATTGGGTTCAGCACCGTGCTCTTGATCATGTGGTTCGCGTCGCGTGTGTATCGCATTGGGATGTTGATGTATGGGAAGCGCGCGTCGCTGCCGGAGGCGTGGCGCTGGGTGCGACAGGCGTAACAAGGTCTTTGGTCTTGGGACTTAGGTCTTAAGTTAGTTGATAGACAGTCCAAGGCCCAACGACCAAAGACCAAAGTCCCAAGACCAAAGTCCGAAGACCCACGAATTATGATCGAGATCGAAAAGAAGTACCGGTTGACGGCTGAACAGCGCAATCGAGTGTTGCAGCGGTTGAGGGAAGTCGGCGCCGAGGATCGTGGTGAAGAGGTTGAGGAGAACACGATCTACGGCGGGGGCAGTTTGCAGCGTGGGACTTCCGTGTTGCGTCTGCGCCGTGGAGGGAAGAAGGCGCTGTTGACTTACAAGGAACGGTTGGCGAATGCGTCTCCGGTCAAGCATCAGCGTGAGGATGAAACGGCGGTGGACGATCCGGCTGCGATGGCGTTGATTCTCGACGCGCTTGGGTTTCAACCGGTGCTGGTTTACGAGAAGCGCCGGCGGACGTGGTCTCTCGGACGGACAGAGGTGGTCATTGACGAGCTTCCGTTCGGGCTGTTTATGGAGATCGAAGGTGAGGAGCGAGAGATTGATGCGGCCGAGCAGACGCTCGGGATCGATGGTCTACCTGCCGAGCACGATACCTATCCGCAGCTCACGGAGAAACATGGCCAACGCGTCGGTGATGTAATCGAGGCTCGGTTTCGCTGAATTTCAATTCAAGGGCGACGGAATTTGTCGAGTTCGCGCTCACAATTTTCGTCACTTTTCCCTGGTTCCTGCAGGTTTTTCCCTAAAAACGACGGTTGATTAAGGGCACAGATCTTGAACACCGATCTGATCGATGTTCTTGATACTTCCTCTGCTAATTTTCGCCGCGCTGGCAATGATCATTCACGAACTGGGGCACCTTGCCACTGCGAGATGGTGTCGTGTACCCGCGTCGGAGCTCGGGTTGGGCATGGGACCGAAGCTGTTTGGGTTTCGCGTCGGTAGCATTAGGCTGACGTTTCGCGCGCTTCCCATCGGGTCGTTCGTGATGCTCGATGGCACGGTGTTGAAGCAACGATCGGTGCGAGCGCAGCTCCTGGTCCACCTCGGCGGCGTGATCTTCAATGTGATCGCCGGACTGGTGACGTACGGGACGATATTTGGTTGGTTGAACCTGCTGCTCGCTGCGGGAAATATTCTACCGCTGTACCAGCATGACGGTTGGAAGTGCGGCGTCACGATCATGCGCGCGCTCATGCACCGCAAGAGTCAGCCTGCGGAACGGGCGTTTACGTTCTCTGGTGGGTTTGTGAGTCTTGTGATCGCGTGGATCGTCGTGCGGATGTTTGTGTAAAGAATTCGATCCGTGTGCCTCTGTGGTTTCAGAGACACACGGATCTTTGTGTGTTTTTACCTACTTTGTCTTGAAGTACGCATCGATGTGCGAACCATCGAGCGCCGTCATCCGAACCTGGTAGCACTTGTTCGGTGCTTTCGGTGTCTGCCAGTTTTGGATGAACTGCGCGCCCAAAGTGTCATACCGAAGCGTTGTGTTTCCGGTGTTAGTAACGTAATCCACCAGGACGTCGAGGCCGGCGCTGGAGTTGCACGGTATGTCGGCTACTTGAATTGTCCCGAACATTACGTCGGAGACATTCTTCCTCTCAGTCAATGGTCCGACTGGACCGGAGTAAATGTTGAACTTGAGTGGAACAGTCGATCCATTTTTTATTGTGTTCCAGATGAACATCGTCGATGTGTTCATGTCGACCGGTTGGTAGAAGCCGGTGATGGTCCATGCTCCGATCGTCAAGGTCCCATTCACGAACGTTATGGCGTAGTTCGTGCTCGTCAAACCGCTCGGAATGATTGTGTACGTTCCTGACGGCGTGCTGCTGTTGTACGGGACGACAACGTTCGAAGCGTTGTTGATGGTAAAGATCAAACTGCCACCCAGATTTCCAACACCTTCGCCGGGAACAAAAGCGTTGTAGCTTGCGGTCAGGGATGGGAGCGGGTCGCCAAACAGGAAGCTCTTGTTATCGGCTGTGATAGTCAAAGGCTTGGCTGTGATGTGACCCGGACCGCTGGCGCTGGTCGGGAGGTTGTAGTTGTTTGGGTTTGCTCCACCGGTCGGGGTGAAGTCGCCGGCGGCTAACGTTGTGCTGACTAGGTTCGCCGCAGTGACGTTCGGACTGTTGTACGTGCCGGTCGTCTTGGTCACGGTGAAGTTCTGACCGGCAACCAGGTTTGAAAGGGAGAAATTACCTGGCGCTAGTGTCGCATTAGCGTTGCCATCGTAGATCTTTGTCGGGTCGTTGATGATGGACGCCGTAAGTGTCCGCTTGTCGATGGAGAAGTTCTTCGAATCCGAACTGCCGTTGTGGTTGGCATCACCGGCGAAGGTGAAGCTGGCTGAGGCGGTGTTCACTCCGGCGTTCACGTTGTTGGTGTAGTTGGCGCTCGGCACCGCAGTCGCGGCGACGAGAACCGGATT
>DATANW010000253.1:0-7185 GCA_036266055.1 Pyrinomonadaceae bacterium | reverse complement strand
CCATCCCTTCGGGAATCCGCTTAAGAGAACGCCGCCCGGCAAGGGGCGAAGAGGGCGGCTCGCTGTACGTCCATTGTGCGTCCAATCCCCGACGCCCGGCAAGAGGAAAGTTACGGCGCGGATTTGTTCCGGCACATGAGGCCGCGGTTGACAACCGCAGCCTCCATACGTAAATTTATTCCCCGTGCTGGGAGGTCGTCCAATGGTAGGACTCCAGACTCTGGATCTGGCTATCGGGGTTCGAGTCCCTGCCTCCCAGCCAAATGGAATCCAATAGTTTCGGGCGGCCCTGAAATGAGCCGCCCGCTCAATTCACAACACTATTACTCGGACGATTTCTTCCTCGGTTCCATCCTTCAGCCGGCGACCCACGAGTGCTTCAGTTTGAATTGAAAGTAAATTTGTAGCTGTGGGGAGTTTCGGGACAACTCCAGGACGAGTGAAATAAATCGTTGACACGAGTCTGCGCTCGTTACCGCGGCCGGAATACTCTATGAGACCGCAGACGCGTCGTTGGGTGCGCAGGTGCTTACGGAAGGCGTGAACGCGATTAACCGCACAAGCCGGTATGACGGCAGTCTGTACGGCGTGACGCTCGAAGTCGCGAAGTTCAAAACGTGGCTTCCGTTTCCGAAGTTCGACCTGGAACACTGCTTCGAGCAGGCGGCGAAACGCGACTGGCCGAGTGCGCTTGCCGCCGCACAAACCATCGATTCGAAAGCGCTGAGGGCGCAGGCTTACATCGCCACCTGCCGCAACTTCCTCTAAAGTTCCGATTGCAGCTTCCCGTCTCTAGTTCGGATATCGACTTCGCAAAAACTTTGATCATTCGCGTCGCATGGCCTAAGATTCCCCGGTCCAGCCCTCAAGATTCACCGGCTTTCAACCTACGACGGAGGATAACTTCAATGTTAAGACGAATGTTCGTGCTGAGTTTTCTTCTCCTAACTGCCGCAATCTTCGGTGGGCTCTCTCCCAAGCCTGTAGCATCGTCAGCGCCGAAACCGGCTGCTGCGTTCACCAACATTTCCGTTTACGGCGCCTGGCACTGTGGCAGCGACTTCTGTACCTGGTCCACCGTGCGTAACATGACGGACTTCAACACCAAGAACAATTGGATCGTCAACCGCGGCGACGGCACTCCCGCGGTCAACCTCATCGTCCTTAGCTTCGTTCATCCGATGCGACTACTGAACAAGACTAACGACGCCAGTACTTCGCTGGGCATACCGATCGGTATGAACCAGGCAGTAGTCGACTACTTCAAGACACGCGGCATTCGCGTGCAGTTGTCCATCGGCGGAATCACTTACACCGACGCATGGAACCAGGCACTCGCCACCAACCCGACTCAGCTCGGTTTGAACGCAGCCGAAGCAGCCTCACGCTTGGGCGTCGGTTTTGAAATCGACTACGAAGAAAACACGGACCCGAATCTCGTCGGCTTGCAGGCGTTCATCACCGCGTATCGTTCGGTTCATCCGTACGACGCTTCGGGTAACAATCCCGCGGCGCGGCTGACGATCGACCTCGCTGCCGGCGACCGCTGGCTGATCGCGTTGACGCGCAAAGCAACGCTTGACTGGCTCAACACCTCGACGCCGGTGTTGGATTACGCAAACGCGATGGTTCCTGCGCGCCAGCCAAACAGCGCCGCTACAGCCACCGCCGATTGGCAGGAGCACGTCGATGGTAAGCCGCAGTTTGCGCCGCCAATCGTGCCGCTTGCGCCTTGCAAATTCACCGGCGGCCTTTACATCGTTACCGGTTCGAGGGCGGCGCCTGAGTGCGTCAGTTTCAGCACTTCGCTGATCAACTCGACCGGCACTTACGTGCAAACGGTCGCGCCAAACGGAGCCGGAACATCGAGCGGAATGTTGGGTTACATGTTCTGGGCGGCGGAATGTCCGGCCACGCGTCGCGTTTGCACAACGCCTCCGAATTCGTGTGAAGGCGGCGTCGGAGTTGGTGCAACGACGTACGGCATTCCCATCCCCATGCCGCCGCTGCGTCAAAACTAACTCAAACAAAATGGCAGGCCCGACGGCATCCAACCTGACGGCCTGCCAACACTCGTATGAAGAAAACGATCGCGGTACTGATCCTGCTGCTCGTCCCCGGTTACGTTTGCGCCCAGGCGCGTAATGAGATTCCGATGTACGGTGGAATACCACCGAACAAAGTGGAGGCTGAGGCGGATGCGAAACTGATCGACTGGACCGTTCAGAAGTTCGGCAGTCGAGAGGAAGGCGCGAAGAACGCGATTCGACTTGGATTCAAATATCTCGAGCGCGGCGATTCGAGCACAGCCATGAAACGCTTCAATCAAGCGTGGCTGTTGGGTGGCGAAACAGCGGAAACCGATTGGGGCTTTGCCGCGGCGCTGTCGTATCAGGAAAAATTTGTCGAGGCGGAGAAGTTCTTCCTGAAAGCGCGTGCGCTCGACGACAAGAATGCGCGCTTGCTAACCGATTTTGGTTTTCTCTATCAGTTTTGGGCCACCAAAGGCAACGTCGATAAAGAACTGAAAGCCCAGTACCTCGACAAGTCAATCGACTTGTTTGACCAGGCCAGCAAACTCGATCCGGCTATCGATCGTGTCTACTTCAACTGGGCCATCAGTCTTTACTTCAAAAAGGACTACGCCGGCGCCTGGAAAAAAATCGCCGCAGCCGAGAAGCTCGGCGGGAAATCGATAGAACAGAAGTTCATAAAAGATCTCACAAAGAAAATGCCGCGTCCGGCAAGCGGCAGTTGACATTACCCCTTACTCTCAAACAAGGACGATCCGGCAAGTACTTTTTGTGCAAAGCCGGAGTGACTCAAAAGAGCTGGAAAAACCAACCGTAAACCGTGGCGCCGGCGTTGGGCCATATGCTGAACAGAATGAAGGCGAGAATGGCGAGCGCGGAATTAACCAGGCGATACAGCGAGCCCATGTAATACACGCCGACGATCACCGACGCGACGTAACACGCAACGACGCCGACTCCGTACACTGTTATCACCACCGCTAAGGACGTACCTTCGACCGCACTGCGTATCACGAGGGCCGCAAAAGCCGACCATCCGAGCTGCAGAAACGCGCTCAATGCCAGACCCGAGATCACGTACGCATCGAAACGCTCATAAAGATCCATGCGAAAGATGCGCTGAGCCAACACCATCACCATCGAAGCCGCGATCACCACGGTCCAAAAGACCCAATAGCCCTTAGCCAGCCGCAGCGCGACTGTCGCCTTTCCGAGCGGCCAGAGCAGCAAAGCAGTGAGCGCCACAAAAACAATGTTCAGGACGAGGGCGAAAAGGTAGTCAAACCACTCCTTCTGATCCTCATGCAGTAGCCATTTAGAAAACTGACCCATGCCGTCTCCTCCAAACGTCGAATCCACAGTACTTACCGGCCGCGCAGAAACGTTCTGGATTTTAATCGCATATACAAATGAAAAGTTGTAATCTGACGACCTCCAAAATACGTGTTCAAGCAGGGTGACCAGGCAATGACCGGCATTTTTGGCGATACTCTTAACTTCAAACAGGAGAACGGCCCCGATGTGCGTCTGGTAGTCGAAGGCGACGAGTCGTACGCGCGCTATGAGACGCCGAGCGGCTACACCGTCATTTACGACCCCGACCTCGGGCTGTACACCTACGCTCTAACCGACGACGACGGCAGTTTCGTCTCGAGCAAGACTCCGACAACCGAAGAACCTCCCGCGAACCTGCCTTTGCACCTTGAAGAATCTTTTCCCGTCCGCGCTGCGAAAGCCGAAGCCAAGATAAAGAGACGCTCCCCGCCGGACTCCGCGGACTAAAACCATCGAGCGCGCCCGTCAACGGCTCGCGTCGTAAAGATCACGCCTCCAAGAAAGGAATGCCTCATGAGTGGAATTTTCAACGAACAGCTAACGTTCAAACAAGAGAACGGTCCCGACGTCCGGCTCGTTGTCGTCGGCGACGAACATTACGCCCAGTACGAAACCATCGACGGTTTCACAGTTGTCTACGACGTGGAAAAGGGTTTGTACTGCTACGCGCAAACCGTCAACGGCCGGTTCGTTTCAACCGGCATACCAATGAGCGATCCACCGCCCCCGCAAATTCGCCGCCACATCACAGAATCGGAAGCGGTGCGTCAGGAGAAGTTCACGCTGCGACACGCGATGCGACAGCCACCGCCGCCGGCCTTCGCCGCTGCCGACACATTTCACACGCTTGGTCCAAACAACGGTCTGCTCACCGGCCGGCGCGTGAGCACCGGCGTCGTGCGCGGGCTCACAGTGCTCGTCGAGTTTCAGGACGTGACGACGACGATCACGAAGCAGGACGTCGAAGAGATGCTCAACTCGCCGAATTACACGAAGAACGGCAACTTCTGTTCGGCTCGCGACTACTTCCTGCTCATCTCCAGCGGCAAGCTGGACTACAGCAACGTCGTCGTTGGTCCAGTCAAGCTCAGTCGTAAGCAGCAGTTTTACGTCAACAACTCCCTCGTGCCCGAAGCGATGCAACTCGCCGTCGCGACGGGAATCGACCTGAAACAGTTTGACTCGCGCGACGACGGAATCATCGACGCGGTTAATTTTCTTTACGCCGGACAGTCGCGTTACGAAGAAGAGTTGTGGCCGCATAATTCATTTCTCGAAATGCAGTTTGGCAATTTCAAGACGAACTTCTACCTGCTCACCGGCCTGGGCGACGGGCCGGGCGATCTCACGATCGGAACGTTCTGCCACGAGAATGGTCACCTGCTTTGCCGGTTTCCCGACATGTACGACTACGGCAATCGCGACGGCGACGGCGTCCAAAGCGCGGGCATCGGTTCGTACTGTTTGATGGGCGCGGGAAATCATCTGAACAACGGCCGCACGCCGGCGCCGGTGTGCGCCTACCTGCGTGATCTGGCGGGCTGGTGCGACAACCGCCTCGATCTTTCGCAACCCGGTATGAAAGAGGCGAAACACGCCGACTATCGCACCCTTATGAAATACCCGACGGACAAGTTCAACGAGTATTTCATCGTCGAGAACCGGAGCAAGATCGGCCTGGACACGCATCTGCCGTCGAGTGGACTCGCCGTTTATCACTGCGACACTAACGGTTCGAACGAATTCCAGGAAGGTTCTTCAACGCGTCACTATCAGTGCGCGCTGTTGCAGGCGGACGGCCGCACGGATCTCGAACGAAACAACAATCGGGGAGACGGCGGCGACTTGTACGGCGCGATCGGCGGAACTGCGTTGTCGCACGCGACTAACCCTTCGTCGCGGCAGTGGGACAACCTCGACTCGCGTTTGGTCATGTCACAGGTCAGCGCGCCCGGCGAGGTGATCACTTTCCGTATCGGACCGGAAGTTGTGGGCCAGGTCGTGACTCTCGAAGTCACGCCGGGAATCTCGATCCCCGACAACAATCCAGCCGGCATCTCCAGCAAGCTCGTACTCAATCAGACCGGACTCACGCGACGGATCCGTGCCGGTATCGGCATCACTCACACGTTCATCGGCGATCTGCAAGTCGAGTTGGTGAGTCCGTCGGGTGACCGGGCCATGATTCACGATCGCAAAGGCGGCGATCAGGACAATCTCCGCCAGACCTTTGATTCAAGCGCCAACGCTGCGTTGGCAACACTCATCGGCAAACCCGCGGCGGGCAATTGGGAACTGCGCGTCCGCGACATCGCCGGTCAGGACACCGGCAAGCTCGACACGTGGAAACTCGAGATCGAACTCGATGGCCTCGCCAATCAGGTCGAACGGCACGAGCTCGCACCCGATCTCCCGATTCCGGACGCAGATCCGACCGGCGTCAGCAGCTCTCTCGCGTTTGCGAACCAGGGGACCACGCGACAGGTGAAGTTCACGGCGCAGATCGAACACACTTACATCGGAGATCTGCGTGTCGAACTCTTGTCGCCAAACGGCAGGAGAGCAATCGTTCATGCCCAAACCGGGGACGACGCCGACAACCTGACGTTGAACCTCGATTCAAATTCACCGTCATCAGCGCTGTTGCCGCTGGTGGGCCAACCCGTCCAGGGAAACTGGGTGCTGCGTGTTACAGACCTCGTGGGCCAGGACGTAGGGCGGTTGAAGAAATGGAGTCTCGAGCTTACCCCGCAGCTGTAAACGCGGACTGAGTTTTGGGAATCGAACACGACGCGAGCAGAATCCGGATCCTCGGATCCGAGTTTCTGCTCGCGTTTGTTTGTCGCTGTATCAGACCTTTGCTATGTTAGGCGCCAAGGAGAAGTATCATGAAGATTACATTTCGACTTCTGCTCTCCGTTTTGTTGCTCCTCTCCCTGGTTACCCCATTACTCGCCGATACAATTCGCCTGAAAGACGGCAGTGTCATTCGCGGGCAGGTGATCGGCTTCAAGGACCAGCAGTTCACGATCCTGATTGGCGGCAACGCCAAAGGCAGACGCGGGCAGACTACGATTTACGTCGAAGACGTCGAATCGATCGAGTTTGATTCCCAATCCGGCGGGCCCTCGGCGACCGACAACAGCAGTATGGCGCGCAATAATCCGCCATTAAATAACCCGCCGCTGAACAACAATCGCCGCACCGAACCCGAACCAGCGCCGTCAGAACCCCGAATCGATTCGTCGTCAGGCGGCAATTCGCCGTCATCGCCTACTTTCTTTACGATCAAGGTCGGCGTGCGTGCTGACGGCGCGAATAATGGTTGGACAAACAGCGGTCTCGTCGTTCGTAAAGGACAGCGCCTGCGCATCACGGCTTCGGGTCGCGTTTCGCTCGGACGCGGCCGGTTCTCGACGCCGGGTGGCGTTTCCAACATTAACGACAACGATAAGCTGATGCGCAATGAGCAAACCGGCGCGCTCATCGCCGTCATCGGCGACGACAACGACGAGTTCATTCTGATCGGTCCGCGGCGGGAGTTTGTAGCGCAACGCGATGGTGTGCTGTTTCTGGGCGTCAACGAGGGCGACTTGACAGATAACACCGGCAGCTACGACATTGTGATCGAAGCAGAAGCCAGCGGCCGCTAACGTAGTAAATGCGCGGTAAAACCCGATGGTGCTGAAAAATCCGTGTTGCTTGAAGCAATGTCCGTGTTCCCCAGCCGGATGTAAGCGCGGTAAACGTGGGGTAGTGCGCGCGCATCAGACCGTTTGACCTTCCCTCGCTTGTCCTTCGGGAGTTGAACACTATG
>DATANW010000252.1:0-6273 GCA_036266055.1 Pyrinomonadaceae bacterium | reverse complement strand
CTGACTTCCGGAGTTGTGCTGTCACAAACAGTGCAACAACGTCCCGGTGCGCAGTTCGAAGTCTCTGAATACGGCGTCGATTTTCAAGCGGACCAGCGGTTGATCGTCGTTATGGCCGCCCTGGACGCTGCCGGGTTCGATCCGCTGCCGGGCCGCGAAGCGACAGGTTTTCGCGCCAAGCTACGCAAGGATCTAGCGGGTCTCGATCCCGACCTCCGTACTCGCATGAAGACGTTTTACGAGCGCAACCGTCTGCCTGCGCCTGCGACACCCGCCGAACAGGCGGCGCGTTATGTCTCTTTGGCGCTGGCGTTAGACCCGGCGCCATCGTTGGAAGCGCCCGCGCGTGACAACGACATGCCCGCCGGACTTTTGGAAGTGCTCGACTTCGCGCCGCTGATCCACGAGTTTTACCGCCGCTCGGGAATTGAAGAACACATGGTGGAGTACGTCCGTGCTTACCAGGCGGAAGGCGATCGACTGCGCGCGCCCGCGACCGAGATGGTCCGTAGTCTTTTGACTTACCTGCACACGCGCCCCATCACGACGTCGTCGGAAAGAGTCGAGGTCAAAGCGCCGACGGCGAAGAAAGACAACAAGGAACAAAAGAGATACAGCTTCCGCACGAAAGACCGTCGCTTCCTGATCATGCCGGATCTGCTCGCGCCGCGTGGGACGATCAACTTCCGCATCATCGGCGACGATTACTATGCGATCGTTCCGGAGGGCACAGATCCGACCGCATCGGAGTTGAGGCGCGCGTATTTGCAGTACGTGATCGATGGGTTGGTGCTGCGATTCAACAAAGACGTTGCGTTACGCCGCGACGCGATCAAGCAACTGCTGAGTGAAAGGCAAAAGGCTGGCGCGTCCGTGAGTCCCGATGTTTTTCTGAGTGTGGGACGTTCGCTCGTTACCGCAGCCGATGCTCGTTACGTGGAGATGCGAGCGCTCGATGCGCTGGCGCGATCGAATCGCGCTCAGTTGGTCTCCGCGAAGACCGACGCCGATCGCGCAGCGATTGCGAAAAACTCGCAAGCCGAAATAAAGGCGATCCAGGACGAGACTGTCGCGCGACTCGCGGAAGAGTACGAAAAAGGCGCGGTGCTGTCGTTCTTCTTCGCCGATCAGTTGAAGGGTATTGAGAGCGCCGGGTTTGATCTGGCGAACTTCTTTCCTGACATGATCGCATCGTTCGATCCCGCGCGCGAGAGTCGTCGCCCGTCCGAATACGCTGAAGCAGTGCAGCGCGCCACCGCGGCGCGGGAAGCGCGAGCGGCAGCGCGCAAAGCGGCTGAGAATACCAACGTCGAAATTCCAACCGGACGTGACGCTGCCCTGGTAAAAGATCTCGCGACGGTCGAAGAGACGTTGCGCCGGAAGGACTACAACGACGCCGAAGCGCGCTTGAAAGAGATGCTGGCGAGTTACCCCGGCGAGCCGCGCATCTTTTTCGCGTTGGGCCAGGCGGCGAGTCTGGCGGCAATGGATGCGACCGACGAAGAGATCCAGGCGCAACGTTTGAATCGCGCGTTGGGCCAGTATCGCCTGGCGATCGCGGCGTCTTCACCAGAGACTGACAAAGCGGTTCTTTCGCGAGCGCACGAGTCGATGGGACGCATCAACGCGTTTATGGAAAACAAAGACGAGGCGATGAAGTCGTTTGACGAGGCGATTAAGTTGGGCGACGTTCGCGGCGGGGCTTATCGCGAAGCGCTCGAGGGTAAAAAGAAATTAGGCCAACCGCATAATCCATAACGGTTGGCCCTCGTTCTTAAAATCGGTGTTATCCGCGGTTATTCCATCGCTTTCGCCGCATTGATTCTTCCACCCGTCACCGTCTTACCTTTCAACGCGACGATCGGATCAGTTGACGCCAACAGTTTCTTCCGCAGATCATCAACCGACATGCGCGGATGCTCCGCTATGACCAACGCCGCGACGCCCGATACAACCGGCGTTGCCATCGACGTTCCCGACTTCTCCTCGTAACCATTCTGCAGCCACGTACTGAGGATATCGACGCCGGGGGCTCCCAGCGCAACGCTCTTCGCGCCCCAATTCGAAAACGGCGCCAACTCATCGTTTCGATTAAGCGCCGCGACACTGACGACGTTCGGCACGTTGTAACTCGACGGATAGTGCGGCGAGCGATCGTTGTTCACACTCGAATTTCCTGCCGCAGCGACGAACAGAATATCGTTTTCGTAAGCTTTGCGAATTACATCTTCCAGCGCGCGCGACTTCTGCGTCGAACCCCAACTCGCACTGATGATGCGTACATTCACGCCCGCCTTCTTGCGAGCGATCGCATAGTTGATCGCCTCGATGGCGTCTTTCACATTGCCCGAACCATCAGCGTTCAAGAACTTCAACGGCATGATCTTAACTTTCCAGTTCACGCCGGCGATACCAAGATCGTTTCCACCCTCCGCGCCGATGATGCCGGCACAATGCGTGCCGTGACCGTTGTCGTCCATCGGATCTGAGGCGTTGTCGACGGCATTGAAACCTCTCACATCGTCGACGGTACCGAGCTCGTTGTCCTCATAAGGCGTCATGCTGGCGGGACGCAGCCACATGTTCGTCAGGAGATCTTCGTGCGTGTAATCGACGCCGGTATCGAGCACGGCGACTACCACGTCGTCGCTGCCGGTCGTGCTGGCCCAGGCCATGGTCGCGCTGATATCAGCGCCTTGCTTGCCGCCACGTTGACCGGAATTCGCGAGCGCCCATTGCTGTTCAAACTGCGGATCGCGCGGCAGCACCGGCTCGAGCGCACTGTCGACCGCGTCGGGGATTTCAATCGCAAAGTTCTCTTCGGCGTATTCAACTTCCGGAAACGATCGGTACTGCGCCACGAGATCCGCGGGACTCGCATCGTCGAGATCGTCGATCGCGGTCCAGCCGGGTGCGTTCTCGATGCGGTCTACGATGCGGTCGTTTATTCGCGCTTCTAGCGCTTCGATCGTTTCGCTGCTCACGCCGCTCTTGAACTTTACGAGGACCTCTACATTGCCACGCTTCTCGCCCTCAGCGATGGCGACTTCTTCAGGAGTCCGAGGCCGTGCTTTTTCCTCGGCGGGTACGATCCGCATCTGCGCTTTCCAGTGCTTGCGCCACCTATTGAGCTGGCCCGCGAAGGCAGCGACGAGAATGAGGACGATGGCGAGTGCGACATGGATCAGGAAATTGTTGCGGTTCATGGTAGTACCTCAAACACTGTCGTGAGGTCTTTGGCTTTTGGTCTTTGGCTTTACCAAGACCAAAGACCGAAGACCCAAGACCTAAATCCGGTAGTTCTGCCCTTTGTAGTTATAAAGGCGAAGCTGTTTTTGGTCGGCGCGGTATTCGTAGTCGCGGCCGCTGGCCGAGAGCCGGATGCGCCAGCCGCGCGTCATCATCGAGCCGCTCATTTCATCTTCCTCGGCAGCGCCGAGCGCCATGTCGGGAAAATCTGCGTCTTCGACGGACGATTCGCTGATTTTTGCTGCGTCTGTGTGCAGACGCTGTGCCAGGTCCTTGCGAGCTTTCTCGATTGCTTCTTCTTTAGTCATAAAAGGCTTTGCCGACTCAAACGACCCTCAAGCATGCTTTGTTCCCGAATGGTAGCTGACATTTTGAGCTACTTTAGATCGCCGTACAAGTGCTGCAACAACGCGGCCGTGGTGATGGCGGCGGTTTCGGCGCGGAGGATGCGCCCGCCGAGGGTTACGATCGAGACATTTTCGTCTCTAGCCGCATTCAATTCTTCGTCGGACCAGCCGCCCTCGGAACCGATAATGGCGACCACGGATTTCAATCTTAAATCCGTGTTCAATGCTTGTCCCCCGCGTTCAGAAAACAACAAACACTGGTCGTTTTCACGGATCAATCTTTCGAACGGCGCCGGTGTTTCCACTTCCGGCACGAAGGATCGACCACACTGTTTCGCCGCTTCGAGTGCGATGCGTTGCCAGCGAATGATACGTTTCGCGGCGTCAGCTTCGTCACGCAAGCGTATGTCGGCATAACGCGTTACGAGCGGAATGAACTTGTTGACGCCCAGTTCGGTCCCCTTTTGCACGACCAGATCAAACTTCTCACCTTTCAACAGCGCGACGGCGAGCGTCAGTTTCAACGGTGATTCGGGCTTTGGCGATTCGATCTCGTCGCGCAGCTCCAGCTCTGCAGACTCACGACGCGCCTGCGAAACGACTGCCCGAAACTCGCGCCCTTCGCCGTCAAACACCTGCACCTCATCGCCCGCTTTTAGTCGCAGCACTTCGCGCAGGTGACGCGCTTCGTCTGCCGTCAGCGTAACGGTGCGCTTCCCAAAGTTGAACGCGCTCTGCGGCGCGAAAAACCTGCGACGAGTCATGCGATGATTGCCGCCCACTCTCCGTCTTGTTTGATTTCGACTTCAGATTGATTAAGTGCAGCTACTATCGGTTCAATCTGTGTTTCGAGAATCCCGCTCAGGATCAGGTTTCCGCAGGTGACACCGATCAAAGCCGGGATGATTTGCAAAATTACGTCCGCGGTAAGATTTGCGCAGACGAGATCCGCCGACGGTGTTGTGCCTTCAACGGATCCGACCCGAAACTCGATGTGCACATTATTGATTTTCGCGTTCTCACGCGCTATCTCGATTGCGTCCGCGTCGGTGTCGCACGCGTCGATGCGCGCGTCGGGAAACATCTTCGCGGCGGCGATGGCGAGAATGCCGGTGCCGGTGCCGACGTCGAGAAAACTCCCACCGTTGAAGTGTTGCTCGATAGCATCGAGACACAAACGCGTTGTCTCATGCGTGCCGGTGCCGAAAGCCATGCCCGGCTCGATGCGAATCACGATACGACCGGGTGCGTCGCTGATGGTGGTCCACGGTGGGGCGATGACGAAACGTCCAACTTCAACCGGCTGCCAACTCTTTTTCCACTCTTCGAGCCAGTCGCGGTTCGCCAGCTCCCGCAGGTTCATGTCGCGCACTGACGATGACGGAAGTTCGTAGATGCGCAGCGCCTCGAAGATCTCAGATCTGATCAATTCGCGATCCGGGAGTTGCGCAAAGTAGGCCGTAACCTTGTACAACTGATCGGTGGTTACGGTGACGGTTCCCAGCGCGCCCGCTTCCATCAGGGCGTACTCGACGGCTTCGCGAGCGGCGGGTTCGAGATCGACCTCCAGTTCATGCCAAACCATATTCATCGAGCAAATGCGCAGAGTTGCGCCAATCCTCTTCGACTTTCACAAACAACTGGAGGTGAACACGGTGGCCCAGCAGCGCCTCGATATCGTGCCGCGCCGCGATCCCGATCTCTTTCAAACGGCTTGCGCCTTTGCCGATCACGATCTTCTTCTGCGACGTTCGCTCGACCACGATCAGGCAATGTATCCGCGTGAAGTCCTCGCGCACTTCCTCGAACTGCTCGGTCACCACCGCCGTCACGTAAGGAATCTCATCACCGGACGCACGCAAAACTTTCTCGCGCACGATCTCCGCGACGAGCACGCGTAACGACTGGTCCGTCAGCTCGTCTTCCGAGAAAATCGGCTCACCCTCAGGCAGATGACGCAACACGCTTTCGAGCAACACGTCGGTCATCTCGTCTTTCAACGCCGAAATCGGAATGATCTCGCGCCAGTCGTACTGGTTGCGATACCAGTCGATGAGCGGCAGCAGGTCGGACTTCTCTTCGAGTTTGTCGATCTTATTGAGCAGTAACAGCGCGGGCTTTTCGGAGCGAGCGACCAGGTCGAGAACGAAACGATCGCCGTTGCCGGTCGACACTGACGCGTCGCGAATCAGCGCTACGAGATCTACGCCGAGCAACGCGTCCTGGACCGCGGCCATCATGCGGCGGTTCAGTTCGTAACCCGGTTGATGCACGCCAGGCGTATCGACGAACACCGCCTGGCCAGTAGGTTTTGTGATGATGCCCTGGATGCGAAAGCGCGTGGTTTGCGGTTTGTCGGAGACAGCAGCGATCTTCTGCCCAACCATTCGATTCAGCAGCGTTGACTTACCAGCATTTGGCCGCCCGATTAGAGCGACGTATCCGCTATTCAACTTTTCTCCGCGAAGATTTGCACAAGGTGGACCAACATATCAGTCGACTTTTCCAAGCCGCGTTTCGAATTAAACTCCAGCTTGCCATGAAAGTTCGACCCGCCGGTAAACAAGTTCGGCGTCGGCAAACCCTGAAACGTCAATCGCGCGCCGTCAGTACCACCGCGAATCGGTAACATGAACGGCTTTATACCTGCCCGACGCGACGCCTCCATCGCATTGTT
>DATANW010000251.1:0-2646 GCA_036266055.1 Pyrinomonadaceae bacterium | reverse complement strand
CGCTACCAGCAATAAACGAATCGGTTTCTTGGGCGAGCTTTCAGATCGTGAAACGTTTTTGACCCTCATCTGTTCTCACGTCCACCGCCTCTTTTCTACGGGACGACGTGTCCCGTCTCCCCGGTCAAGAGTGCGTCCAGGTTAATTTCGCGTGAAGTGAGGGTCTGAGCTGCTTTCAACATTTCCACGCATACCACCGTCGCTCGCGCACCGTCCCTTACGGTGATGTCGGGTGATTCGCCGCGGGAAATGCTGCGGAAAAACGAGTCTAGCTGCGCTTCGTAACCTTTGTGTGCCCACAAAGTCGATTTAGTGTGTTTGAAATTCGAGACGGAGTTGAAACGTTTGAAGTCCTGCACCATCGAGGTGATGCCCTTGGCGAAGACTTCCACGCGTTCTCCGCCTGCTCGCTTCGAACCGATCGTCGAATAATTCAAAGTTCCGATCGAGCCGTCCGCAAAACGGAACGTCGCGACCATGTTGTTTTCGCCAACCGGATCCGTTTTTCCGGTCGGCAGCGTGTAAGCGGAGACGTTGACTGGCTCCGATTCGAGCAGCCAGTACATCAAATCGACGAAGTGAACGGCCTCGCCGATAATTGCGCCGCCAATCGACGGATCGGCCATCCAGTACGAACCTGAGATGCCCGGCGAGCTGACGCGGCAGTCGATCACCGCCGGACCGGTGCGTCCGCTCAACGACTGCTTCAATTCTTTGTAGAACGGTGCAAAACGACGGTTGAATCCGACCGTCAACTGGTTTCCGGAAATCGCCACGGCGTTGTAGAGATCGCGACACTCCGCTTCAGTGAGCGCCATCGGCTTTTCCACGAACACATGCTTGCCGGCCATCAACGCTTCGTGCGCCTGCGAGAAGTGGTGCTGGTTCCGACTGAGCACCATCACAACGTCAACCTGCGGATCGTCGAGCACCTGCCGGTAGTCGGTACAGAAGTACGACGCTCCGAATCGCCGCGCGTAAGTGTTGCCCCGCGCCCCACTCGCGGAACACACCGCGTGCAAACTGACGTTCGGGATCTTCTTCAGACTCGGCAAGTGTGCCCACCGCGCCAGATTCCCGGCGCCGACCAGCGCAACCCTCAGATCCGACTTTGCGCCACGGCCCTTGAGATTCACTCTGACCGTGCGTTCCTTCACGCCGCTGCCGTTCACGGCCACTGTTTCCGGATAACGCAACAACACACCCAAACTGCTTGCCGTCGGATCCATGACGGTTCGATAAGCCTGCGGCGCATCGTCGAGACGAAACTCGTGAGTGATCAACGGCTGAAGATCGACGCGTCCGAGCGCGACTAACCGAAGGAACTCCTCCATGTTTCGCTTCTCGGTCCAGCGCACGTAGGCGATTGGATAATCCCGCCCGCGCACTTCGTACTCGGGGTCGTAACTGCCTGGTCCATAAGCGCGCGACATGAGGAGCTTGATCTCCTTCATGTACATATCGCCCCACGGAAACTCCATCTCGACCGCGCCCACGATGACGATCTTCCCGCGGTCGCGGCAGATCTCGAGCGCCAGTTTGCACGGGGCCGACGACTTCGAAGCCGCCGCTACGATCACGCAGTCAGCGCCAAGACCATTTGTTATCGCACTTACTTCTTCCGCAATCGAAATGCTGCCGTCGAGACCATGGTCGACGCCCAACTTCCTCGCCAACTCCACGCGATCGGAACGTAAGTCGATGCCGATCACACGCGCGCCCTGGAGTCGGGCCAGTTGGGCCACCAACTGTCCCACCAAACCCAAACCGATCACCGCGACAACATCGCCAACGCCGACTTCCGCAATCCTGATCGAGTTAAGCGCAATGCTGCCGAGCGTCGTGAAACACGCGTGCTGGAACGGAACTTCTTCGGGCACGCGGACGATCAGATTTTGCGAGGCGAGGATCGTCTCGCCGTGGCCGGTTCCTTCACCGCCGTAAGCGACGCGATCGCCAACCTTGAATTCGCCGACTGTTGGGTGTCGTTCCGAAATCACTCCGGCGCCGGCGTACCCGAGCGTCGCGTACTCCTGAAACTTGGCGCGCACTTCGGCGATTGTCGAAAGCGGGCCCATCGCCTTCAGACCGTCCCACACTTTGCGCAACTGCGACGGGTTCTCGGCGACTTCCTTGATGATGCCTTCGTGAATACTGGCGCTCTCAGTGCCGCTGCTGATGAGTGAATAGACCGGGTTTACGAGAACGTGATGCGGAGTCACCATCGGCTCGGGCGCTTCGGCTACTACGATATGACTTAATCCTTTGCGAAAAACCTGTTTCATAGGGGAGTTGCTTCTCTATAGCACCGAATCAGTCTTTGCTACCGGCACGCGTCCCTTGGCGCCGGCGCTTGCAAGAACGCCGTGCGCCCTGGCGAGTTCGTGGTAGACATCGAGCCACTGCTCGCGGATGTACGGCCAGGTAAATTTTTTGGTTGACTCATGCGCATTGCGCACGAGCTTCAGGGCAAACTCGTTGTCGTTGAGCAAACGGATCGCACCGGCAGCGAGCGCCTGATGATCGTCCTTATCGACGATTAGGCCCGAGACCTCGTTCGTCATGATGTACGGTATCGCGCCGCCGCCGTCAGTCGTCACTACGTTCAATCCGCTTGCCATGCTCTCCGTCAACGAACTGGGCATG
>DATANW010000250.1:0-4678 GCA_036266055.1 Pyrinomonadaceae bacterium | reverse complement strand
GAGTATGTGCCGGAGCGCATCTCCGCGAATACCAAGCTGGTGCCCGGAGATCGTGTGCGCATCAGCGTTGAAGCCGCGCGCAACGGATACCTCTACGTGATCGATCGTGAGCTCTACGCCGATGGAACTCTCGGTGAGCCGTACCTGATCTTTCCCACCACGCGAACTCTGAACGGCGATAACCAGGTGAGCGTCGGGAAGCTCGCAGAAATTCCCGCGCAGGAAGACAGTCCACCGTTCTTTACGATTCGGAAAAGCCGGCCCGATCAGGTTGCCGAAATGGTAAGCGTGCTCGTCTCACCGACCCCGCTCGACGGCGTGCAGATTAGCGATAAGGCGCAGAAACTCACCAACGAGCAAGTGGCGAAGTGGGAAAAATCGTGGAGCGACAGCGTCGGCCGGCTCGACATGGACACCGTGGGCCAGGCCTGGACCAGGGAAGAGAAGGACGCGGCGGGCACGCGAGCGCTCACCGCGAGTGCGCCTCCGCCGCAGATGCTCTTCTACCGTCCGAAATCGAGCGACGCGATGTTCGTAAAACTACGACTCTCGTATCGCAAGTAATCTGTGTTCATCCGCGGTTGTTATCGGTGATCGTAAAACCGCCAGTTCGTGGTGAAGTCGCGCGTCAGTTTCTGGTTCGTGATTGCGGCGCGCAACATCTCGATCGGGATGCGGTTTTCTTTCAGCAGCGCATCGTTGTACTGCCGGTTCGTCATCTTGCCTGAATCCACCAGCTCTTTGTGCATCGCGTACTGCTGTAACCCGCCGATGAGATACGCCATCTGGTAAAGCGGACCGTAACTGCCGTCGAATGAACGCCGCACCTCTGCGGTTGCGTTGTCGCGTTCGTGGCCCACTTTGTTGACGAGCAGGTCGATACACTCCTGCGGCGTCATCTTTTCCAAGTGAAAACTGAGCGAGAAGATAATGCGCGCGCAGCGGTGCATGCGCCAGAAGAGCATTCCGATCTTGTCTTCCGGAGTCTTCGCGAAGTTCAGGTCCCACAGCAGTAATTCCCAATAGAGCGAGTTTCCTTCACTCCAGAATGGTGTGCTGAAGACGCCGCGATACGTCTTGTAACGCGCGGCCATGAAGCCTTGTAGGTGATGGCCGGGGATCAGTTCGTGATGGACCGTCGCGCGCGAGAAGTGCCGGTTGTTACCGCGCATGCTCATCATCTTTTGTTCGTGGGCCATCGTGTTGGTCGGGAACGACACCTGGATCACTTCGCCGCCGAGAAAGAACGGGCTGACGAGTTGGCGCTCAGGCGTCATCATCTCCATGCGCCAGCTTTCGCGGGCCAGTTCGGGAACGGTGACGAGATTGTTGTCTTCGACAAACTTGATTGCTTCGAAGGCGAGTTCGCGGATCATCTCGGGTTGTTTGCCGGGTTCGACGTAACGGTCTTTGACGTACTCGAGTGCTTTGTGCCAGTCGTCGCCGTAGCCGAGCTCGCGAGATGCTTTTTTCATCTCGTTCTCGCACCAGACCATTTCTTTCTCGCCGATCGCGATGATCTCTTCGGGTGTGTAGGGGATCATTTCGGAGCGCAGTTCGCTGATAAGTGCTTCGCGTCCGATTGGGTCGCCGACGATGTCGCTCGCGTCACCGGGGCGGGCTGCGTTGTTGCCCGGTCGTTGAAAGTTCCCTTGACCTCCGCCACTGCCTGGACCACCTTGAAAGCCTCCACCTGGGCCACCCGGTCCGCCGCCGCGCGGTGCGCCGGCTGTTTGCGCGCCTTCGGTGCGAATACCGACGATGCGTTCAGTTATAAAATTTGAATAATTTGTGAGCGACTGATCCACGGATTTATAAGGCTCTTCGTTCCACCACGTGAAGATCGGATCGTAACCGTTGTAGAACGTGTACCAGTTTCTAAGATTGCCGCGCAGATTGTTGATGGCTGCCACTGCGCGATTCGCTACAGTTTTCTTGGGGCGCGGCGATTCCGTTTCGACAGCGCGGCGTCGATCGTCAATCTGCTTCCGCAGTTCGTTGAGATTGGCCGCGACTTTCGCCGCGTCGATCGGTTCCATCCGGCGGCGTGCTTCTTCGAGATCGATGATCGTTTTCGCGAAGGGAATTAGCGTTTGGATCTCGGCGAGTTGTTTCGCTTGAATCTCGAGTTGTCGCAGTTCGTATTCGAGGTGGTTTTTGAAGAGGATGTAATCGACTTTCCCGTCCTGGCTCATCGAGTCGAAATCCAGTGATTGCAGGGAGACGAGCCAGTCGTGGTAGAACTTCTTGAAACGATCGCGGCGGGAGGGTGACATGCCGACGGGATACGATCGTGTGAGACTCCCGCGGTCCACCGAGTAGCGCTCAATCGCCGCGCGCATCTCGCTAACTGGCGCCGCCTTTCCATTCATCCCGGCTCCGTCTGGGGCAGCGGGCGTTGGCCGCGCGCCATTGCGGGTCTGAGCTGGAACACTGATTAAAAGACAAACCGATAACACGAGTACCACGACGGTTTGGGACACAGATCGCATACTTTGTCTCCTCAAGATCACAGATTGTGGATGATAAAAACGGAAAGCCCTTGTTGCGGCACATGCTATCGCAAGTTCCGACGGTGCAGCAAATTTTTAGCCACGAACTATAAATGTGAGTTGCGTTTCCGCTTCCGAACGCTGTACTGACCCACCACCCGCCAATTTAATTGATGTCGTTACCTCACAATGGCAACCTTCGAGTGGGATCCGCTTAAGGCAAGGATCAATGTTCGGAAGCATGGCGTTTCGTTTGAAGAGGCAGCGAGCGCGGTCTTGGATCCTCTCTCGGAGGTAGCTCTGGACCGTCGACACTCTTACGACGAAAGTCGTTACATTGCGTTTGGAGCATCATGGCGGCGAAGATTGCTTGTTGTGGCGTATACTCAACACGGCAAGGTTATTCGATTGTTCAGCGCTCGAATAGCGACACGCCGTGAGCGAAAGATTTATGAAGAATATTAAGCAAAACTACGACGATTTGCGGCCTGAATACACGCGCTCTGATTTCGCCGACTCGGTGAGAGGAAAGCACGCGTTCCTTTTCTCCGAGCTAGAGTTCGCGGAGTTGGTTCAGTTGGTCGTGGTTTGTGCGGGCGAAGATGAGGGGCGGACGTTTACCCATCACACCCAAGGGAATGTTCTCGCAGGTCATCGTCAAGGTGATTGGACCTACGAACTAGACCATGCGAACCAGATTACGCTTCGTTACTGGACTGGTGAATTTGGGAGCATCGAAGAGCCAATTTCAAATCCGCCTTGCATTACGACACCGCAAGAGAGACAGGATCTTCAGAGTCTCCTCACGACGCACATTCGAGCCCTGAAGGCCAAAGTGGCCGCGAACGGCCAGAGTTAACTTGCCCGCGCCGACCTTGCGCCTCCGGCAAGGCCTTTGCTAAAATCCGGCGTCGATTTTCTAATTTTTGGTAGGAGCTCCGGAAGACCTTCGTCATGAATCGAACATTCACTCGATTCACTACTTTTTAGCCGTCCCGCACTACGCGGGCGCACGGCGAAGGCGCTCCTATCGAATCCGATCAACTGAAGTACAAGCAATTAGTGAATCGCAAATCGTGAGGAATCGTCTTCGGCCCTGCGACGCAGGTCTGTCTAAGAGTCTTCGACGAAACACGAGGCGATTTAGCAATGAGTGAGATCAACGTACAACTGAAGGGTGGCTCTCCTGTCTCGGTGCCGGCATCGGCAACGGTGGCGGAAGCTTTGAAGAAACTTGACCGCGATCTGGCCAAACAAGCCTTAGCCGCGAAAATCGGCGGGCGCGAAGTCGATCTGACCGCCCAGTTGGACGCGGATCAAGCCGCAGAATCCGTGGTGCAAATCGAACCCATCGTCCCGCAAACGCGCGACGGTCTGGAAGTCCTGCGACACTCGACGGCCCATTTGCTGGCCGCTGCCGTACTCGACCTCTTCCCCGGCACGAAACTCGGCATTGGTCCGGCATTGCTCGACGATCCTCGTTACGGCTTCTTCTACGACGTGATCACGCCGCGAGCGCTCACGGAAGCAGATCTGCCGGTGATCGAGAAGCGGATGAAGCAGATTGCGAGTCAAAACCTGGGCTATCGCCGCGAAATAATCGCGAAAGCCGACGCGCTGAAAGTTTTCAGCGATCGCGATGAGCCACTCAAGTGCGAACTGATCGATGAAAAGGCCGGCGAGACCGTAAGCGTCTATTACATCGATGGCTCACCGTTCATCGACTTCTGTCTCGGCCCACATGTGCCGAATACGAATCGTCTGAAGGCTTTCCGGCTGCTCTCGCTCGCCGGCGCTTACTGGAAAGGCGATGCCGAGCGGCCGCAGATGCAGCGCATCTACGGCACGGCGTTCTTCACGCCTGAAGAACTCGACGCCTGGCTGAAGCAACGCGAAGAAGCCGAAAAGCGCGATCATCGCCGCCTCGGCCGCGAACTCGATCTGTTTTCGATCCAGGAAGACTACGGCCAGGGACTCGTGATGTGGCACCCGAAAGGCGGCGCCATTCGCAAAGCGATGGAAGACTTCCTCCGCGCTGAGTTGCTGAAACGAGGTTACGGTCTCGTCTTCACGCCGCACATCGCCAAGCGCGAACTCTGGTTCACGAGCGGTCACGAGGAAAACTACGCCGACTCGATGTTTTCGCCGATGGAATTCGAAGGACAGGAATTCCGGATTAAACCGAT
>DATANW010000249.1:0-4181 GCA_036266055.1 Pyrinomonadaceae bacterium | reverse complement strand
CGCGCTGATCAAGCCGTTGCCGTATCGCGACCCGTCGCGTCTGCTCTTTGTGACGGAGACTACGCCCGAACTTCCCCGCGCCGCGATCTCTTATTTTGATTATCTCGACTGGAAAAAGCTCAACACAGTTTTCGAGTCACTCGAGGTTTATAACCAGCGCGGCAATGTGATTAGCACGTCCGCCGGCATGGAGTTCGTGGAAAGTGCGCGCGTAAGCGACGGCTTCTTTCGCACGCTTGGTGTCGCGCCGGTGCTTGGTCGCGATTTTTACACCGGCGAAGATCTGCCGGCCGCGCCGCGCACTGTCATTCTTAGCTATTCGTCGTGGCAAAAGCGTTTTGGCGGTAAACAAGACATCATCGGCCAGTCGGTAACGTTCAATGAGCTTCCGTACACAATCGTCGGCGTGCTGCCGCGGGATTTTCATTTTGCTCCGGTTGAGGGCGCCGAGTTTTGGACCACGCTACACCCCGGCGGTAATTGCGATAACCGACGCAGTTGTCATTATCTAAACGGAGTCGCGCGCCTGAAGGAAGGTGTAACGGAAGAAGCGGCGCTGGCTGACGTTAAGCGCATCGCAAAAGACCTGGAGGCCCAGTACCCTGACTCGAATCGGAACCAGGGTGCGACGGTCGCGCCGTTGTCGGAAGTGATCGTCGGAGATGTTAAGCCGATTCTCTTCTTGCTGCTCGGTGGCGCGGGGTTGTTGCTGGTGATCGCCTGCGTCAACGTCGCGAGTCTGTTGCTGGTGCGTTCGGAAACGCGGCGACGCGAGTTGTCGGTGCGGCGCGCGCTTGGCGCAACGAGAGCACGGTTGATTCGTCAGTTTGTGATCGAGGGATTGGTGATCGTCGTCCTCGGTGGTGTTGCCGGTGTGCTTGGTTCGCATTGGACCATGCAGATTCTGAAGGGGCTCATTCCGACGGACATGATGGCCGGCATGCCGTACCTCGACGGCCTTGGACTTAATGCTCGGGTGCTGATGTTTGTGTTCGTCCTCGCTGCATTTGCGGCGGCTTTGTTTTCGCTGACGCCCTCGTTTCGACTGACGAGCTGGGACGTGAGAGAAGGGATGGCTGAAGGCGCGCGTGGCAGCGCCGGTAAAGTCTGGACGCGAATCGGTTCGAAGCTCGTGGTCCTCGAATTGACGACCGCGATGGTGTTGCTCGTCGGCGCCGGACTGCTCGGCAAGAGTTTCTATCGCCTGTTGCAAGTCGACGCGGGCTTTGAAACGAATCGGCTGATCACGATGCGAGTTACGGCGCCGCGGGCGGGTTACTCGCAGGATGAACAAGCGCTGGCGCTGCAAAGGAAAGTTGTCGAGGAGGTCGGGCGTGTGCCGGGCGTGACGTCAGTTGCACTCGCCGATGTTTTACCGTTGAGTTACAACGGCAACACCGACTGGATCAGGTTTGTGGGCCGCGACTATAACGGCGAGCACAACGAAGTAAATCAAAGGGCCGTGAGCCCCGGCTATTTCACGACGCTGCAAGCAAAGCTTTTGCGCGGGCGAACTTTCGCGGATGCCGAAGATGTGAGCAAGCCGAAGGTCGTCGTTGTCAATCAGACGCTGGCGCGGAAGTATTATCCGAATCAGGATCCGATTGGACAAAGATTTGGTGACACGGATCTGGATCCCAAATCGATCAAGGAGATTGTCGGCGTCGTCGACGATATTCGAGAGGGGCCGTTGGATTCTGAGATTTGGCCGGCTTACTACTTCTCGTTGAATCAATATCCGGATAACGCTTATTCGGTTCTGGTGCGGACGTCGCAGGCTCCGCAGTCGCTGATCCCAACTGTTACGGATGCCGTCAATGGTATTGACTCGCGGATTACGATCTCGAGTCAAACGACGATGACGTCGAGGATGAACAACGCGCCGACAGTTTACCTGCGTCGATCGTCGACCTGGTTGGTGGGAGGGTTTGCCGCGGTGGCGTTGTTGCTGGGAGTTGTCGGGTTGTATGGCGTGATTGCCTACTCGGTGAGTCAACGCACGCGGGAGATTGGAGTTCGCATCGCGCTGGGCGCGCAACGCATTAGTGTGTATCGACTCATTTTGCGGGAAGCTGGTGTGTTGGCGCTGGCGGGGATTGTGATTGGAAGCGGATGCGCGATTCTGGCGGCGTCGTTTATGCGCAAGCTGTTGTTCGGCACACCGCCGTGGGATGTTATGACGCTCGTTTGCGTGGCTCTCGTGTTGGGCGGGTCGGCGTTGTTGGCGAGTTTCCTGCCTGCACGGCGAGCAGCGTCAGTGGATCCGATCTCTGCTTTGCGCGCCGAATAGGTCTTATCCGTGATCTTAGAACAACCGCAGATTAGCACCGATGTGCGGCTCGACTCGGTCTAGTAGCCGTGCATCGTCAACCTTCGGATCGTTAACTTCGTAACTCACCGGATGGCTCATCATCTGATCTGCAGGGTAGGGAACAAGCAATTCTTTCAAATCGGTGGCCCTGGATTCCTCGTTCAACCACAGCTCGTATGATTCGGGGCTGAGTATCACCGGCATCCGCGTGTGAATCTCTGCCAGGAGTTCATTCGCGGTGGTGGTGATAATCGCGCACGAAGTAATCGATCGCTCTTCGCTTCGCCACCGGTCCCAAATACCGGCAAACGCAAAAGGCGCCTTGTTCTTCATCTGAAAGTAATACGGCTGAGAGATCTTGCCATTCCGTTCCCACTCATAAAACCCATCGGCCGGGATCAGGCAGCGTCTTCTTTCAAACGACTCCTTGAAGCTCGGCTTCTCGTCGATCGTCTCGACGCGTGCATTAATGATCCCCTTCGCCTCATCGCTCCACGAAGGCACCAGCCCCCACTGAACCAACCTCCCCTCGCGCTTCGACGCACGCTCTACAACGGTCAGCACCTCTTGACTCGGCGCGATGTTATACCTTGGGACCAGGTTGTTCAGATCGTAGTAATCAAAATCACTAATCCTAATCCGTTCCGGATTCTTTAAAGTAAACCGCCCACACATACAGTTTATATTTGGTCCACCAGAAAGGTAAGCTGCGACCAAAATCACTCGCAGCTTACCCTACTCTGCGTCTATCTGTGTAATCCGCCTTTTTGGTCTCACGGGCGATTCACGCGGCGGCGTACTCACTCGAGGTACACATGATCGATAACTATTTCGCCCGCCCAAACACGACGGACGATCTGCCCCAACTGCCGATCCTTTTTCTCCAATGCATACCGGATCAGCGAACGCGTTCGCCTCGGTATGGTGCCGTTGGTCATAATTAACCGAGCGCGTCTTTTAACAGACGCATCGATCTCCTGAGATTCTTCTTCCCGCAGTGTTGCTGCTTCTTCACGCAGGCTTGCGCTAGTTAACCAGCTAGAACGCTAAAACCTTGAGCGTTGAGGTCCAAACGCGACGAATTGTACACGCTGGAATCCGTAGCAGTCACGGATTCGTAAGGTCGCACGTGTACGGTGGGTGTCACAAATAACGCGACCAAACGTCGGCATTGCGCCAGACTCATCTTGCCGATTGCGTAGCATAGGTGAGGCTTCGTTTTTGGCGTGATCTAGATTCGTTTCACCGAGTGTAAGAGAGCAACGCATGCTATAGTTTCCTCGCATGTTCGAGTATTCGCAGAACAAACAAATCACAGCTAGAGTTATCCGCGATGGTTCACCAGAGTTGGCTGACAATGATTGGAGCAATGCAACTGTCGAAGAGCGGATCGAAGCCGTGTGGACTTTGACTGAACTTTGTTTGCGCTGGAACAACCCTTCAGAAAGTGTACCCAGACTTCAAAGAACTGTTACTCGCATTCAACGCGCACAACGTTGAATACCTGATAGTCGGCGCTCACGCTTTGGCAGCGCACGGGCACGTACGCGCCACCAAGGACCTCGATCTCTGGGTGCGACCTGAGACGTCGAACGCGCAGAGGGTACTACAGGCACTCTCAGAGTTCGGCGCACCGGTGAATGATCTAACCATCGATGATTTGAGTCGAAAGAAAACGATCTTTCAGGTAGGGCTACCGCCATTACGCATCGACATAATCACGGATATCGATGGCGTTGAGTTCGCGGACGCATGGCCGGATCGTTTAGAAACGATGTTCGGGGGTGTGCCCGCCTCTGTGATTTCTCGTCAGCATCTCATTACGAACAAAAAATCTACAGCGCGTCTCCAAGACCTTGCTGACGTACAG
>DATANW010000248.1:0-3065 GCA_036266055.1 Pyrinomonadaceae bacterium | reverse complement strand
TAAAGTGCGCCCCATCATTCGACGCAGCTTGCAATAATCTGTAAGCGTCATTCCTGCAAGGCGTAGGTACAACCGACAACCCGACAAACGCAGTTTGATCTTTGAGTTCGTTCGCAGCTCAAGAAGCAACAGGTCTGAGTCTATCCAAGGAGGCAACCCCAGATGGCCTACATCTCTAAACGCAACCGCCGAAGAGAGAGAGAAGTACAGCAAGCACTCAACAACCGGCTTGAACTCGTAAAAGAGGGATTCACCCGTCGCGACCTGATGAAGATGGGTCTAATGACGGGCGCCGGAGTCCTGATTCCGAAACTCGGCCTAACCCACGTCGAGGCTCAGTGGAATAGCGGCAGCAGTTGCTATGGAGGCGGCTGCAATGTTGGATGCAGTCCTCAGCCCGCGCACGTTTTTGTCGATCCCTTGCCGATTCCACCTGAGCTGCCGGCGCGTCCTTTGAGCGATCCGGGTTTGCAGTTTGGCGCGCCGCCTCAGTTGTTTCCCAATAACGTAATCAATCAGGCAACCGGGTTGCCGTACGAAGGTCGCGGGCAATTCAACGGATCGTTGCGTCCGGGCACTGATGCTTTTCAGTTCTTCAATACGTATCCGCCGCAGAAATACTTTGTGCAGCGTTTGCGCGCGAACTCCAACTTCCGTTTCACTTCGGACACAAACATCCCGGCGCAAACTATCTGGGGATTCAATCTGGGTGGATCGTCGTCGAGCGACGTCGCCACTTTTCCCGCGCCTACCCTGGTGACTCATTACCAGGAGCCGTGGGTAGTGCGGCGCTTCAACGAACTGCCGACGCAGAGCCAGAACCTCGGGTTTGGCGTGCCTGAGGTCTCAACACACCTCCACAACTTTCACACGGCACCCGAGAGCGATGGTGGTCCATGCCGCTGGTTCTTCCGCGGACAGTATTTCGATCAGTACTACACCGCGCAGCAAGCGGGCTTTGCTTCAAGTCATCAGCCGTTCGGCGACGTGAATGAATCGTTGAGTACACTGTGGTATCACGACCATCGCATCGATCACACGGCCGAAAACGTCTACAAAGGCATGGCTGGGTTTCATCTGATGTTTAATCAGTACGACACGGGAAACGAAACGACGGGGTTTCGCCTGCCGAGTTACCCGCAATATGACATCCCGATCATGCTGGCCGACAAGTTACTTGATTCCAGTACCGGCAAGCTTTGCTTCGACACCTTCAATTTCAAAGGACTGCTCGGCGACATCATTCTCGCCAACGGAGTGATCCAGCCGTTTATGAGCGTTAGCAAACGCCGCTATCGTTTCCGCGTCCTGGATGGCGGTCCGTCGCGATTCTACGAGCTGTTTCTCACCGATCCGCTGACGCCCAGCACTGTCATACCGTTCTGGGTGATTGCGAACGATGGAAACCTCCTGCCCACGCCCGTGCAGGTCACGAGTTTTCGTCTCGGCGTCGGCGAGCGCTATGACATCATCATTGATTTCAATCAGGTCAAGAGCCTGATCGGCAGCCACACGAAGGTACGCCTGGAGAATCGGCTCGAGCAGACAGACGGCCAGGGGCCGACAGGAAACATTTTCTCGCCCGGCCAGGGGATGTACTGTATGGAGTTTCAGATCGGAGCAACTGCCACCGATAATAGTGTCGATCCGGCAACTCATCCGGCGTTTTACCAATTGCCGGCGGTAGTCACGCCCCGCATCACGCGCAACTTCAACTTCGATCGCAACAACGGCCAATGGGTAATCAACAATAAGTTTGCGAGTTGCAACGAGCTTCGCTTCACGGTTACGCAGAACAGCGCTGAGAACTGGAAGCTATCGAACGGCCGGCGCGACTGGCATCATCCGATTCACACTCATCTGGAAGAACATCAGATCCTGCAACGCAGTTCCGGCGGTAGGCACGACCGCACCGAGTGGTCAAACTCGGGAGGATATAGCGGCGACGGCTGGGGCAGCGGTGGTTACGGCAGCGGTAATGGCAGCAACGGCGGTACGAATAACAACGGCGTGCCCGCAGTCGAAGTTTCGCGCAAGGACGTTACGCGGCTTCAGCTCGATGAGACAGTCACGACGTTCATGCGCTTCCGCGACTTCACGGGTGATTGGCCGATACACTGCCACAACACCATTCACGAAGACCACGCGATGATGTTGCTTTTCCAGGTACAGCCAAACGTGACGGACAACAACCAGAATCCTTAGGGGCGTGCTGTCAGCTTGAGTTATAGCGGTTTTTCAACGACCGAGGAGGCACAGGACATGGGAAAAATCACACGCAGACGATGGCTCGCAACAGCCGGCACCGCGACGGCGGCCGCAACCGCAGGAACTGTATTGGGACAGCAGAATTCAACGACTGCGCCTCGCTATAGTTTTCAGGACATCTCGCCGCGCGAGTTGCTGCAGCGACGCCATCTCCCAAACGTCGAACTGATCACGCAGGATAATCAGAAGGTTCACTTCTACACGGACGTGGTGAAAGACAAGCGCGTAGTTATTCAATTCATGTTCACGCGCTGCAAGGACATTTGTCCGGTGATCACTCATCATCTCGTCGAAGTGCAGCGCGTGCTGAATGGACGCGTGGGTCGCGACATTTTTTTCTATTCAATCTCGTTGAGCCCGGAAGAAGACTCGCCGAAAGAGTTGAAAAAGTTCGCGAAATCGCATCACGCGGACGGCCCCGGCTGGACCTTTCTGACCGGAAAGCCGGAAGACATCTTCCGGCTGCGGAAATCGCTCGGCTTTTTCTACGATGATCCGAAAGAGGACGCCGACCGCAACAACCATTCAGGCATGTTGGTAATCGGGACTGAGCCGCTCATGCGTTGGGCCATGTGCGAAGGCGGCGCCGATCCGAAGTGGATCGCCACCGTTATTCAGACGGAAGCAGACGCACCGCTCAAAGGCGTCGTCGACGGTGTCAAACAGGCAGACGTAGCCATCAGTTTGGACCCGAAGTCGAAACTTCATAGCCAGCCCGGCAGTCAAACTCAGATGCGGCACCGGCACAACTGACAGAAGCCGTGTCGTCGAGATCCTTCGGCTTCCAGGTGGCGGTC
>DATANW010000247.1:0-20145 GCA_036266055.1 Pyrinomonadaceae bacterium | reverse complement strand
ACCGAACAGGGATTGTCTACGCTTCAGCCGTTGATTAATACGGCGAAAACAAGAGCCTACCAGTGGCTGACGGTGCGTCAGTTTTACCTGTTGTCGATCCTGCATTTTGATCTGACTGACTACTCGCAAGCCATCGACCTCGCGGATCGTTCCCTGGCTCTTGCCGAGCGCACCAACGACGCGGTCGGCCGATTGAACGCCTTGACTTCGCTGATCGAGTACAACCGTTTTCTCAGCAACTACGATAAGTCTCTCGAATACATTCAGCGCAGTTTGGATCTGCTGAACCGCACCACGTTGGATCCCATTCAAGGCAGTCGTCACTATGGTTTCATTGCGACGAGCTTGACTGCAGCGGGGTGGCACGATGCGGCGGGCGTCTACCAGAAAGAAGCGCTGCGATATGCAGACGAGACTGACCGTCCTGACACCATATCCTACAACCTGGCGTTTTATAGCCAGGTCCAGGCGCGATTGAAAAAGTTCGACGAGGCGGAAGCCGCGGCGCACCGCGCGCTGCAGATTACGGAAGCTCAGTCGGACAAGGATCGAATGGCCTACACGTTGGTCCAGCTGGGCCATGTTTATCGCCAGGAACAGAAATTCGACCGGGCCATTGAGAGTTACGACAAAGCCATCGAGCTATATAAGCAGTTGAACTACTCGACGCAGGTCTATCAGGCACATAAGGGCCGGCTGTTTTGTTACCTCGCGCAGAACCAGAACGATTTGGCTGAGACAGAGCTGGCTGAAGCGGTACGGCTGATTGAATCGTATCGCAGCAACATATTCGAGCAAGACAACAGGAGTTCATTCTTCGATGCCGAACAAACGCTCTTCGACGCGGCGATAAGTTTCGAGTATGCGAAAGTGAACTCGCCAGAGCGCGCGTTTCATTTTTCGGAGTCGTCGCGGGCGAGATCGCTGCTCGATCTGCTCAACGCCGACGCGCGCGTACTGACCAAGACGCGTTCACCGGAGTTGGTCTTCAAAGGAGCAACACAGTCTCTCCAGTTCGCGGCGATCAAGGATCGCATACCGGATGGAGTGCAGGTCGTCCAGTTTGCAATGCTCGAGGATCAACTGCTGGTTTGGGTGTTGGCCGGGAAACACCTGAACAGCACGGCCGTGCCGGTTAAGGGTGAGGAACTGCATTCAAAGGTCAGCAGTTATTTACGGCTGGTAACGTCGCCGTCATCATCGCCGGGCACTGCGGATGAAGTCTCGAACAAGTCTCGTGAGCTTTACGATCTCTTGATTAGGCCCGTCGAGTCGTTCCTCGATGCGGGCAAACAACTCTGCATTGTGCCCGACAAAATACTCAATCTTCTGCCGTTCGGAACTCTTCGCTCGCCCGCTTCCGGTGAATATCTTTTGGACAAGTATGAATTGATGATGTCACCCAGCTCGACCGCATTGGTCCTGTTTTCGGAAATGGCCGCGCACAAGGATCTATCAAAATCGGAGAGAATTCTGAGCGTTGGTAATCCGAGCTTCGACCGCAAAGCGTTTCCTTCGCTGCCGGACCTGTCTTCGGCCACAGCCGAAGCTACGGAAGTCGCCGGCTTCTACAACTCGCGCTCCGTGCTGACGGAAAAGGACGCGGGCGTGCCGAGGGTTCTCGGCGAAATGAAGAATGCCGAGGTGCTTCACTTTGCAGTTCACTCGATGCTCGACGAGCGATTTCCGCTCCGATCGAAGTTCGTTCTCGCGCCGTCGGCGAATACAGATGAGTCGGTTCTCTTCGCTCATGACATTTACGGCTTAAAGCTTCCCCGCGTGCGGCTGACTGTGCTCTCGGCGTGTGAGACGGGCGCGGGACGTTATTTCGGTGGCGAGGGAGTCATGAACATGGCGCGTCCTTTTCTGTCGGCTGGTGTGCCGCTGGTTGTGGCAAGCCTTTGGGCGGTGGAGTCGGACGCGACCATGAAGTTTATGATCAACTTCCACAAGCGACGCACGCGCGAGGGACTGTCCGTTGCCAAAGCGTTACAGCAGGCGCAACGAGACATGTTGCACGATCCCGAGAATCGTTATCGCGAGCCATATTATTGGGCGCCGTTCGTGTTGATCGGCGGCTACGCTAATTTTTGATTGCGCGGCCGAAAGACGCGACATGTTTTGCGTCTCAATTTCATAACCAGATGAGAGACACAGTTCATTTTGTGAGCCGCCCCGTTTTCCCCCAATTCCCCTAAGCAGAAGGAGAGAGAGTTATGCCAACAATTAATATTGCATTCAGAGGGTTGCTGGTTCTTAACGACGTTCAAGGCAGAACGCGATACATGGAGATCGGAGTCCTCGAAGAAAAACACGCTCACGTCCCGCGGATAATGACGTTTCGCAATGGCGTTCGCGAAGAGACGATGCTGCTCGATCTCGACGGAAACCGGCAGGTGTTGCGACTGATGGTGGACGATCCTGCCACCACGGGCATTACTCTGCGGGAGGACGCCGGTCAATTCAATCGGATGGCGAATCCTCCGTCGGACGAGGATTTCCGCTGGATCCTCGATCTTGAAAACGCCGAATTCCCTTACTTGGATATCGAGAAGAACTTTAAGGTCAATCGCACAAAGCTCAAGCGCGTTGTGAAAATCACTTCAGGGGAGTTTTACACGCGATTGAAATCTTCGGTTTTACGCCGCAGCGAAAATGGTGGTACGCCCGTTGATTTCGGCGCAGTCGGTGGCGTCATGGGTCTTGCCATTCCGGTCAATTCCGGAGGAGCCAAATTACTCAATCCGGCCGGCGACGCGCTCTTTACCTTCAGTAGCGACGCGAATGTCATGTATGAATTTGCCAACAGTCCGGCGGATACGGAAACGACGCCGGTCGATCATTTCCATCACTACTACGACATCTTTCAACAGCAACCGGGAAAGAAGTTCAGTTTCGAAAAGAAACCGCAAGGCGGCGGAATTGGACCTGGTCCCAACCCGGCATTGTGTGGAAAGATTTTTTTAAGCAAGTTTCCTGACTCTCTCGAATAAGGCGGAAACCTCGGCTGACAGGACAGGTGCAGCATGGATGACGAGCTAGAAGACCAGTCGCCAAAAGGCGAGAAGCGAAAAGGACTCCCGACGGCGGAAGAGCGTTTAAGCTGGTTGAGGTCCACCGAGTCATCGCACGGCGCCCCGACCGATTCCTTGGTTCCGGGCGTCGTACATGTAGTTCTCGAGCAAGGCGTCGATGGTCGCCGTATCGCGGAGCTCTTAACAGATCCGGCCGACAAGGATGCCGAATTCGGCCCGAACCTGTCCGTTTTGAGGAATCTTGTGCGGGAGCAGGGTCTGGTGCGCATTGAGGCCACTTTTGACTTCACGCCACCGGGCCTTGAGCCTGAAAGAAATCCTCCCAAGGGTCGAGAGCGCTACCTCACACTTTATTTCGCCAGTGAGAGGGACACACAAGCCATTTCCAACAAGCTCAGTGACACTGCGCTCATCGAACGCGCTGTTCCGGCCCGCCGGCTGATTGCGCCGAGCAGCCCGTTGACTGAACCCCTAATGCAATCGCGAATCGCCACCGAACCTCCGTCACAATGGTACATTCCGCGCTGTAAGGTCGATCTTGGATGGCAGCTAAAAGGCGGAGGGCAATTGTTTTCAGGACGGGGAGTTGTTCTGGCCGATCTCGATTGGGGATTCCGAACTGCGCACCAGGACTTTGTGGACCGCATAGATCGCAAGTACAACTCGATGACGGGCAGCGATACAGTGACTACTAATCCCGCCAACATGCGATATCACGGTACAGCAGTGCTGGGATTGTTGGGCGCGGGCGCAAACGGCGTAGGCATGTCGGGTATCGCTTTCGGAGCAGACCTGTGGGCTATTCACGCCGACGACGGATTGGACCATAGTCCGGCGCCAGACTTCCAATCGTGGTGGTTTGCTATCGACTACGTCCGGCGCGCGGATAGCAACGGTCGCCGAAAGGTGATCTGCCTCGAGGTTGAGACCGCGGATTACTTCAATGTTGAATCTGATCCGGCTATCAACCAGGTCATCAGGGACAGCATTGCGGATGACGTGGTTGTTTGCGTTCCCGCGGGCAACGGCAATCGAGACGCCGCCGAGAATGTGGCAATTGAAACCGGATCTATTCTCGTCAGCGCCACCTTATTCAATCCCGATCCCGCGATTAACGAGAAAACGATCAGGAGCAACTGGGGACTTTCGGTTGTAGTCTCGGCGCCTGGAGATTCATCCAGAGATATTACATGCGGGGCGGGCTCTGATACTCAGTATATAGATTTCGGCGGAACCTCCGGCGCGACGCCGAAAGTGGCCGGCACGGTGGCGTTGATGTTAGAGGCTAATCCCCAACTACATCATGCTGAGATTCGCGATATTCTAAACGCGACCGGAACGCCTATAACTGATCCGGGTCCACAGCCTAGGCCTATCGGTACGTTCCTAAACGCAGAGGCCGCCATACGCGAGGCACAAAGACGCGCGATGGCAATAGTTGCGCCGGCATCTTCGGCGCGGACTACTGCGCGAAAACGTAAACCGAAACATGCAAAAACCGGTGCCCGATCACGTACAATGCGCTGAACGCAATAACATCCTGAGTCACACAAGTCTTCGAACGGCGAATGCCTGGTCCAACAGAGGTTCTTCGTTTCAAACAACTCGATCCACGAGCGGTGCTGCCGAAGCGCGGGAGTGCGTTGGCGGCGGGGTTGGATCTCTTCTCTATTGAAGATGCCGAACTCCCGCCGAAGCAACGCGCGATGGTGCGCACGGGATTAGCCGTGGCGATTCCGCCCGGGTTTTACGGACGCGTCGCGCCGCGATCGGGTTTGGCTGCGAAGAATGGTTTGGACGTGCTCGCCGGTGTGATCGACTCCGATTACCGCGGCGAGATCTGCTGCATCCTCTACAACACCGGCGACTCAGTCATTTCGTTAAAAGCAGGAAGTAAGATTTGCCAGTTGATCATCGAGAAGATCATCACGCCTGAAGCGGCGTGGGTCGTCGACCTGGA
This sequence comes from Pyrinomonadaceae bacterium, assembly GCA_036266055.1. Taxonomy (GTDB): domain Bacteria; phylum Acidobacteriota; class Blastocatellia; order Pyrinomonadales; family Pyrinomonadaceae; genus PSRF01. The sequence continues at coordinate 15,150 of DATANW010000247.1, read as the reverse complement.
TGAGACTCTCCGCGGAGCCGGAGGTTTCGGCTCTACGGATTAAAACCGATTTACACCAAGCCATACATTCACCTCACGAAACCGTACGATATTATTTCGCCCACCCAAGGGATTCTCGCTAAACGCTGAATATTCCGTATTTTTTCTGAGTCTGGCACGCCTGTTGACAGTACCTCCTCGGAGCGAAGGAGGAAGAAGAGATGAAAACCATTAGAAAAACCGCTTTCAAGGCATTCCTGGTGATGCTCGTAGTCTCCGGCATTACCTCGATGGGCAGGGCCCAATATGCCAGCGAAGCAAACATCCGAGACACAGTCCGCCGCATTCAAACTCGCACCGACAATCTTCAGCGCGCAATTCAGAACGCGTCCGACCGCGGCAATTATCGTGCTGATGATCTGAATCGCCTGGTGTTGGACTTTGAGAGTGCGGTGAACCAACTCGATCGCCGCCTCGGATCACGCCGCACAGGTTCGGCAGACGCCCGCGTGGTGTTGGACCGTGCCGCACAGATCGACACTTTTCTGGTGAACAACCGCGTCGGCGGCGGGTCGCAACGTGAATGGCAATCGTTGCGCACCGATGTCGAGCAGCTCGCCGGCTATTACAACCTGAGTGTGGCCTGGAACAACTCGCAGGGCCCTGGTTATCCCGGGAGCAACAATGACTACAACCTGAACGACGCGCAGATGCGCCAGTTGATTCAACGCATCGATACGCGTTCCACGACTTTCAGTCGCAGCTTCCGCAACGATCTGAACCGTTTCGGCAATGATCGTTACAACGATCGCAACTCGGCGGATGAAGCTCGGCGTCAACTGTCGGCATTCGAGAGTGCGCTGGTCCAACTGCGAAACCGCGTCAACACCCGGCAGATAAGTTCGTCCGACGCGCGCAATCTGTTGGAGCGCGCCTCATTCATCAACAACTACATCGACAACCGTCAGTTGTCGTATCAAACGGAAAACTCATGGAGCACTTTGCGCCCGGACCTTGATCGCCTGGCGGGTGCTTTCAACATCGCGTGGAACTGGTCCAATGTTCCGGGCGGCGTCGGTGGTCCTGATGGCAGCACGCGCCGAGACCTGACGGGCACGTTCCGCTTAAACTCGAGCCAGGGTGACGATGCGCGTCGCGCAGTCGACGCCGCTACTCGCAACTTGTCACTTTCTGAACGGCAGCGTGTTTACGACGCGTTGCTGAGACGGTTGGATCCGCCACAGATGCTGGCGATCGATCGGCGTGGTAACACCGTCACGATCGCTTCCACCAGGGCGCCTCAGATCAACTTCGTCGCGGATGGCCGCGAACAGACCGAGACAACGCCGGGTGGACGGACAGTTCGCGTCCGGGCCGACTTGACGGGCGATACGCTGACCATCACCCGCACGGGCGAACGTGCCAACGATTTCACAGTCACGTTCGATCCGACGGACAACGGCCGGCAGTTGCTGGTGACCCGCACGCTTTACAGCGATCGGTTCACTCAGCCGGTAACAGTCAAGACTTACTACGATCGTACGTCTGATGTTGCGCAGTTGAACATCTACGACACGAATCGTGAAGAGACGAACGTTGGCGGCGGCGGTGCTGTCGGTAGCTTTATCATTCCGAACGGAACGCAGATCGTCGGCGTGCTCAACAACGATCTGTCGACGCAGAACGTTCGCGAAGGCGATCGATTTACGATGACGGTGCGTTCGCCGGGTCAGTATGAAGGCGCAACCATCGAGGGTCGTGTTACGAGCATCGATCGGGGCGGTCGAATCAGCGGTCGATCCGAGATGACGCTCGACTTCGACACGATTCGCATGCGCGACGGCCGGAGTTATAGCTATGCCGGCATTCTGGAGGGTGTTCGCACTCCTGATGGGGACGTCGTTCGTGTAGACAACGAAGGCGCGGTCCGCGAAAGCGATCAGACCAAGACGACTGTTACGCGAACAGCGATCGGCACGGCAGTGGGCGCGATTATTGGCGCGATTGCCGGTGGTGGTAAAGGCGCCGCGATCGGTGCGGTGATTGGCGCCGGCGCCGGAGCTGGTTCGGTGTACGTCCAGGGTCGAAACGATCTCGACCTGCAGGCGGGCACTGAAATAACAGTGAGAACCACTGGCCCACAAGGCTAAGTTTTCTTTTTCACATGGGTCTCTCGCTAGCGTGAGGTCAATGGGAAAAAGAATTTTCAAAAACTGATCGATTGATCAGTTGAGCTGAAGAGTAGCGGCCTGCGGCAGACGCTCGACCGTGAGTGTTAACTGCAGGTCGCTTCTTACTGGGCGCTTGTCAGGTGTTTGGAAGAAGATGAAACCTCGCCGCCGCGGATCTTCGGACGACAACGGCAGCTTGAGATCGAGCGCGTACGCGCCGAACTCCTGTGCAAATTGCTTCTTCGCGTTTGGATTGTAGAGAGTGACGCCGTTCGCTTTCATGATGCGCGAAACGGCGTCTTTTGGTTTGAGGAATTTCCATTCGCGATTTTCGCTGTCTCGCAAACGAAAACGCGCGCGGCTTGTTTCCACCGGCACGCCACTCTGAAACGCTAGTTCCAGTCGGACCGCCAACACGCCGCTGACCGGCAAGTTTGCTTCAAACAACTCCTGGCTCTCTTCGTCTGAAAGCAGCGGCGCTACACGGACAGTCACTCCACCAGCGTCGGCGCTGCGCGAAGCGGCAGGCAAGGGCGGCAACTCGGTCGCGGGTTTGACCTTGAACAGCGAGTTGCTGCACGACGCCGAGACAATGACAAGCAGGACAAGGGGGATAAAGCGTCGGGCCATGCGATGCAATTTACCATACAGATTGAGCTTTGTACTTGGTAGTTTGTGCTTTGTTCGGGTATACCAAGGTCTCACCAAGTAGTAAGTACTGAGTACCAAGAACCAAGCTCGATGGTATGTTACTATCGCGGGCGGCCAAATCATGATTAGACCGTTTCGTGGGGTTCATCCACAGATCCACCCAACAGCTTACGTGGACCCGAGCGCTCAAGTTATCGGCGACGTGCACCTCGGCGAAGAGGCGTCGATCTGGTGTAATTGCACGGTCCGCGGCGACATTCACTACATCCGCATCGGCGATCGCGCGAACATTCAGGACAATTCCGTCATTCACGTTCGTCATGGCTCGCATCCGACGATCGTTGAGGAAGAGGTGACGGTCGGACACAGCGTGACGCTGCACGGTTGTTACGTCGAACGCGGATCGCTGGTAGGTATCGGCGCGGTTGTGCTCGACGACGTTCGGATCGGCGAACTGTCGCTCGTAGCGGCTGGATCGCTGGTGAGTCCCGGCACGATCATTCCGCCGCGTTCGCTCGTGATGGGCTTTCCGGCGCGAGTCAAACGTCCGCTGACGGATGAAGAAGTGGCGTCGTTGGCACTGTTTTGGCAGAACTATGTTGGTTACACACGAGAATATCGAAACGAGGGAAACGCTGAATGAAAGTAATCTGTGTAATCGCTATTTTGATTTGCGCTTGCAGTTTTGCTCCGGCACAGACGTTGGAACGTGGTGATAACGAGTTTGGTTTCTGGGGTGGCTTTTCACCGAAAGCTACGACGATCTTCGAAGGTCTTCGTGAAGACGAAGCCGAGAATCGAAAGTTATTCCTCGCGGCGTTTCGTTACGGCCGCACACTGGCCGCGAACAACACGCTGGCTTTTCAATGGACGGTCGACGCGGTGCCGGTTGCGGTCGCGACCGGAACGATCGTTTCGCGAAGTTTCGTCGGCGGCGTCGAGACGTTTCAACGAGAGACGGCTTACGGCGCCGGCATTACGCCGATCGGCCTGCAGTTGGATTTTGCGAACGGTTCGAAGGTGCATCCGTTTGCGCACATCAACGGTGGGTTTCTTTACTTCAACAAGTCGATGCCGATCGAAGACTCCGGACAGTTTCAGTTTGTCGGCGAGGCCGGTGGCGGCGTGCGCATATTCACATCCGACAAACGCGCGGTCAATATCGGCGTGAGATTTCATCACATCTCGAACGGCGATCGACATGGTGCGAACCGCGGGCTTAATAATTTTGTGATCTACGCCGGGTTTTCCGTTTTCAAGTAATGCCTTCCGCAAAGACTCAACCCGCGCGCGGCATGCGCGACTTTCTTCCCGAAGACGTTCGCAAACGCGAATACGTGATCGGTGTGATCAAGGAGGTCTACGAGCGTTACGGCTTCGAGCCGCTCGAGACGCCGGCGGCGGAGAACATCGAAACGTTGATGGGCAAGTATGGCGAGGAAGGGAACCAGCTCATCTACAAGATACTGAAACGTGGCGTTCACGAAGGAACGGGTGAAGCGGATCTCGCACTACGTTATGACCTGACGGTGCCGCTGGCGCGAGTCGTTGCGGAGTATCGCGACAAGCTGCCGAAGTTTTTCAAACGTTATCAGATTCAGCCGGTGTGGCGAGCTGATCGTCCGGCGCGTGGTCGGTATCGTGAGTTTTATCAATGCGACGTGGACATGCTTGGGTCGCGGTCGATGATCGTCGAGGCTGAGATCATCTCAGCGTCGACCGAGGCGTTGCGCAAGTTGGGGTTTACCGATTTCGTCGTGCGGCTGAATCATCGGAAGGTGTTGACGGGGATACTCGACGCCGCCGGCATCGCACCCGAGAAACACGGCGCCGCGCTGATCGCGCTGGACAAGCTGGACAAGATCGGAACTGAAGGTGTGCTGCGTGAGTTTGCCGAGCGCGAGGTGCTTACCGGCGACGGTGGAAAGGATCTGCTGGCGCTGTTTCAAACAAACACGGATAACGATCAAACACTGGCGCGCCTGGAACAGTTTATCGGTGGACATGTGATTGGGTTGGAGGGACTCAACGACTTGCGCGAGATCATCGGTTACGTTTCTTCATCGGTGGTCCGGATAGATCCTTCGTTGGCCCGCGGGCTGTCGTACTACACCGGCGCGATCATGGAAATTCAGGTCCAGGATTTAGCAGGCAGTCTGGCCGGCGGCGGGCGTTACGACAATCTGGTCGGCATGTTTCTCGGGCAGGACATACCCGCGTGCGGATTTTCGTTGGGACTCGAGCGTATCATTGTCGTGATGAGTGAGCGCGACATGTTTCCTGTAAACTTACTGCGTTCACCGGCGGAAGTTATGGTCGCAGTTTGGCGCGACGGTGCGGCAGAGGCCTTGGAGATCGCCGCCGAATTGCGAAGGCAAAGTGTCAGAACAGACGTTTATCCCGATCGAGATACCAAATTAGGAACACAGATTTCATACGCAGCCAAACGAGGTATTCCATTTGTCGCGTTCATCGGCGAAGACGAACGCGGTAAGGGACTCTTAGTGCTGAAGAATCTGAAGACCGGCGTACAGGAAATACTGGATCGAGGAGAAGTTGCTCACGTTGTAATGAGTGAGGTGCGTAATGTCTAGTGAAGCAATTGTTCAGAATTACTTCGAAGACGCGATCGCGTCGTTCAAGGGGGCCAAGAAGCTCGCGGATAAAGCCATCGCGCAAATGAAAGACGAAGAGTTTTTCGTTACGCTCGACGAGGAAGCAAACAGCGTTGCCGTGATCATGAAGCACATGGCCGGCAACATGTTCTCGCGTTGGACCAACTTCCTGACCAGCGACGGCGAGAAGCCCGATCGCAACCGCGACATGGAATTTGTGATCGAAGCGAACACGACCAAAGCCGACGTGCTCGACTACTGGGAACGCGGCTGGGCCTGCGTCTTCGCTGCGGTCGAACCGTTGCAGCCGGAGGACTTCGAAAAGACAGTCATGATTCGCGGCGAGAAGCACACGATCGTGCAGGCGCTCAACCGCCAGATGACGCACTACGCGTATCACGTCGGTCAGATCGTCTTCCTCGCGAAACACTTCAGATCGGCACAGTGGAACTCGTTGAGCATTCCGCGAAACAAATCCGCGGAGTTCAACGCGCAGATGCAATCGCGGACGAAATAGCTGAACATGAACCCCACGCTGCACCACGTCAACGTCACCGTCCCGCGTTCGTTGGAAGACGCAACGAAACACTTCTACGGTGTCGTGATGGGAATGACGGAAGTTCCCAAGCCGGAATCCTCGCGGGGACGCGGCGGCGCGTGGTATCAATTGGGGCGGGTGCAGCTTCACCTCTCAATCGAAGAGGGCGCCGGTGAAAATCGCAGTAAACGCCACGTTTGCTACACGGTTGATAATCTCAGCAAAGCTGAAGAACGCTTCCGCCAGGCAGGCGTCGAGATCCTCCCCGACGATCGTCCCATCGAAGGTGTGCAGCGTTTCTACGTGTGCGATCCCGGAGGCAATCGATTGGAGATCGCGCAGGCAGTTTGAGCCGCGAAAGACACTGAGAAGGCACCAAAACGGAATCACAAATGTTGGACCACTTAGGTAATCTTGAACGCACTCACTCCTGCGGTGGACTGCGCGCGGAAAACATCGGTAATCGTGTCACCCTCATGGGGTGGGTCGCGAAGCGCCGCGACTTCGGCGAGCTCACGTTCATCGATCTGCGCGACCGCGCAGGTATCACTCAGGTCGTTTTCAACTCCGAAGATGCGCCCGACGCACACGCCAAGGCGAAGGAGCTGCGCGGCGAATACGTGATCGCCGTGATCGGCGACGTGGTGGCGCGTGACCCAAACACGCGTAATCCGAAGATCGCGACGGGCGACATCGAGGTTCGTGCGAAAGAGTTATTGATTCTCAACGACGCGCGCACGCCGCCGTTTCAGCTCGACGCGACTGGTGACGCGCTCGCCGCGGAAGATCTGCGTTTGAAGTATCGCTATCTCGACCTGCGACGGCCGCAGTTACAAGCGAACCTCCAGTTGCGTCATCGCGTGACGAACGAGATCCGGCGCTACATGACGGAGCAGGGATTTACCGAGATCGAAACGCCGATTCTGATCAAGTCGACGCCCGAAGGTGCGCGCGACTACGTTGTTCCGTCTCGAATTTTTCCCGGAAAGTTTTTCGCGCTGCCGCAGTCGCCACAGTTATTCAAACAGTTGTGCATGATCGGCGGCATGGACAAGTACTTTCAGATCGCGCACTGCTTCCGTGACGAAGACCTGCGCGCCGATCGGCAGCCGGAGTTTACGCAGCTCGACGTCGAGATGAGCTTCGCGCGCCTCGAGGATATTTATCGACTGATCGAGGGTTTGTTTGTGAGTGTCTTCAAACTCATCAACGTCGACCTGCCCGTGCCCTTTCCACGCTTCTCGTTTGCGGAAGCGATGAACCGCTGGGGATCCGACAAACCGGACCTGCGCATTCAGGGATTGGAGTTAAAGGAGCTTGACGTCCCCGGATTGGCGGAAAACGAACAAGCCAAAGGAATCGTTGTGTCCGGCGGTGCAGGTCTTTCGCGCAAGACACTGGACGAGCTTCAGGAATTTGCGAAGCGATATGGCGCGAAGTTTCTCGCGTGGATCAAGCTCGGTGATGAAATCACATCATCACTGCTCAAAGCCTTAGGTGCGGAAACTGTTGCGCAAATCGCTAATCAAGCCGGGGCGCAAAAAGGCGATGCGGTGCTGATCGTGTCGGGCAAACCGAAAGTGGTCGCCGCCAGCCTGGGCGCGCTGCGAAACGAAATCGCCAAACGCGAGAACCTGATTCCGTCAGGCGTTTACGCGCCACTCTGGGTCACTGACTTCCCGATGTTCGAGTTTCACGAAGAAGACGGCCGCTACTACTCGATGCACCATCCGTTCACTTCTCCGGTCGACGAAGATCTCGACCTACTCGAACGCGCCGTCGAAGGTGGTGAAACAAACTTGCTCGCGCAGATCCGGACGAAGGCTTACGACCCCGTCATCAACGGCGTCGAGATGGCGAGCGGATCGATTCGTATTCATCGGCGCGACGTCCAGCGGCTCGTTTTCAAAGCCCTCGGCATGACGACTGAAGAGGCGCGCGAACGGTTTGGGTTCTTTCTCGACGCGCTCGAATACGGCACTCCGCCGCATGGCGGCATTGCGCCGGGAATCGATCGCCTGATGATGGTCCTCGCAGGCACCGATAACATGCGCGACGTGATCGCGTTTCCGAAAACGGCGTCCGCCGCCGACCTGATGATCGATGCACCTGGCGCCGTCGATCCGAAACAGTTGGAAGAGTTGCATCTCAAGATTGTGTCTTAATCCGTGTTCCCGTCATGGCGCTACAGCTTCGCCGCGAACATCTCGAGGCAATGATCGCTCATGCCCGTGAAGCTGCGCCGGCCGAATGTTGCGGCCTGATAGGTGGATTCTCCGGCACTCAGGCTGCTTCTCTTTATCCTCTCCGCAACGTCACTGCCGACCCGGAAGTGCGCTACGAAGCCGCTCCGGAGGACCTCTTCGCCGCGCAACGAACAATGCGCGACCGCGGTGAGGAACTGCTCGCCATCTATCATTCCCACCCTCGCGCCGTCGATCCCAGCCCCTCTGAAACGGATATTCGTCAAGCTTTTTACCCGTCCGCAACGTATCTAATAATCGGACTCGCCGGCGCTGGTCCAGTGGTGAAAGCGTTCAACATCTCTGAACGAGAACACCGCTGGCATCAGGTTGAGTATGAGATCGTGGACGAGTAAGATTAAAATGCACGCTTCGCGGGGGGGCACGGTGGAAACAAAGAAGAGCAAATACGACACAAATCCACTCGATCCTGAAGTCGAACGCAACGCGGAGGAATCCTGGGGCGACCGTGCGGGCGGCGGCGAAACGCAGCAAGTGGGCGGCTCTACGCGGCAGGTCGGCGACTCACCTCCAGCTTGGTCTCCGACTCCGAATCCCGACGAAAATGCGCGCCGCAACGTGTATTCCGAGGCGCCCACTCGTCGCTACGACAACCCTCCTTTGGAAGCCCCGTACCCGTCAGTTTTCATACCTCCTACTTACGCGCCGCCGGCGCAATATTCGCCGCCGCAACACCCGCCAAACGTCTATCAGAGTCCGATGAGCTTCTCGCATCCGTCGCGGCCGGTGGCCGGGATTGGGGTCGCTGAGAAGTGGGCGTTGATGTTGGCATATGCGCCGCTTTACGTAGGGGCGGTCGTTTCTTTACTGGAGTTATTCCTGGTCCCGCGCAAAGAAGTAAAAGTGCGCTTCCATGCCTCGCAGGCACTCGCGCTGCACATCGCCATTCTGGCGATCTCCACACTCTTTAAATTGATCGCCCTCGTGAGCGGAAGCGACCTCGGCAAGGTGTTGTTCGGTGTTGCAGCGACTGTTTTCCTTGTTATTTCCATGATCCGAGTGTGGAAGGGTCAGCCGCACAATATCGCCCCCCTGGAGGAACCCGGCAAATGGTTTAACCGCCATATCGAGCCCCGCGAGCCGAAATAAGTTTCGTTGGCATCGTCGTTGCAGGGTCTATGTTTTGGAGTTGGCGATCCGGCCAATTCACCAGTAAACACGGCATATGTTGAAAACAAATCCGTGTATTCCTGTTGCGTTTTGGTGCATTAACGCCGGAAAGGATTACTCGAATGGGTAGAAAATCGGTAATGAAACGACAGGGTTTGATCGCGTGGATAGCGCTGGTTTCGATAGCGCTGATGCCGTTGTCGGCGATCGGTCAAACGCAAATTAAACTTCACAGTAATAAGTACAGTGTTCAGGATGACGTCCAGCTTGGACGGCGCGCTGCTCAGGAAGTCGAGCAACAGTATCCGCTGCTGCGCGAAGGTGACGTGCAGGGTTACGTCGAGCGTGTCGGACGGCGGCTGGTGAATGCCATCCCGTCTCAATTTCAACACCCGGAATTTCAGTACACTTTTCGAGTCGTCAACGCGCGTGACATCAACGCGTTTGCGCTTCCCGGTGGTCCAATGTTCGTCAACCGCGGAATGATTGAAGCGGCGAAGACTGAAGGCGAGATGGCCGGCGTGATGGCCCACGAGATCAGTCACGTTGCTTTGCGACACGGTACGGCCCAGGCGACCAAAGGCCAGAAGTACGGTCTGCTCGCGGGCATCGCCGGTATTGCGGGAACGATTCTCACCGGCAACGAAGGTGTGGGCCAACTGGCCCAGGCGCCGTTCGCGGTGTATGTGTTGAAATTCAGCCGCGAGTATGAAACCGAAGCTGACGTGCTGGGCGCGCAGATCATGGCGCGTGCGGGTTACGACCCACGCGATCTCGCGAACATGTTTCGCACGATCGAACAGCAGGGCGGTGGTGGCGGCGGCTTCTTGAGCGATCACCCAAGCCCGAGCGATCGCTATGCGCGCATCAACCGTGAAGCGCAGATGCTCCAAGTTAACGCCGGTATGCGCGACTCGCGAGAGTTTCAGTCGATTCAGCAACGCTTGCGTGGTCTTGGACGCGCTCCGTCGATGCAGGAAATAGCACAGAGCGGACAGCGTTATCCGACTGGTGAAAACACGAACTATCCGAGCGGCAACCGCCCGAACGGACGCGTCGAGTCTCCCTCGTCGCGTTACCAGAATGTCTCGATCTTCAACGGCGGCGTGCAGGTGAGCGTGCCGAGTAACTGGCGGCAGATCAACGAGGGTAATGCAGTTTGGTTTGCGCCCGAAGGCGCGTACGGCCAATTGAACGGCCAGGCTGTTTACACGCATGGCGCTAGCTTTGGCGTCGCGCAGACGAACAACCGCAATCTGCAAAGCGCTACGCAGGAGTTGATCAATAACCTGGCGCAGGGCAACGGGAATCTGCGCACGAGTGGTGGATCTCAACGCACGACGGTCGACGGACGCAATGCAATCGCGTCTTACTTGACCAACGTTAACGAGGCGACTGGCCGTAGTGAGAACATTCGTCTAATCACGACGCAACTCCGCAACGGGCAGATTTTTTACATGGTGGCGGTTTCGCCGCAGGGTGAGCGCAACTACGACGCCGCGTTTCAGAACGTGCTTCGTTCGGTGCGGATTAACGACTAACTCATGTCCCGTGTGATCCGTGTTCTTTGACAACGCGGATCACACGGATTTAGCTTCCTGCCAAAGCGCTTCCATTTCATCGATCGACGTAGCATCAAACGTCTGGCCTCGCTCGTCGAGTGCGTTTTCGATATGACCAAAGCGCCGGCGAAACTTGCGGTTGGTCAACTTCAACGCCGCTTCGGGTTCGACTTGCAGATGTCGCGCGATGTTAGTAGCCGCGAACAAGAGGTCGCCGATCTCTTCTCGAACGCGCGCGTGGTTCGCTTCGTCTTGCGTGTTTGAATGGTCCTTGATCGCGACGCGCAACTCTTCAATCTCTTCCTGCAACTTGTCGAAGATGTCGTCGACGTTCTTCCAATCAAAACCGACGCGCGCCGCTTTGGTCGAAAGCTGATGCGCTTCCATCAATGCCGGCGCCTTTGACGAAACGCCGTCGAGCAGCGAAGTCTTCGACTCTTCCTTCTTGCCCGCGGCGCGACGCTCTTCGGCTTTCATAGTTTCCCAGTTCAGCAAGACGGTTGCGGAATCGTCGGCGGTGACGTCGCCGAAGACGTGCGGATGACGCCGCACCATTTTGTCGTGAATCGCGGTCGTGACGTCGTCGATCGTGAACTCGCCGCGTTCCCTGGCCACCTGCGCGTAAAAAACGATCTGAAACAAGAGATCGCCGAGTTCGTCGCGCAGCTCCGCGGGCTTGCCCTCGCGGGCTTCTTCAACAGCTTCAAACGCCTCGTACGCTTCTTCCAGCAGCATCGGCGCTAGGGTGGCGTAGGTTTGTTCCCGGTCCCACGGACAGCCGTTCGGCGAACGCAAACGATCCATTAAAGCGACGAGATCACTGAATGTTGCCGGCATGCCCGTAGTCTAGGTGATCTGTGTTTTTATGCGAAACGCGGATCATGTTTTAATAACTGCATGAACGAGGATCAGCCAAATTTCAAAGTAACCGATCGCCGTCTTTTCAATGCCGACGGAAGTCTGCGCGACGTGCCCGAGGAGGAAAAACCGCAGCCGAAGCCTGAACCTTTGCCGGAAACGAAAGCGGCAGCGCCCGAACCTGTTGCCGCTCCGGTTGAAGCACAGTCGCAGTCTGAGCCGGAACCGCCGCCTCCACCGCCTTCGGTGGCGCCGGACGACCAGGAGCTGTCGGAAGAAGAGCTCGCAGACGCGCAGGATCCGGCGAGTTTTATCAGTTTTGTGATGTCAATCGCGTCGAACGCCGCGTCGGCGCTGGGAATGATGGAGCATCCGGTGACGCATCAACGTGAGCTCGATCCGGAGTTAGGCAAACATTGGATCGACGTCCTCGGCATGCTGCAAAAGAAGACCGCCGGTAACCTGACGCGGCCGGAACAAAACATGATCGAAGGACTGCTCCACGACTTGCGCATGCAGTACGTTGCGTTGACCAGCGCTCCGCAGAAATCACGTACCTTCAGCAGCAGGGACATTACTGGTGGGTAAGTCTTTACACGGATTTGACGGATGAAACTCACCTTCCTCGGCACAGGAACTTCCACCGGCGTCCCCTCAATCGGTTGTGAATGCGAAACCTGCATGTCTGACGATCCTCGCGACAAACGCCTGCGAGTTTCAGTGATCGTCGAACACGCAGGACGCGCCGTGCTCGTCGACACGTCCTCCGACTTCCGGCAACAGGCGCTGCGCTTCGGACTCAAGCATCTTGACGCGGTTCTGATCACACACTGTCACGCCGATCATATTTTTGGTCTCGACGACATTCGCCCGCTCAACTTCCGTTTCGGAGCGCTGAATGTTCATGCGAACGAGCGTGCGTGGGTCGACATCAGACGCATGTTCAAATACATCTTTGAGCCGTCGCACTTCGGTGGTGGTCTACCGATGGTGATTCCCAATGTCGTTGAACCGGGCGCAGGCTTTTGTGTCGGAGAAGATTTCGAGATAACGCCGCTCGAAGTGATTCACGGTCGTTTGCCGGTGATGGCGTATCGCTTCAACGACTTCGCTTACCTGACGGATCTCAGCGAGATCCCCCAAGTGACGATCGATGCGCTGCAGGGGCTTGATGCGCTGGTGCTCGACTGTTTGCGTTTCCGCGAACACCCGACGCATCTCTGGGTCGACAAAGCGTTGGCATACGTCGAACGGTTGAAGCCGCGGCGCACGTTCTTTACGCACATCGCGCACGACATCAAACATGCTCGCGACTCCGCACGCCTTCCGCCCGGAGTCGAGTTTGCTTACGACGGATTAGTCGTTGAATCAGTGACGTCTTAGGCCTTGGGTTTTTGGTCTTTGACTATGAAATTAGCTTGAAACTGCGAACAAAGTACAAAGCACCAAGAACAAAGCACAAAGACCAAAGGCCAAAAACCTAAGACCCAAACCAACATGCGTCTCTTTCACGGAACTGACAACGCGGAGATACATCGCCCGACTGTGCTAACGCTCGGTGTGTTTGATGGTCTTCATCTCGGACATCAGTTGATCATGAGCACGGTGGTCGAACGAGCGCGCGCGATTGGCGCGGTGCCGACCGTGATCACGTTTGATCCGCATCCACGTGCGGTGTTGCATCCGGAGTCCGCGCCGCCGTTGCTACAGACTTTCGACCAGAAGATCGAAGCGCTGGGCGTGCTCGGGATCGAGCAGACGATCGTGTTGCGGTTCACGCCGGAGTTTGCATCGGTGCGCGCGCATGAGTTTTTGCGCGACGTCGTGATGGATCGTCTGCACGCTAAGGAGGTGTATCTCGGGAAAGGCTTCGCATTCGGACACGACCGCGAGGGCAACATTGAACTATTGCGTCGTGTTGGCGGTGAGCTGGGGTTCGTTGCGGGCGAAGTGCCGGAGGTCAAATTGCGCGGCCGGCGTGTAAGTTCGAGCAAGATTCGCGAACTGCTGACGCACGGTAAAGTAAACCTCGCCCGCCGCATGTTGGGCCGGCCTTACGGCGTCGAAGCCCGTGTCGAACATGGCTCCGAACGCGGGCACCAGCTCGGTTTTCCCACGGCCAACCTGCACCCGCACAACCGCGTCATACCCCGGAACGGTGTTTACGTGACCGGCACTTTGATAGAAGGGAATTGGCGCCGCAGCGTTACCAACGTGGGCTTGCGGCCGACGTTTGGCGACGTCACGGAACCTTCAGTTGAGACCTTCGTAATGAACTGGGACGGCGATCTCTACGGCGACGTCGTGCGTGTTCGCTTCCTGCATCGTTTGCGCGATGAGCGAAAGTTCGGTTCAATCGAAGAGTTGAAAACGCAGATTGCGACGGACGTCGCGCGTGCCAACAGCTATTTTGAACGGACAGGCACGAAACACATGCTTTCAGTTATTTGAGTTGATCGGGGGTTGGGGATTGGGTTTTAGGTCTTGGGTCTTAGGTCTTCGGCCTTGGATGAAATGCAAAGCCAAAAACCAAAAACCAAAGACCCAAGACCAAAGACGTACCATTAATGACGAATAACCAGGCGCTGATTAAGAAAACGGATACGAATGGACACGGCCTGTTGCCGAAACCGGCAGAGGCGCAGAAAACTGTGGCTCCGCAAGCCGCGGTCCAGCCGCTGACGGAAGAGATGGTTGACCAACTGCTCGCGGGCCGCGGGTTTCGTGGCTGGCTGCGAGCGGCACGAGTCGCGCGTGTGCTCGGACTCTTCTCGCTTTACTTGTTCCTCGACACTTACGACGTCCGTGCTGATTTCAACAAACGGGCGGTTGCACGGTTCCGAGAGTTGGCGCGCCAACGCGGTCGACGGGCGCAGTTCAACGCGTGGCTTCGAGCCGGTTTCTACTCTGGACTCGATCGTTTCATTCGCGTGCTGCGCCTCTTGATTTTCCGCGGCGCGGAGGGTTCAGCTCGCAAGGAAGCCCGGCTCCAAAAGCAAGCAGTATGGATGCGCGAGTCGTTGATCGATCTTGGTCCAACGTTCATCAAGATCGGCCAGGCGCTAGGAACACGCGCCGATCTGCTGCCGCTCGCGTACGTGAAAGAGCTTGCGACACTCCAGGACAATGTGCCCCCGTTTCCGACGGCCAACGCCTTCGCGCGCATCGAAGCCGAACTCGGCCGCCCGCTTCACGAACTTTATCCGGAGATCGACAGCGAGCCCGTAGCGGCCGCTTCGCTCGGACAGGTCTATCGCGCGCGTCTGCGGACAGGCGAGGAAGTCGCCGTCAAAGTACAACGTCCGGACCTCGAATCGACGATCAGTTTCGACGTCGCGATCCTGTTCCGGCTGGTGAAGCTGACCAACCGTTTCTTCCCGAAAGCAAACGAGAACGCTGATT
>DATANW010000246.1:0-20187 GCA_036266055.1 Pyrinomonadaceae bacterium | reverse complement strand
TTTCCCTCGCTCAGTTGATCACCGAGCTCGACTTGCCGCCGGCGAGAATCGCCGTCGAGTTGAATCGCGTCGTCGTACGACGCAACGAATGGAGCACGAGGGATCTGAGCGACGAGGATCGGATCGAGATCGTCCACTTCGTTGGTGGTGGTCGAGGCTAAATGCGTGTAAAGTTTCGCGTATGTCGACAGCAATGAGAGAGAAGGTTTCCAGTGAGAGTCTGATTATTGCCGGACGCGCGTTCAGCTCACGGCTGATCATCGGCACGGGCAAGTATAGGAGCTTTGAAGAGATGCGCGCGGCGCATGCGGCGTCAGGCGCGGAGATGGTGACGGTGGCCGTGAGACGCGTGCCGCTCGATCGCAGCAGCGAATCGTTTCTCGATCATCTCGATCCGGCGTTGCAGATTCTGCCGAACACCGCGGGTTGTTACTCCGCTGACGATGCGGTGCGCACGGCGCGTCTGGCACGGGAGGCGCTGGGCACGGATCTGGTGAAGCTCGAAGTCATCGGCGATCAGACGACGCTGTTTCCCGACAACGAACAGACGCTCGAGGCGGCGCGTGTTCTGGTGAAGGAAGGATTCATCGTCCTGCCATATTTCAACGACGATTTGATCATGGCGAAGAAACTGCTCGACGCGGGTTGTGCCGCGATCATGCCGTTGGCGGCGCCGATCGGATCAGGTCTGGGTGTGCAGAACCCTGCGAACCTCCGCATCATGCGTGAGCAACTGCCGGAAGCGACGATCATCGTCGACGCCGGGGTGGGGACGGCGAGTGATGCGGCCATCGCGATGGAGCTTGGCGCTGATGGTGTGCTGATGAATACCGCGATCGCCGAGGCTGAAGATCCTTCGAAAATGGGAACCGCGATGAAGCTGGCGATTCAGGCCGGGCGTCTGGCCTACATGGCGGGTCGCATGCCGAAGCGTCTGTATGCGAGCGCTTCGAGTCCGCTCACGGGCAATATTAAGTAACACGGATCACGGGAGCGCCAGCGTAATCTGTTCTTGTTCGCGCATCACGCGGTCTCCGAGATCGGTGCTGCTGATCGTCGGGTAAGCGCCTCCTTTTACTTTTAGACAACCAGCATCTGCCAGCGCGTCGATGTAAGTCTGAACCTCATCGTTCGTCATGTCTTTTAATAAGCCGTAGGTCGAGAGCTCGTTCAGCCCGGCGCTCATCACTTGCTTCGACGCCGAGCCGCGCAACGTCGCCGCGAGTATTTTCTTTCCAAACCTTCCGTTCATCCGTTTCGCACACGCGAGAATTTTTCTGATGCGCAGCAGTTCGTCTTCGGTGAGCGCGCGTGGCTCTGAATTCCGGACCACGGATCGTGCTGGTTCGTCTGTTGTGATTTCGTGAAGAGGCGCTGCGGTTTTCGGGCGACAGTTGCCGCACGTGCCGCACTGACGCTCGTGGTTGCGATCGCCGAAGTAGTTGAGGATATGCGCTCGGTAGCAGTAATCGGTGTAACACAGATTTATTAACTCGCGGAGCTTACGCCGTTCCAGGTCGGCCCGGCCGAGGATCTGTCGCGCGTCGACGCGCAGGTCAGTAACTGGAACGTTGTCCAGCATGATGATCGCTCGGGGGTTGCGCGCGCCGCGTTCGCTCCGCGCCACGGCGGGCGCTTCACGCGAGATGTGTCCCGCACGTTCGAGCATGTAAAGCGCGGACTGCACCGCCATCTCGTTTTTCTCGCGCGAGAGTTTGCCGATTTGCGCAGTCGGCAACTCGATTCTTTTTTGACCGGTTCCAAGGAGCGCGCCGTAGACGTTCTTGACGGTGCTGATGTCGGGATAAGACCCTTCGATGAAGAAGTCGTGCGTGTTTTTGTCAGCGTAGTTGAAGAGCAACACACACGTTGACGGGAGCCCGTCTCGTCCGGCTCGCCCGATCTCCTGGTAATAGGCCTCGATCGATCCGGGAATCTGGTAGTGGGCCACGAAGCGGATGTCGGGCTTGTCGATGCCCATGCCGAACGCGTTTGTCGCGACGATCATCTGCGTTCGTCCACTCATGAAGTCTTCCTGCGCCTTGATGCGGACACCGTCGCTCATGCCTGCGTGATACGTCGAGACTCTCAATCCGGCGACTTTCAGTTCGCGTCCGACTTGTTCGACTGATTTGCGTGTCGAGGCGTAAACGATGCCCGAGCCATTCGTCTTCTGCGCGAGGTGACGGATGCGGCTGATCTTTTCTTTCTCCTTTTCGGTGTGGACCACTTCGATCGAGAGATTTGGGCGATCGAAGCCGCTGATGAACGTCTGCGGGTTCGACAGTCCGAGTTGTTGAATGATGTCGGAGCGCACGTACGGCGTCGCTGTTGCGGTGAGAGCGATGGTTTGAATTCGGCCGAGCGATCGGATGACGTGTTTGAGCCGGAGGTAATCGGGGCGGAAGTCGTGGCCCCACGTCGAAATGCAGTGCGCTTCATCGACGGCGAATAGCGAGACAGGGATTGATTGCACGGCAGCAGTGAATCGGCTGCTGCGGAAACGTTCGGGGGCGATGTAAACGAGCTTGTGCGCGCGACGACGCAGTGAGTCGATGCGGGCGCGCTGCTCCTGTTCGGAGAGCGAACTGTTGATAAACGTAGCGGGGAGGCCGCGAGCGTGAAGTGCGTCGACCTGGTCTTTCATCAGAGCGATCAGCGGGGACACAACGAGTGTGACTCCGTCGAGGATCATCGCGGGAAGCTGGTAACAAAGAGACTTACCGCTTCCCGTCGGCATGACAACGACGGCGTCTTTGCCGTCGAGTATTGATCCCACCACTTCGCGCTGGCCTTCACGGAAATCGTCGAAGCCGAAGTGCTGGCGCAAAGTTGCGATCGCGTCGTCGAGCAATGGCATCGGCAAACCAAGGTAACACGGATTTGGTGATCGTACAGGTATTAAAAGGTGCGACAGTGTTGCGCGGATTCGGCGGCGCGAGCGCGAAGTCGGCCGCGTTGTTACGCGTGTCAGTGCATCCGTTTGCGGCGCGTGTCGCAGCGTTTGTATTGCTTGCAGCGGGCGCCGGTCCGGTACCTCGGAAGCAGTTTGCGGTGCTTCCGTAGCCGACGAGGTCGACGATGCTTGCATCCGCGGGGCAGGCGCCGGTCAGAGTCGTTGTGTTCTTGACGAGAGCGACTTTGCCCGAGCCGGCAGCCATGGCGATCGTTCCGGTCGCGTCGGGAGTCGGGAGCGGATTGCCGTTGTTGCCGCCCGCTTGTTGAATCAAGTAGTGCTGCCCTGGCGCGAGAACGACTGAGGTAAGCGACGTGCTGGACCATGTCGACGCAGTCGCGCTTGCGTACTGCACAGACCAGCCGGCGAGGTTTACGGGAGTGGTTCCGGCGTTGAAGATCTCGATGAAGTCGTTCCGAAACGGAGCGCCCGAGTTTCCACCGCCACCGTAGATCTGACTGATTACGACTCTGTCCTGCGACACCGGCGGCACACCACCGAGTACCACCGACACAGGATTGCTGGTTACGCCATCGGCGATGAGGCTCAGCGTTGTTGTGCCTGTTCCGCTCAAACTCACGGGGAGCAGAACGTGGACTTCATCAAGCCCGGGCAAATCGGCACGCGCGACAGTCTCGACGAGCGTCGATTGGCCTCCAATGGTCACCGCTACGGAAGTGGCGTGTCTGACCCCTGTCGCAAAGATCGAAAGCCGGCGTTGACCGTTTGAGGGATCGAATGGGCCACGCGTTATTGAATCGGAATCGAGAATGATTCCTTCGCCTTTGCCATCTCCGCTCGCGGTAAACACGCCTGGCGCCGCAGAGGTGATTAGCGCCTGCGCCTTTGTCGAGAATCCATCCAAATTGGTGACGACGATCTCGCCCGGTCCGACCGCCGTGTTCTCCGGCACCACAAAGATGACTTCCGTTGGAGACGCGTAGAAGACCGGCGCCGCTTGACCGTTCACCGTAACGTTCCCGCCGAGCGACTCGCCACGAAAACTCGCAATGCTGCCCGGCGCTAGCCGCGTCTCTTTGTCCGGCTGTTGACCTAACGCTGCTGCATTCAACACAACCCCTTCGCCAAACGCCGCACGCGGCGCCAGCGCGGCGACGTAGATCTCGCTGTTGTTTGCGAAATCCTCATCGACAACCGGTCCGGACAACACTCGCGGGAAGTTGAACGCGATGACACTACCAGCGAAATTCAGCGAGGCGACAACCTCCGCAGTCGCCGATGATGGCGCGTTCGTGACCTGTTGCACCTGTCCCGTCGGCAGATCGAGCACGTAGAGTTCGACGCTTCCGTCACTCGCGGCACTCACCCGTCGCCTCGTCGCAAAAGCCACCCGTTTCCCGTCGCCACTGATCGCCGGTCGCAATGGAACGTCAGTCACTCTCGATCCCAACTGCGTGAGTTGCCTCACAGTGTTGTCGCGCGCATCAAACAGAAAAACCTGCGTTTGATTCAACGCGACACTCGCTGAATAGACCAGCCGCGTTCCGTCATTACTAACCGCCCGGCCTTCAGTTAACGACAGGTCAGGGATCGCGGATCTTATTGGAGTCTCAACTTGTGTTTCTCTATCAATCACAGAAAGATCCACGTTTCTCTTGATGTAAGTGCGCGAGCCGTCACCACTGATCTTCTGAGTCTCACCATTGGAACTGAAAACGATCAACTTCCCATCCGAGCTGATCGAGGGATGAGCGTTCGTCAACTTTAGTGGGTGCGTCAGCTGACGTAACACCGGACCATCAAACACAAATATCTCCGAGTTCCGATCCGGATTCTGCCCGACGAGATCTTCAGTCGACGCAAACGCGATCACGCGTCCATCGCTCGACAACGCTGCCGAAACCATCCGCCCGCGTGCGATCTCCATGAAACTTCCATCGAAGACATCGGCGCCAATTCCATGAAACGACGGTGCTCCGCCACCGTTGCCAAACACATCCGACGACGACTCGAACACAACCGTCCGCCCGTCGTCACTAAGCGACGGATTCAGGTTCAACGTGTGCTCGGGTGTATTCGTCAGTCGTCGAATACCGGAAGCAGTCTCCGAACGTGGCAGTGAAACAAAAAGTAAGAGAATCGAAACGGCGATGAGGATACGAAGCATAGTGAGGTTGCTCCTTGCGCGAAATTTTTCTGCGCATTGTACACATCAAAGCGGAAAACTCAAGTCGCGAGTGCGCCGAATCTGATATAAGCTGTCGCCGTGCACAGAACACTGAAGATCGTCATCAGCGGTTCGCATGGGCTGGTCGGCGGCGCGCTTAGCGAGTTGCTGACGAAGAACGGCCATGAAGTTCTGCGGCTGGTCCGTCACGCCCGCACGGTCGGCGCGCCGGAAATCGAGTGGCATCCTGAAAAAGCACTCATCGACAAAGAACAGCTCGAAGGTCTCGACGCCGTGGTCCATCTCGCGGGCGAGAACATTGCCGAAGGCCGTTGGACCGCGGACAAGAAACGGGCGATCCGCGACAGCCGCATCAAAGGCACCGCGCTGTTGAGCGAAACGCTCGCGACTCTCAAGCGCCCACCGGACGTGTTCGTGAGTGCTTCCGCAATCGGTTATTACGGCAATCGTGGTGATGAATTACTGAGTGAAACCAGCGCTCCCGGCAACGACTTTCTCGCGGGCGTTTGTCAGGATTGGGAAAAGGCGACGATGCCCGCCGCAGAGAAGGGAATTCGCACCGCGCTCGCGCGTTTCGGCATCATTCTCGCCGAAAATGGCGGCGCGCTCGCGAAGATGCTGACCCCGTTTCGCATGGGCGTCGGCGGGCGTATCGGCGGCGGCAAACAATGGATGAGTTGGATCGCGCTCCAGGACGTGGTGGGCGCGATTGAGTTTGTGATCCACGATCGTTTCGTCAACGGACCGGTAAACTTCGTCGCGCCTCATCCGGTAACGAACGCCGAGTTTACTAAAACACTCGGAAGCGTATTGTCGCGGCCGACGTTATTTCCGGTGCCCGCTTTCGGGGCTCGGCTGGCCTTTGGCGAGATGGCTGACGCGTTATTGCTCGGCAGTCAGCGAGTTGAACCGGCGGTATTGACGTCGCGGGGGTTCGGCTTTCAATTGCCCCGGCTCGAACCCGCGCTGAAACATGTTCTTCGCCGCGAGTACGCGTGAGGCGTTGGTGTTGCAGTTTAGTGCGTCGACGGCGACGCAAACTCGGGCAGGACTTCGAAAACCTCGAGCGCGTACTTGACGTTGCCAAACGGCGCTGACACCTGCACGCCCTGAATCTCGTCGCGCACTTCCATCAGCGACTCGCGCGCGATACGCAACCCTTCTTCACGCCCGGCCTCTTTACTGATCGCGGACGCCTCGCGCATCCGTTCCATGATCGACTGCGTCACGCGCACGCCCGGAACTTCGTTGTGCAGAAACTCCGCGTTGCGATACGACACGAGCGGCCAAATGCCGGCGATGATCGGAATGCGCACGTGCTCGATGCGTTTCAGAAACTCTCGCAACTGTTCCGTATCAAACACCGGCTGCGTGATCGCGTACTGCGCCCCTGCTTCCACTTTCCACTCGAACCGCTTGATCTCCTCGTCGAGATTGATCGCGCCGGGATTGACACCGACGCCGACGCAGAACGCTGTCGGTTCGCCGATCGGATTGTTACCGAGGTCGAGTCCGTGATTAAGCTTATTGACCATGTTCGTCAACCCGATCGCGTCGATGTCGAAAACAGCTGTGGCGTCGGGATATGGTCCCATCTTTGGCGGGTCGCCGGTGATCACGAGGAGGTTGCGCAAGCCAAGCGCGGCCGCGCCGAGCAGGTCGGACATCATGCCGAGCAGGTTTCGATCGCGACAGCAGTAATGCAGCACCGACTCGATACCGATCTGTTGTTCGACCAACACCGCCGTCGCGAGTGCGCTCATGCGCGACTGCGCGCGCGCGCCGTCGGGAATGTTCACGCCGTCGACACCTGCGTCCTTTAATAAGCGGATCGAATCGAGCGTCTTTTTCGCGTCGACGCCCTTCGGCGGCAGCACTTCAACCGACGTCACAAACTCGCCTTGCGCGATCTTGCGTCCCCACTTAGATCGTTCTTCCGGCGGCACCACGTGGATGTCCGGCGGCGTGATCTCCACGGCTGCCGCCGATCCTGATGTGAACGCGATGCTCTGCGCGCGCGGAGATGCGGCGCGCACTGAGTCGCAGATCAGTTTGATGTGCGAGGGGGTGGTCCCACAGCAGCCGCCGATAAACTTCGCGCCTGCCTGGATGAATCGTTTCGCGAACTTCGACATGTACTCCGGCGAGCACATGTAAAACTGTCGCCCCTGGACGTCGCGCGGTAGTCCGGCGTTAGGTTGAGCCGAGAGCTTCTTCTTCGTCACCTCGCGCATGCGTTCGAGTGCGTTGAGGATGATGGCTGGACCAACACCGCAGTTCAGACCGATGACGTCCGCGCCCCAGTTGTCGAGGCGTTCCGTAAAGAGTTCGGGCGTCGTGCCAAACAGCGTGTTGCCGTCGGTCATGATCGTCATCTGTGCGATGATCGGCAGGTCGCACAGTTCGCGTATCGCGGCGATGGCTTGGCGGATTTCCGAGACGTCGGAGAAAGTCTCGAGACAGAAGAGGTCGACGCCGCCTTCGAGCAACGCACTTGCCTGCGTCTTGAACATCTCCTTCGCTTCTTCGAACGAAGTTGGACCGTACGGTTCGATGCGCAGGCCCAGTGGACCAATCGCGCCGGCGACGTACGCGCGATCGCCGGCGGCCTTGCGGGCGATTTGCGCGGCGCGCGCGTTGATCTCGTGGAGGTTCGCTTCGAGACCGTATTGCTGAAGCTTGTGGGCGGTCGCGCCGAAGGTGTTTGTTTCGATGATGTCCGCGCCGGCGCGAATGTATTCGGTGTGAATCTCGGCGACGAGGTCCGGGCTGCTAAGGTTCAATTCGTCGTAGCAGCGATTGATATAGACGCCCTTGGCGTAGAGCATTGTCCCCATCGCCCCGTCCACGACGTGGATGCGATCGGAGTCGAGCACATTTCTGAAGGAATCCATTTTCGTGGGTCTTGGGTCTTCGGTCTTTGTTCGCTGCTCGTTTCGAGTGGCCCAAAGACCGAAGGCTCAAGACCAAAGACCAAAGTCCCAAGACCACTCCAATAAAAAAGCCCCGCGCTAAACAACGGGACTTCAAAATCCGTTTGAAGTTTTTCGGGCCATCTTTGCAGGCGCCCGAGCTGTTTAGCTGGTTATTTTACGTGGCCGCAAGTCGCCTTAACTCACCACGCTTGTCATCGCTGCTTATACGCCTCGCGGGCGGGGGCTGTCAAGTTTGGGCTTGCTAACAACAGGACGATTTGAGGACAGGACGATTTGAGGACAGTTGGGATGTTGAAGGGGTCGCCTCAACGCCTCTCGACTGGAAGAGACGCGAGACGAAACTCCTCGAAGATGATTTTTTCCATAGACAGGATCTGTTTAGCTTCCAGGCAATGTGCCCATTGCGGATTACCATACCGATATGTCCTGTATTTCCGATCCACATTCGTTTCGACCACATAACCGATGCCGTCCAAGGCGCCAGAACTACAATTGCTCGTCGATCCGTCGGGTAGAGTTAGGATGCCTTCATTTGTTAACTTTTCCCATGCAACTTCCCAACCCGATCTTGGAGTTCCAAGGCTCTCGAGTTGTGCTGATGACGCCAGGTGCTGTTCCCTTTGTCGAAGGTAATTGGCTGACCAATTCCCACCCGAGCGGCGGACGATCACGCCAGCGATGACCTCAAAACGGTCGTACCAGAAGCGCATTTCGACATCGCCATCAGGAAGCACGGCTTTCCTCAAGCTGGTCATGCCAGCGTTCTTCGTGCGTTTTTCTAAAGCTTCAAAAAAGCGAGGTTCCCAAATAGCATTCGGTATTTCCAGGGTCAATGCTTGCGCCGCCTGATCAGTGTGAGCAGCGCGCGGTGGCGGATTCAGATTCCTAGCCGTAGAGTCGCAGGCGATGGCGCTGGCGACACAGACCAAAATCGACAACAGTTCAAGCTTTCGCCTGGTCATTCTGAAACTCCTCGCGGACCTTATCTACGCTGGTTGTTAAGAATCCAGATGCACTCATTCGCTCTCGGATCGTCCGGCCAGAATGTTCTACCGTTGCTAAAAAACGAATAACCCTTGCCAGTCCTAATGATCCCTAAAGGATTTCCGAAGTCCGATTGTAACTGAATGTCATCACCGCTCGGAGCCCCACTCCTGCTTTCGCCGTTACGAAAATTAGAGTGTGTGTGGAAGATCGCAAGCAAGTACAAGGTCCGTTCTTCTCTCTTAAAATAGTCGATCGCTTTCCGCGTTTCACTCCTAATCTCCGGCATAGCTGGAACTCCTTCAAAGTGACGTCCTTCGGAAAGGGAAATTCTCATGTAGTTATTGGCTGTTTGTTCATAAAACACCAAAGAGCCATTTTCTTCGCCTGATCCGGATGTTCTATTCCACTGCGCCTCGAACTCCAGATTATATTGCGCAACGACGCTGTTCGGCGTAGCACAGTTCTTTCTTCGAGCGATCTCAATCGCAGACTCCGCTGGAACTGTCGCAGCGGTATTCTTCGTTGATTGAGTTAACACTCGTGATGGCTTAAACGCTAGCATATGGAACAAGTTCTCCATATCGGAGTCGAGGGAAACTGAATAAAAATAAATCCACTTAGAAATCGTCCGTTCCTCTCCATCATCAGCTACTAGCTCCTTTTCCAAGGCCCAAAACGTCTGATACTTACCCGAGTTGCGGTTGAAATCGACGAACCTCCATCGACCCCCATCCCACACAACATCAGGTCGCTTGAACTCAGCGGCTCCAGTTTGCAGTAGGTGCTCAGCGTCACTACAGAAGACGGGTATACCATCCAATATGCAGCTGCCGCTCGGTATTCCTGAAGGAAACAAGCCGATCGGGCTGTTTTCGGAGGGTTGCCAATTCTCGGGTTCCCAATATGGATCGTATAACCCTACTTCGACCCCCATTGGATCCGTTTGGATGTCAATCGCTGCATATCCCTCTCGAGTGGAACCTCCACGAGTTCCGGTGAAGGGCGTCTCATGTTGCCAAACGATCCAGAGGTGGTCCTGACGCGCTATCAATTGCCCGTTGCAATAAACATAGGTGTGTTTCTTTTGTCCTGTTGAATCGAGTTCAGTGATAACTCTTCCGCCGAGAACACTCGACCGGAGTTGAAAGAAATTCGGGATCGACGTGCTCCAGTCAAACTCAGTTCTGTGCACGACTTGTCCGTCGCCATCGTATATAGGCGTGATCATCTTGCCGGTGTTAGCGCTCCAGATGGATGTACTACGCCCGGCAGCGTCGTACTCATAATTCACGTCTGCATCCTGTGTGAGATGACCTTCCGCGTCGTAACTGATTCCTGTGCCTTGTTTCCGGTTATTGTTGTAAGTGGCATTCGTAGTGGTAGCGCCCCCACTCCAGAAGCGGCTGGTATTGCTCGTGATGTTACCGAAGGCATCATGTTGGAAACTCTGGCGGTAAGGGCCAGTTGCAGTGCCGCTGCTCGTGCCGTTGAGAAAGTCTTCGGCCTCAGAACCGGAATAAGCTTCCTTCGCGCCGCCGACCTGGTCGTAAGCGTAAGCACGCGTGAATATATGCCGTTCGAATATATCGCCGATGTTATCTGAAGCACTACGAAGATTGCCGTTCGCATAGTACTGGTAGTCGGAAGACATCAATCGAGTTTCCGTTTCGGGTGGAGCGCCGGGCGGCAGTGTCAAATCGCCGACGACAAACTGTGTCAACTGCAAACGCTGATTGAACTGCTGCGTGAGCGTCATTTGGTTGCCGTAGGTTAGAGACTTCAACGCACCCCACGCGCGATATTTTAAGTTCGAGGCGTACTGCGAGATTTCAACATAGGGAACGCCACTAATGACGCCACCGGTGCCGTACGGCGTTCCATTGACCGTCGTCACTCGTCCGGCTCGATCGTATACATAGTTGATAGCTGCGTTTGTGGGATCAGTGATGCTTTTTAATTGACCAGCGAGATTGTATCCGTACGAAAGTCTGTAAGCTCCTGTGAGCCCGGGAAACTGTCTTTCTTCCCAATCCATCCGCGACAACATGTCGTAGTGGTACGTTACGCGTCGTTGACCGTTTTCATCCATCCACGACCTGTTACCCGCGGCGTCGTAGCCATAAGTCACTGGGTCGGGGATTGAGATTCCTTCGGGTGCACTATAAGTAATCCCAGTGGTTAGGTGTCGCCCGTTGTAAGTGTAAGTTGTCGCGGCCCCGCGAGCGTCGGTCACAGACAAGACGGTGTCATCAGCGTTGTAGGTCCAGTTTGTCGCGGTGCCGCTACCCTGTTCGGGCACGTGTTGGCTGGATAGACGACCATAACCGTCGTAAGTTATGAAGGTGTTTTGATAATTGTCGCTACTGTCCGTGCCTGAATAACGCCTCTCCAGAATCACCTGATCACGTACGTTATATGTATAGGTCGTAGTTGCATAGACATCATTGCTATTTTCCCAGTTCAGAAACTCGTTTTTGATGACGCGGCCTAGAACGTCTGAATAGACTCTCTGCTGTCGTCGTTTCGAAACGCCAGCGTAGATAGTGCCTTCGTCTGTGAGAGTCATGACCTGGCCACCGGCACAACCGCAACCTGAATACGAGATGCTCTTAGTCGTCCCATCCTGATTGGTTGTAATGAGCGGCCGGTTCTTCCAGTCATACGTCTGCTGGGTGTAGACCCATCCAGCGGACGCGTCGTCACCAACTGCGCTCCACTGAAAAGGCGTGCCGATGGCGGTCGTCTCAGTTGGATTCGAAGTCTTGATAACACGGCCCATGACGTCATAAACGAACTTCTGGCCGCTGTATCCATCGGTGCTCTCCGGATCGTCGTTGGCTGGATTGTCGTTGGCTGTGGCAATAGTTCGACCCGCACCGTCGACGATTTGAAACGATACCGATTCACCCAATCCGGACTCTATGGTGGTGTATCGTTCAACCTTCAATTGGCTGGGGACGTAAACAAATCGCGTGTAGGCGTTGTTCGCCGGGTTCGTAACCTGTTGCAGACGGCCGATAGTGTCGAAGGTAATTGTCTGTTCCGGCCCGGCGTTGCTGGTGCCGTTTGGTTGCGGACTCTGTGTATAAGTTATTCCTCCGAAATCAAAGTTGAACTTCGTGGTTGATGAATATCCATCAGCATCGGTGATCGATGTGGGATAGGCCAGTGTGCCTCGCGAGGTGTTGCCGTCGGAGAACGAGTCGGCGTAGCTGATCAGCACTTGGTGGTCCGATGCGTCTTTCGAGGAGACGACGGCGCCCGCGGTGTTGTATTTCATCGTTGTTGAGGTCGATTGCCAACTAGTCGTGTTGTAACGCTTCACGCGTGTGAGATTTCCACGCATGAGGAAATTCCAGTTGTAGTTGGCGTCGTGTTGGATTGGCACATCGTTGGTCGGAAGCGAGCCGGTTTCGTCGAAAAAAAACTCCGCGTATGACATTACGGTGCCATTTACCGTTCCCTCGTAAAGCAATTTATCGCTTGGTAAGCCCAGAATTCTGCGATCGGTATAGCTCGCGCTCATGTTGTAGTTAGTGCGCGTTGTCCGCAGGACCGTTTCAGCATTCGCCGCATACTCCAAAAAGTCACGCGGTAGCCAGCAGCTTAAATTATTTGCGAACGTGAATTGTTGGTAAATGATCTCGGTACGTGCGCGATTGTTCGATGGATCGTAGACATTTGTTTCGACCACGCGCGGGTTTAGGAGATAGTCGACCGAGGTGTTGTCCTGCGTCCAGGTTGTTTTTACTCTGCGTTGCCACCCAGCAGCGGTGGAGGTTTCGACCAGTGCGGACAAGCCACGACTCCAGCGAGGTGTTCCGCTCGCATCGACAAAATAGATCTTGTTTACAGTGCCATCGGGTAGCGTGACTTGCGCACGCTTGCCGCTTACGGACTGCGAATCACCGGGCATGGTCCAAGTGTCGTTCACCGGGCCAGAGAAGCTCGTTACAGCTTCTTCATTCGTGGCCATCGTGCCATCAACGTCACCGTTCCAGTACTTCACCCAGTCGCGGCGTTCCGAAAAACGCGGGCAATCAGCCTGCGCGCTGCTGGTTTGCAGCGGTGAGCCGGGCAGGTTGTAAGCATGATAATTCAGCACGTGATTGACATTATCCGAAGCAATGTAGGCCACCTTCCACACTTGTCCCCAGCTCGTATAACTAAAATCAAAATGCGAGTCGTCTGCCAGTGTCACTTTCGAAAGCGTTTTGATGGTGTTATTCGCTGGACCGTAGACAGTGAGGTTCGGAAAGTTGGTTTGGATAGTAGTATCTGTGTACGAGAATTCAGCCCATCGATGATCCGTTTGATTCGGCTGACCCTGATTCCAGGTCTGCGTGATTGAAGTGAGCAGGCCGGTGCCGTCGTAGTTGAACTTAATCTGCCTTCCCAAGGTATCGATGACCTTATCAAGACGCCCGGCAACGTATTCGACACTAATGAAGTTACCGTTGCGATCCTTAATTTGAGTGCAGTTGAATTGATTGCCTATCAACTGATAGCTCAACTGCGTGCCGTCGGTAGTGCGCAACGTCATGTCGGTCGTGTCCAGCAACAGATGCGATGAGTCCGCTGCTTCGAAGAACACGGAGGTGCCAACCTGTCGCAGTTCGGTGCGACTTCCATCCGGGCTAATCAACAGAAACCCATATTGGCCAGTCTCGCCGTTGAAATGAAGCGGCTGAATAACCGGAAATCCGAGGCGAAAGCCTGCACTGGGCCAACCGTTGTCATCATTGAACGAGATGTAAGTGCCGGTCTTGGTCCAAACCAGCGAGTTGTAAGAGAGCGCGAGGTTCAAATCCATGCCTGCGCGGCCAGGCAGATTCACCAGCGGCAGGCTCCAGTTGAAATTCTGCGACAGAGGATTTTCTCCACCCCCACCCGTCGCGTTCAGCGGGTCGAGCCGCGAGATTGGTTGGCAACTGCTCGCCTGTGGTCCGTAAGCTTCGACCTCAGCAATCCGGCTGTAGCCATCAACTGAAGCGCTCGTAACCACGCGGACCTTATTCGTACTAACCGGTGAAAAGGTCAACTTGCGCCAGATTTTATTATTACCCGTCACACTGGCTCCGGAGATGGCTACCCAATTAGTTCCGTTCCAATATTCCACCTGATAAGCAGTTAAGCCCCAGAGCGTAAACGTCATTGACTCGGTTGGCTCGACAGAATTCGCATAGTTGTCCTGCAACGTGAAGACATCAACTTCGTCGATCATCTTCACTGAGCCGAAGTCGATTTGGAGCCAATCGGGAAATGGGGGGCCGGAATCATTCCAACCACCACCATTCGTCCAATTCAAACTCTTGCGGTCGCCATTGTTTGTACCGGCTGGTCCATAACCCGAGGTGTAGCTGTTGGAAGCCGATGCCACCGCGCCCATCGAGGACAGCGCCAAATTGTAGCGGGGCGCTGGCGATGGACCGGTCCAGGCTTCCAGCTCCGTTAAGCGACTGTAATTGTCAGGTGAAGCGCTGCTCAGCACCCGGATCTTCGTTGTTGTTATCGCGGCGAAACTAAATTTCTTCCAGACCTTGTTATTGCCGCTGACGCTTCCATTGGTAATCGTGACCCAGGCCGATCCATTCCAATACTGCACTTGATAAGCCGTCAGACCGCCAAGCGCGAAGGTCATTGATTCAGTTGGTTCGATGGGAGCGTTGTAGTTGTCCTGAATAGTGACAACATCGATCTCCATGATGGTTTTGCTTCCGTTGAATTGCACCTCCAGCCATGCAGGAAAGCCCGACGAAGCTGTAGACCAATAACCATTCTGCCATCCGAAGAGTCCTTTGCGATCACCGTTAATGGCGCCGCTCGCCGCGAAACCTGAATAAGAGGAGGAGGCTGTTGCGGTCGCTCCGTTGGAGGCAAGCGCAACATTCGTCGGTTCGGTGCAAGTGAATGCAGCGGCAGAACCAACAAAGAAGAATGACAGGATTAGGCCAAAGAACTTAGAGACGGAGGTATACGGACGCATGGCGGAGGTGTCCTTCGGTTGAAAACACTTAAAATCGCAATGGGGACTGCGAGGACCTCAATTCGAAAAAAAACGAATTGATCTTGTGGGCGGCGCGGATATTAGTAATGACGTGCGGTTCTGTCAACGGAAATTTTGTGCGGCACCTTCACGTTACTGGATCCCGAGAGGTGCCTCCAGTGTTCCGTTTTCTACGTCACGCTGACTTTGCAGTTCAATCTGACCGCCCTGATCGAACCGAATAAGTACATGTATTTTCAACTATTTACGAGAAGAAAAATTTAATAAAAGGGCAACCGATGGCCCACTCGTTCCATCAGAGTCCCCGGTCGTGGGTCACGACCTCCCGAACAAGGTTTTGAAATTAACGCAGCCCCCTAAGGAGACGTGTGTCGTCCCTCAGAAGCCCAGGTGCCTTTATGGTCATCGTTAGCATGGAGAAAATGCCGAATGAAGTTGCTCCGGAAGTTACCCCTGTTTCGCGCCCTGAAAGTTCCAACGTTCGCAGTCGTTTCGTTCTTTCTTTTTGCCAACCTCACTGGTGTTTTCTTTGGTCGCGTTTTCGCGCCTGAAGTCGTCGCACAACCTGCTCCGGCACTCAGACCAATTCCCGCCGACATTCCGACGTCGGGAAGTGCAGACATCGATCGCGTCATCTTCGACGCCGGCGAGCGTGAAGGTGTCGACCCCCGCTTTATTCATGCAGTGATCTGGCAGGAGTCGAAGTATGTGACGGATGCGAAGTCGCGCGCCGGCGCCGTTGGATTGATGCAGTTGATGCCCGCGACTGCCGAGCGCTTTGGTTGTGAAGATCGAAACGATCCGGCCGCAAATGTAGAAGCCGGAACCAAGTACCTGAAGTGGCTGCTGAAGCGGTTCTCCGGAAACGTCGAGCTCGCGCTGGCTGGTTACAATGCCGGCGAAGGTTCGGTAGATAAGTACAACGGCATACCGCCGTACAACGAAACGCAAAAGTACGTGAAGATCATCTCCGAGCGTTACGGTAAGACATACCACCCCGTGCTTGAACCGGTGGAAGCTGCGGAAGAGTTCAATCTTCACGTCGACTCTACTACCGCTACCACCGAATGAACCTCCTGCGAGATCCGTGTTGTCCGAACCACGGATAACACGGATCTCACCGAGGGATAACACTGATCTCGCCTTGACACTCCCGCCCGCCTTTTGGCTGAATGCATCCGGTCTTTCCGTTTCTAAACCTGCTGCAACAGAGGAATCCCGTTTATGAGTACAACGACAGAGGCGGCCGTACGCCCATCAGCCGCTGAGGATCGCAGCTTCTTTGGCCACCCACGCGGGTTATCGACGCTGTTCTTCACGGAGATGTGGGAACGGTTCTCGTACTACGGGATTCGTCCGCTGCTGGTGCTGTTCATGGCTGCCGCGCTTAATCAAGGCGGCTTTGGCATTGAACGAGATCAGGCTAGTGCGATCGTAGGTATTTACGCCGCAAGTGTTTACCTCGCTTCGTTGCCGGGTGGCTGGATCGCAGACAGATTGTTGGGCCTCCGGCGCGCAATCATGTTGGGCGCAGTCTTGATCTCCCTGGGCCACATTGCGATCGGCACTTCGTCGTTTCTGCACGCCCGTGCTCCGTTCTTCCTCGGACTCATCTTCATCGTTCTTGGCACTGGCCTGTTAAAACCAAACATTTCGGCGATTGTCGGCGATCTCTATCCTGAAGGCGGCGCGCGGCGCGATGCAGGTTTTTCGATCTTCTACGTCGGCATAAACAGCGGCGCATTTTTTGGTCAGATCATGACCGGACTTCTCGGCGAAGGCATAGGTTGGCACTGGGGATTTGGCATCGCCGGCGTGGGAATGCTGGCCGGCCTCGCATGGTTTGCACTTCGCTCGCGGGCGACACTCGGTAATCTCGGTCTCGACATTGTTCGCGATCCCGATCCGGTCAAACAAACCCGTCAGCAACGAATCATGAAGCTGGTGCTGGCCGCCGGCCTCGGCTTGATGGCGCTAGTGTTTGTACTGGGTGCGACCGGCAGGATTCACCTCGATCCGCAAGCAATCGGCGAGAAGATGACTTACGTTCTCGTAGCCATCGCCGCCTTGTATTTTGCCTACGTTTTGATCCTCGGTGGTCTAAACGTTCACGAGAAGAAGCGCATCGTCGTGATCGCGATACTGTTTGTTTTCGCGGCTATCTTCTGGGCTGCCTTCGAACAAGCACCCACTTCACTCAATCTCTTCGCGAAGGACTTTACCAATCGCGGGTTTTTCGGTTGGGAGATTCCCGCCATCTGGTTTCAATCCGTTAACTCAGTTTTCATCATCTTGCTGGCGCCTGTTTTTGCTTCGATATGGCTGCGATTAGGGAGCCGAGGGCAGAATCCGTCGAGTCCGGCAAAGTTCGCGATGGGACTGCTGTTCGCAGCTATTGGTTTCGCGGTGATGATCCCTGCGGCGAACATTCTCGTGGGCAGTGGTGGCACGGTTAAGGTGTCGCCTTGGTGGTTGGTTGTTAGTTACTTCTTCCAAACGCTTGGCGAATTGAGTTTGAGTCCCGTTGGTCTGTCGTCGATGACGAAACTGTCGCCGCGTAAATATGTGGGCCAGATGATGGGTATCTGGTTTCTGGCGACTTCCGTCGGAAACCTAATTGCCGGCCTGGTCGGCGGCCACGTCGATCCGAAGAAACTGGAACAGACACCGAAACTGTTTATTGGAACCACCGTAGCGCTCGTCGCCGCGGCGATACTGCTCGGTCTTATGGTTCCGTTTATTAGGAAGTTGATTCCGAACGAAGACAAACTCGTAGGAGAATAACGTTGCTGAATCGTCTAACCGTTGCGCTGGCGTTCGCGCTGGCTCTCACCGTTTCTGCCCAGGCCCAACAAAAGCTTCTTACAATCGACGACATTTTCGATCCCGCGAAACGAGTCAACTTCAACGGCACCACGCCCACGATTCGCTGGCTGAAAGACGGCACTCACTACCTGTTAACCAACGAAGCATCCCGGCGCGACGTGCCGCGTCTGCAGAAAGTGAACGCCGCGACCGGTGAAGCGACACCATTTTTTGACGCCGCAAAAATGCAGGCTGCATTCGCGGCTATGCCCGGTGTGAGCGCCGCGGATGCGCGTCAACTCGCCGGACGGGGCAACTACAACATGAACCCCGCCGAGACCGCGGTGCTGATCAACTGGGCCAACGATCTTTTCTATTACGAGTTTGGCAGCGACCGGGCGATTCGACTCACGAGCACGCCGGAACCGGAAGTCGGCGAGGGTTTCAGTCCCGATGGGAAGATGGTCAGCTTCGTTCGTGACAACAATCTGTACGTCGAAGATTTGGGCATGCAGCGTCGCGAGCGCGCCCTGACGCGCGACGGCAGCGCCAAGATTCTCAACGGGCGTTTGGATTGGGTTTACCAGGAAGAGTTGTACGGGCGCGGAAACTTCGGCGCCTACTGGTGGAACCCTGATTCGACGACGATCGCGTTCCTGCGGTTTGATGAAACGCCGGTGCCGGAGTTCACCGTTGTCGATCACATTCCCTGGTACCAGAACGTCGAAGTCACGGCTTATCCGAAGGCTGGCGCGCCGAATCCAATTGTGAAACTCGGTATGGTGAATGCGAGCGGCGGCGACATCCGTTGGATCGATACCTTCAAGTATCAGCCGTCGGATCTTTTGATCTCGCGCGTCGCGTGGTCGCCTGACGGCAAGAACGTCGTGTTCCAGGCGCAGAACCGCGAGCAGACGTTTCTCGACGTCAACTTCGCCGATGCTCGCGATGGCAAGTCGACGACCATCATCCACGAGACCTCGAAAGCGTGGGTGGCGATCAACGAAAACCCGATCTGGTTGAAAGACGGAAGCTTCCTCTGGGCCAGCGAGCGCAACGGTTGGGAGCATCTTTATCACTACTCGCCCGATGGGAAACTGCTGAAGCAGGTTACCGACGGGAAGTGGGAAATCGGATCGATCGAAGGCGTCGACGAAGAGAACGGATTTGTTTATTTCACGGCTACGAAAGACAGTTCCATTGCGGCAAACGGTTATCGCATCAAGCTTGACGGTTCGGGAATGACGCGTCTGACGACGAGTGAAGGATCGCATCGCATGGACGTGAGTCCGGCGTACAACTATTTCATCGACTCCTGGAGCGACCTCAACACGCCTTCGCAGACGCGACTTTACGATGCAGGCGGGAAACTCGTGCGCGTGCTTGCCGAGAACAAAGTCGAGGCGCTGAAGCAGTACAAACTCGGCAGCGCCGAACTGCTACAAGTGAAGACTCGCGACGGGTTTGTGATGGAAGCAATGATGATCAAGCCGCCCGACTTCGATCCATCGAAGAAGTATCCGGTGATGAGTTTCACCTACGGTGGACCACACGCGCCGCAGGTGCGAAACGCGTGGGGCTCGCAGACTTACATGTGGCATCAACTCGTCGCGCAAAAGGGTTACATCATTTGGGTCTGCGACAATCGCACAGCGAGCGGCAAAGGACTCGAATCGACCTGGCCCGTTTACAAAAACTTCGGCGAACTCGAGTTGCGCGACATCGAAGATGGTCTGACGTGGTTGAAGTCGCAGCCGTACGTCGATGGTTCGCGCATCGGGATCTGGGGTTGGAGTTACGGGGGCTTTATGACCAGCTACGCGCTTACGCACAGTCAATCGTTCAAGATTGGAATCGCCGGCGGCAGCGTCACTGACTGGCGCGACTACGACAGCATTTACACCGAGCGTTACATGGGAACGCCGCAGAACAACCCCGAAGGCTACAAGAAAAGCTCGCCGGTGAACGCCGCCAAGGATCTGCACGGCAAGCTCCTCCTGATCCACGGCGCCATCGACGACAACGTGCACATGCAGAACACGATGCAGTTTGTCTACGAACTACAAAAAGCGGGCAAGCAATTCGAACTCATGCTCTACCCGAAACAGCGGCACGGCGTCACCGACCCGTCGTTGCTCAAGCACATGCGCCAGATGATGACTGACTTCATCCTCAAAAACCTGTAACCACGGATTCTTATTCCGTGTTAGTGCCGGGGTGGCACGGACATTGCCAAGACGGCAATGGGCCAACTCTCTAGCCCGTCTTTGGAGAACTCCTGATGTCCACCCCTCTCGCAACATTTTCCCCCGAACCGGAGCCACAACTACCGCTCCTCCACGAGGTC
>DATANW010000245.1:0-21636 GCA_036266055.1 Pyrinomonadaceae bacterium | reverse complement strand
TTCGGTTTCATAAGCGAGCAGTTGCCGAACGGGTGAGTAGTCACTGAAGCGCGCACCCTGCGGCAGGGTGCCGAGTTTTACCAGCGCGCCGCCACTCATGTCGAACCGCAGCAGATCCGTACCATTGGCTGTTGAACTACTTACGATCAGGCGATCGGCTGGTCGATACGCATCCGCGATTCGCGGCCAGAGGATCGACACCGCTCCGGGCTCGAGGGCATTCAATGCTTTTGTCGTTCGTGAAGTGGCGTCGATGCTCCACATTCGTCCGCTGCTCGCGGTGAGCATCAGATTTGAATTGCGCATTCGAAAGAGCATACGGGGAGACTGGGCCATGTCGCCCGTTAGATTGTGATACAAGGTTGGCGACGAAATGAGCCACCAGTCACGCCTCTCCGTCTCCTTGTTGTTGTCACGCCCGAACCCGCGAACGTCTTTGAGAGAGGCTTCCGCTTTCACACTATTGCTGGCTCCGGCATAGCCGTAAACCAGGAGCTCACCAGTTGGCGACCATTGAATATCCTCGGCTGTAAATATTTCCGCGTCGCCCGGCTTGTCGGATGCCAATGCCGCAACCGGTTCAGGTTTCTTTCCCTCAGCCCGCACCGTAAAGACTGCGGGCAACTCGTTTTTAGCCGAGGTCCCAATAAAGGCGAATGCCGATCCTGACGGCGCCCAACGAATCGACGTTGGCACAATTACCGAAGTGAAGCTGGCCGGCCGTACGTCTTGCACCCAAGCCACCGCATCATTTGTTTTCGAAAGGTTCGCGACGCCAAGTTTCAACAGAGCGATATCCTCGGCGCTCACACGCCGGTCACCAGAGACAGTTTGGGGATAGTCGGTAGCGAGGATCGCGGCGTAACCGCGATCCGGCGATATGGAAACAACGCGTTGCGAAAGACGGGTTTCGATCAGAGGTATCCGCGTTAGGATGCGTGTCTTGTTGCTGATGACGTCAACTAAACTGAGCGTTACGTTCTTCTGAGGCGCTGAACGTTCGACTCCCTCGGTATCGAGAACGCTCGCGGTGACACCTCGCCCGCGTTTGACGTCAGCCAAAGCCCTGGCTGAGATACGCAGCGTCCGTTCCATTTCATCCATTGCTAAAGGACGAGTGTCACTGGGTAGAACGCCGATCAATAGTTGAGTTGGGCCAAGCCATGCCACTGTCCCGGTGTTGCTTTCGGCAGTTTCAATGCGCATCCCGAGGTCCACGCCATCGTCGCTGCACACGCGCAGGTGTTGCGTGTTCAGATCGTATACGTACGCGCGCACGTTATCGCTACCCCGCGTGGAAACCATTGCCAGCCGTTTACTGTCAGGCGACCAAACGGGATTCCAGTAACCGGCGTGGATCGCCGCGCCACGCGTTACGTTGACAAGTTTGTTACCTTCGGCTGAAGCCAACCAAATGTCACTACGTTCGAGCCCCCCAAGATATCCGCGCTCGTACGACTCCCCGGGCTTCCTTGGTCGTTGCACGACGACGGCAACCAATTTCCCATCAGGCGAAAACACTGTTTCGTTGATGGACTGCACCGTGAGTAGATCCTCAGGCAGCATCGCGCGGCCATTAGCGGCCTGCGACCGCGCAATATTTGCTGGTCCAACTGAGGTCAGGGCAATGCCAAGAAACACCCACAGGAGATACTTTGGTTTGGCGTACATGGTCGTCTCTTCCTCAGAACACCAGCTTCAACGCGAACTGAATCGATCTTGGTCCACCAATCTGATACAGAGGATTGAAACCACCGGTGGTGCCACCGCTTCCCAGACTTCTGCCAAACATCGACTGTGAGAACCCGAATCCAGGGTTGAGACTGTTCCCCGTGAGAAGCGTGCTGTTGGGATCCGCGAAATTCGGATGGTTGAAGATATTGAATACTTCAGTGCGAAATTGAAGTCTGACTCTTTCCTGTAAGCGAAAGTCTCGCCGGAGTGCAAAGTCGAGTTGATAAATTGGAAATCCTCGCAAAAAGTTTCGCGGCAGATTCCCTTGCCGATTCTCAACCGGTGGCAGGAATGGACCGACCTGTGGACGCGGATTACCCGGGATTACGACCACCTGATTGTTGAATCTTCTCCCGCCCGGCGCTTTCGAATCTTCAATATAGAGCGGAATACCTTCGACGAGATCGGGCCGAAAACTGAAATTGCCAAAGCCGAGATTCCGCGTGTAGACGACGTTTACCGGAGCACCCGACCGGCCGGTAAAGATTGTGTCAATGGCCCAGTCCTTCAGAATTTCGCGGCCAGCTCCGCTGAAACCAGGACTGGGAAGGTCGTAACTCAGAGCGGCTGACAACTGATGCCTGATATCGAAATCGGACGGCCCTCTGTCGATCTCAGGGTCGATCTTGTCGGTAGGAGTAAGAAACGCCGCATCGCTCGATACATTGTCCTGCGATTCGGACCAGGTATAAGAAACAAGCGTCTGTAAACCTCGCGACAACCGCCGGCGAAACTGAAGTTGAAGCGAATCGTAATCCGAAGTTGCCGCGTTCCTGCTCACGTCAACAATCTGGAACTTTGGATTCGGGTTGAAGTAGCGCTCGAGGCGAAGCAGTTCTCTTCCCTTCGCTCCAACGTACGCAATGCTGAACACCTGACTGCTGCCGAGAGACTGGTCGACGGTCAAGTTCCATTGATACGTGCGCGGCAACTTAAGATTCGGATCCGCCACGAAGATCGTGCTCGTAAACACCTGATCTATGCTGAATGGCGGCGGCGTGGCGGCCGCGGGACTAAGCGGATACGGAGTCAGCGACGTGATTCGCGTGCGTATGTACGGAAAACTGTTGAACGTGTTTCCCAGGAAACCGGAACCCAGATCGTAAAAGGTCCCCCAACCCCCGCGAATAACCGTCGCAAAGTCTGACTGCTCCCGGAGGTGGTACGCGATGCCGATGCGTGGTCCAAAGTTTCCATACGTAGTCTGGTATAGCGGAGTACCTTGAGGGGCGAGGGCGAAAGTCGCGGGATTATCGAGTCCGGTGCCGCTGATTAGATCCTTGTCGCCTTTCGGCGCGGGATTGACGTCCCAGCGTACGCCGTACGTAAGCGTCAATTGCCGCGAGAGCTTCCACGTATCCTGGAAGTACGCCGAGAAATTCTCAAATACCGCTGAGTTAGCTTCGGAGGCCGACACAGCCGTCTGGAGGGAAATTCCGGAAGCGACCGTTCCGGGAGGGGCTGCGCCAGTCGGTCCCAATACACCGGAGAACGAAAACGATGTTCCGTACAGCCGCCCTTTCCAAAATGGTGTCATGCGCCGGTAATCCGCGCCGAATTTGAATTGATGACCGCCCTCAAGAATAGAAAGATTGCCAATGAGATTCTGTTGCCGCTGTAGGTGGTCGGCGCTGCGACCGCTCGATAGCGCGGGGTTGCGGCCTCCAAGCGCAATGATGAAGAACATCAGGCTGTCGCGCGACGTGTAGGGCGCCGGAAACAATATGTTATCCGGCGGTGGGACGGCGCCTCCCAATCCATCCATCTCAAAAAAGCTACTACCTTTGTTTTTACTGTAGTTGAAGCGAAAGTCGGCTGTTACCGTAGGGGAGGCGATGTAGGTCGCGCCGGACGTAAGCGTCAGCGTCTTGATGCGAGTGATCGTGATGTTATTCAACGGCGACAAATTCACGCCGCGCTGTGCGGCTTCAGACGGCGCATAGTTGAATCTTCCGAAGAAACTCAGCTTACTGCCAAGGACATGATCCACTCGCAGGCTGGTTGCATCGAGGCGCGCAGGATCGGAGTAGCTCGACACAAAATCCGCCAGACCATTCACGCGGTCAGGCCCGGTCGGCAATGGATAACCATTCAGTAGCGGTTTGATTGCGGCGGGAACCATCTGTCTCGCTGCTCGAGACGGAACATCTGTCACCGCGAATAATGGTTGACGCAAACGCAACGCCTCATAAGAGAAAAAGAAGAAGGTGCGGTTTTTCCCGTCATACCACAGCGGTCGAGTGCCTTCGCCGAAGCTCGGCAGGAGCAATGGACCACCCAGCACGCCGCCGAAATTGTTTTGCCTGAGTGCCGCCTTTCGCAGAATGGGATTGGCGTTCACGAACCAATCGGTCGCATCAAGCACATCGTTGCGCAGATACTCGAACAACGTTCCACTAAACGAGTTGGTGCCGGAACGACTCGCGATGCTGATCTGCGCGCCAGGTGTCCTGCCAAACTCAGGCGCAAAGGTGGAAGTCAGAATCCTGAACTCCTGGACCGCATCAACCGACACTAAGTTGTTGGTGCCGCCCGTGACACTGAAGCCAGGTAAAGATCCGGTACTGCTCTGGCCGATGTTGCCCGCGGGAATGATGCCAATATTTGCGCTGACGCCGTCGACGGTCACGTAGTTCGCATTCGTGCGTTGACCATTCACGCTGAACTGGCCTTGTTCGGTGACTGTCGTCTTGGTCAGTACGGCCCCCGGCGAAAGCGTGATCAGATTTTGAAAGCTCCGCCCATTCAGCGGCAGGTTGCCAACGAACTGCTGATCGACCGTTGTGCCGACGGCAGGCGACTGATCGAGTAATGGCGGCGTGGACAACACGTCCACTGATGAGCTGCTCAAGCTACCTACTTTGAGCGGTATATCCAGTTTCACCTGGTCGTTGACATTCAGGATGACGTCCGGAACTTCCGCGGCGGTGAATCCCTCGCGTTCCGCTTTCACCGTGTAGACCCCCGGTGGCAACGATGGCACTACGTAAGCGCCTTCTCGATTAGTCGTCGCCGATCTTTGGAAGCCCTGGGCAATGCTGATGACCGCGACGTTGACGCCGGGCACGACTGCGTCGTTTTGATCGGTGACGGTGCCACTAAGCGTCGCCGTCCCACCCTGCCCGTAGACCTTCGTCAGCGAAGATTGAAATGTGACGAAGAGCAGGAGAACTATCGCGCCAGTTCCGAGGCGCAGGAAAAGAGGACCGGTGGTCCATGGTGAGGTTACTGTCGCTTCATTGTTTGTTGCGTCAAGAGGACAGAAGGCAGACGAGCAGACTTCTGGGGTTCTGGGCATCGCGAGTTTCTCCTGCTGTTAGGACGCCTCCGGGCCGAGCGTGTTTGCAAACTCGCTTTCGTCTGTCCCGGAATCCGCACGACGAAAACGTTAACTGGGCTCCTGCAAAACCAAACTCAATCAACCACCACTTTCAAGCGCCGCCGGCGAGATCACTTACCGTAGCGTTCGATTCCCTGGGCCAACTTTTCGGAATTTGCCGACAACCGCCAGAAGGACGACTTCAACGCTCCCGCAGAGCTTCGTGACGAGATCGTGAACGCGTTTCGCACGGCTTCGTTATTCGCCAACGCCAGCTTGTGCAGCTTCTCGACCGCTGCTGCCAGATTCACGTCGTCGGCAATCACCAACTCCTCGACGTCATTCGAATCCACTCCCGCGAAAAAGATCGGTTGCAACTCGCGGCGCAGTGCCGACGTCTCGCGTTCGAACGCAGCGGCTTGTTCGCGCACCATCGCCAGCCACTTCGCCCGTGCGTCGGGCGCAACCGTTCGCATGTCGACATTTGCAAACCTGTTAATGAGTTGCTTCAAGGCGATTGCGTGAAAAAGGGCGTCATACGCACGCTTCACCGTGCGTGAAGAGAATGAGCGCACCGCCTCGTCGAGGTCGCTATTCGCGGTTGAACTTTTCGCGAAATACTCTCGCAGCTCGCGGTCCACCGCGACAGAGCTTGCCGTCGCTTCCGCCTGATGAATCGAGATCGCACTCTGTCGCACCGCGCCTTGTAACGCATCATCAACGGTGCGAATGTCGATCGTCACTGCCGGGTTCTGACTGACCGGGGCGAGCGCGCGCAGCAACTCGCTCTTACGCTGATCGTTTTCAACAATCCCCTCAACGCGCAACGACCCACCTGCGCTGCGCGTGAGGGCAACTTGCTCATTCCGGTCGGCCTTCGCCTGATTGAGCAAGTAAGCTACGTCGATTTCCAGCTCGGCCGAGGCGACCGCCGGAATCAACGCGCTCGTCAACGGAGGGACGCGGCTAGAGGTGAGGTCCCGGTGCGCCCAGTCGCCGGTCCTGCCAGTTGGTCGAGCCCCTCCTATCAGTTCCGGTTCCACCTCGAACACAGCTTTGTCCACAGCCTTGCTGGGCACCAGCTCAAAGCTCGTTTCGGCGGACCGGTATTCGCGTAAATCACCGCCCCGTTGAACCAGCAGCGTCTGTTCGATCGGACGCAGATCGGCCTGGTTCAAAGTGAGCGTCGCTTTCAGCAAACGACTCGCGCCAATCGCTCGTTGCTTCTCATAGGTAAGCACGTAACTCGTCGAGCGATGCTCAACTCTCACGGACGACGGCTCAGAAATCAGATTGCTGAAAATCCTGGCCGACGGATCGAGTTGCCAAACGTTTTCCAAACTGAGCAACAGATCCGCCGGCGCTGCCGGGGCTGCTTGCGATTGCAGTTTCAAACCGTGTTGATAAACGACGCGCGCGCCGCCAGCCTTCTGCCACGTGCCCGCGACGAGTTGATTCGCTTCGTCGTAGAGTCGCTGCGCGCGATCGCCGGTGGCATGGTTCTGCCAGATCTCAAGCCGGCGCCGCGAAACAACCGCGCCTTCCGGCGAACGACGTTCCTCGAGGTTTATGACCCGGTGACTGACGCGATCGCGCAGTTGCTCAACAGCCTGTTCCGCAAGACCCGCGCGATCGAGCAGCACGTCCGCCGTCAAGGTTGTTTCCGGGCGGTTCAGCCAAATCAAAGCCGCCGCGACAAGCAATGCTGCAATGAGCACTGCGATGAAACCGGGTTGCGTCCACGCCCGCCGGCGATCGAGTTGCGCAGAGAAGAGCGTGATCCGCGCTTCATCTGCGCCGCTCGATCCGACCACACGACCTTCACTGCGCCGCACCAGGCAGAAGAGTTTTTTGGTCCATGACCGGAGAAGATCGACCGCACGATGAGTCACCACCTTTGAATGCATCGTTTCGTCGACGGTCTGGACCAAAGCTAAGGGTGAGGACAAGTTGATTGCATTGAGCATTTCCTGAGAGGCGGAAAGCTCAACGGGCAACGGATCCTTGTAGATCACTCGGAGGCTCGGACCATCCTGCAAACGCAGGAACGCTGCCAATGTCCGGCCTTCACTCAACTCGATCCACGCCCATTGCTCGGATTCCGATCCCTTCCCACTACTAAAGAACAAAAGCAGCACGCCCTGCTCGCTGGTTATCTCAACAAACTCGACCGGTTCATCCACATTCAGATTGAGATCGACCTCCGTCAGGTCCGAACTAATCTTCAACGAGCTCACCGGCG
The DNA here is from genome assembly GCA_036266055.1 of Pyrinomonadaceae bacterium. Lineage (GTDB taxonomy): Bacteria > Acidobacteriota > Blastocatellia > Pyrinomonadales > Pyrinomonadaceae > PSRF01. The sequence continues at coordinate 14,341 of DATANW010000245.1, read as the reverse complement.
CGCCGTTCACGGCCACGCGCAACTCCTGCGGTTTGTGCTCGCTGATCGCGCGCAAGTGACGACTCAAGCGTCTTCGCACATCAACCGGACCGCCGCCCGACGTGCCACCGCCGTTACCCTCGTCGGGAGGCTCATCCTTGTCGGAAGGTTCGACAGGCGGATCCGCCTGAACTCGCTGCGCCAGCAGCGGCAGTCCCAACAAACTATTCACTGCATCCAGACAGGAGCGACAACTCACGATATGAGCAAGTCTCGTCGTCGTCAGCGCGTCGGTGTTGCCGAGGGTGTAAATTTCCTGGAGCTCATTGGCGGACAGGCACGGTCCCTGACACGAAAGAAAGATCATTCGCCGCAACTCAGTCATCGGATCGTCGCTGGAAACAACGCCGCGCGTCGTCGCTCGTTCCGCTGCGCGTTTCGCATCCACGAAACGCAGACGCCCGGGCTCGTTCATGAAAAGCTTTACTTCGCGACGCGCCAATCGCTGCCACTGATCCACGCAATGGCGCGACGTTCCTAAGACGCTGGCAATCTCCGTCGGCAAGTAGTCGTGAAAGTATCTAAGAATCAGCACGCTTCCGGCGCGCGACGATTCCTTACGCGCGCACACGTAAGAGCAGATCTGCTGCAGCTCTTCGAACGCCTGCATGCGGCGCGGGGGTTCAATCGCCGGCCAGCCCAAAGTGAGCGAGTCGTAATCGGCAACTGAGAGCGCCGTGTCGTGCAGGCGTTGCGACTGACGGTTCCTTCTGGCAGCGTGCATGTAGCGCAACATTCTTCTCAGGTATCCGTCGATATTCTCTATCTGCTCGAGGCCCGTTCGGCCGAGCATGAATTGGACAAACGCGTCCTGCACCAGATCTTGAGCCGCCTCATGGTTCTGGTTAGTCAGGCGCAGCGCCCACGCGAGCAGACTTTCATATCGCTCGGTGAATAACTGCTCTCGTCTTTCTTCTGGTCGTGCCGCTCGGCGCTGATCCAGCATTCGTGTTCTGGGCTTTCTGAATTCGTCCGCGTTAATCACTCGCAACTGCGAATGACGTATCACTATCAATGTGCGGTTTCGCCCATGCGATCTCAAAAAGATTTTTGTGAATTAAAGTGAGTGGCATCAAGAGTTTACGTGAGAACAGACACACCGATACCCCGCGAACGTCACGCTTTAAAATTAATGCGTCCGACGGGGCACCGCACGTTCTGTTTTATGAAAAGAACGGCATCAGAAGCCGGGCGAGTGACGACCCTTCCGAGTCACGTGTGGCCACTGATCTCGTCCTTCTCATCAGCGATCATTCAGACGCACGACAAACATCGTTGTCCGCTGATCGCACGTTGTCATGTGAGTGTTCGCCTAACTCTGCCGAGGTGGAGGAAAAATTCCGCTCGGACTTCTATTGCGCTCCCCCATGCTATACTCAGTTGAGTATAGCGAGCAAGCATAATCTATCGGAGGCAATTATTTGACGCGGTGGGATCCGACTGTGAAGCCGCCTAGCATCAATCCAGACCGCTTTGGCGGCGGACAATATCCCGAGCGACCGATCCGTGTCAAGGAAAAGGACGCCAGGAATACGTCGGCGCTCTTCGCGCTCGTTCGCCGTAAATCTCTTCAAACTTGCGCCACGTCTTGATCGTCGTCAACGAACGTGGCGGTGCATACCCGAGCCGTTCCGCTTTGATCGCGAGCCCGGCATAGCTCAGCGTGGTCCTGGTCTTTTGTTTCAGGCTCACAAGTGTCCGCGGCAAACACTGGTTTGTGCCGATGCGCATCGATCGCATTTGGCTCATGAAGTCTTTGTCGGGGAACAGCAGTTCGGCGGCAAAGATCTCTGCGCCGATCTCTAGAGTCTTACCAAGATTCGACTGGTCGCAATACGAAATCCCCAGATGTCGATCGCGATAGAAATGCTTCAACTCGTGGGCCATCGTGAACACTTTCGGATCCTGCGGCAGACCACTGGCGAGCATCACGGTCGTGCCGAGATGATCGCAGATGAATGCACCGCGCAGGTTTCGCAAACGATACGGCCAATCATCGATCACGATGCCATTCTGTTCATAGATTCGGCGTAGATCGCTTTCGACAACGCGCGGCGATCGCAAGCCAAACTCCGCGCGCACTTGCCGGGCCAGTTGTTTCAGATCTTCGTAATAAGCTTGTTGGTTCATTTATGTTTTGCTCCTTTCCGGCCCGGTCTCGGTCGAGTTTTGCCCTGATAGATCCCACGTGCCCGGCGAAACTCGGCGTACTTTCTCAGTTCTTCCACATCGGCGGGATGCAGTTGTCTGGCTGTGCGCAGGAGTGCCTTGAGGTTTTCGTCTTCATCATCGTCGACCATGTCTTCCGGAAAGAACGACATCATCGACACTCCGAAGAAGCGTGAGATTTTTTCGAGGTCTTTGAGACTGGGCCGGTACGTTCCAGTTTCCCATCTGGAGATCGTATTCGACGCGACTTTCAGATGTGCGGCGAGTGCGTCCTGTGAGAGACCTTCACCGCTGTTGTAGCTAACGCGCAGATCTTTAATTCGTGCTGCGACGTGGTCGAGCAGGTCCATTGCGATTCCTCTTTTCTCATCCTGAATGAGGACGACATTTAGCTAATATCGTTGACAAGGAGAGAAGGCCCGCGTATTATACGCGAGCGGCAAATTAATTCAACGGTATTCGATCAAGCGGGCCCAGGAACAATTCTCATCATCGTATTGAGACGTGGCTCTAAACGATTTAACTTAGACAGCTACCTCACAAATGAATACTTCGTTCTACCGAAAACGCACCTTTCTCGCATCAGTATCAACCGGCAACACTTCCTACGTTCTCACTGAAGTCGAATCGAGTCGCGGTGGTGAGTACAAGTGGGGCACTTGCATGTTGACGATTGCTGACTGTCGTCGTCGCATACAACTCGAGTTCTTTCTCGGCACAGTGCGCGCGAGGCGCGAGAGTTTGCGAAAACTCGATCTGCTGCTTAAGGTGCTCGGGTCGTTTCGCAAAGTGCTGCTCGCGGAAGCGCAACTGATCACCGAGTACGAACGAGCCGAGCGAAGATCAAGGAAGAAAAACACGGATCAGGGTTGAAGCAACCCTGGGCTGGAATTTGCTAACGCCTGCGGCGTAATGCGGAATTAAGAATTCGGCAGGCCTTCGACAAACTTCACCGGTCGAACTTCAACCGTGCCGATGCGTGCGCTGGGTAGCTTGCCGGCAATTTCAACAGCTTCTTCAATGTTCCGCGCGTCGACCATGAAGAATCCACCGATCTGTTCACGGGTCTCGGCGAACGGGCCGTCGGTTACCAGTCGTTTGCCGTCGCGCACCGTCACGCTGATCGTTTCCGCACTCGGATGCAGCGGCGCAGCGTCGATGTACTGCCCGTTCCGGTTCAGCTCGTGACAATACTCCACTGACTCAGCCAGCAACTGTGGTCCCAATCCTTCCGGAAACTCGCTCTCGTCCACGTGATGAATCAACAGCATGTATTTCATTGATTGTTCCTACTTCAGTAGTTTCGAAACCTCGAGAATCTCTTCCGGCCGCGCACGCACCCAGTAGTTCTCCGTCAAGTGGACCCAACGCACCGTCCCCGTCGAGTCGATCAGAAACTCTGCGGGGCGCGCGATGTCATGTCCACCTTCTCCCTGACCCGCGTGAACCAGGTCGTAACGCCGGATCGCCTCAACATTCGGGTCCGAAAGAAAGGTGAACGTGTAACCCTGCTGCTGCATGAGATTGCGCGACGTCTCAGGAGGATCGACGCTGATCGCCACCGGACGAATTCCCTGCGCGTTCAACTGCTCGATGTTTTTTTCAATACCCCGCAACTCGGAGTTGCAGGACGGTCACCAGTAACCACGATAGAAAACCAGCAGCACGCCTTTCGGCGCGGCGCCATTCATCGGCGTCGTGAGCAGCTCGTTCAGTGACACAGTTTTGCCAGTGCTATCGTTGAGCGAAAAGTCCGGCGCCTTCTGCCCGACTTGCGGAGCGCCTTTCGACGCCGGCAACAGACGCCCGCCGACAAAGAACGCCAAAAGGAAAAACGCGATAACAACGACGCCCAAAGTCGCGACAATGACAGCCGCAATCTTCGAGCGCCGCCGATCGCCGGCGAGCGCGCGACGCACGCCGACGAGCAGCAACACTGCCGAAACTGCGAACAGCAGCAGGTTGGCCCACGGGAAGTCGCGCGTTAGCGGATACCAGACAAACACAGCGAAGTAACTGAAAAACGTTACTACGCTCAACACGAAACCGAGCCACAGCGGCCAGTTGAATCGTCGTAGATTCATGAGTCGCATACCTTACAAATCGACCAGCCCCTTAAAACCGCCGTAAGCCATGCGTTTGACGTCGAAAGGCATCGGTCCGTTTTGCATCATCTTCTTCAATCGCGGATCGTTCATGACTTTCTTGTTGACCTGGTCGCGATGCGCCCGCGATTTGTACACGATGAAAGAGAAGAACACGACTTCGCCGGGTTTGGTCTTCGCCAACTTCACAAACGAAATACCACACTCAGGCGGATGATCGAGATCGTCGCCAACGCTCTCGATGTATTCCAGCGCGCCATGCTCTTTCCAGATTTTTCCGGCTTTCTGGGCGATACTGCGATACGCCTTCAGGTTCTTTTCGGGAACAGCCAGTACAAATCCATCGACATATCTCATGTGTTGTCCTCGTCAGAAATTTTTCATTACGACGAACTATGCGCGCCCGCTTGCTCGGCGTTCACCATCCAGGGGATGCCGAAGCGATCGGTGCACATCCCAAAGCCGGCCGCCCAGAAAGTCGGTTGATACGGCATCAGGACCTGCCCGTCTTCTGAAAGCGCCTCGAAGATTTCTTCGCCTTTGGTTGGATCGTCGAGCGATAGCGAAACGGAAATTCCCTGTGGTTGTTGATAGTGTCCCGGCGGTGCGTCAGACGCCATGACTTTTGTGTCGCCGACCAACATCGTGGCGTGCAGTATCTTGTTTGACCAATCAGCCGGAACCGTATCAGCCGCGGGGCTGCCTTCGAATGGCATGCTGAACTCGATCTTTGCGCCTAACGCCTGCTCGTAAAACTTCAAAGCTTCGGCACAATTTCCATTGAACATCAAGTACGGGTTAACTAGCATTTGTCTCTCCTTTCAAATTTCCAAATCAATGATTGCTTAACGCAGTCTGCCGCCGCCGGCACCCACATGCCACCGGCCATACGCGATGAATAACAACAGCAATGCGGTAACAAGTGGGGTCACCGCAAGCTTGACGCCCCCCTGAAGGAAGCTTACGACGATCGCGCCGATCATGATGATCAGGAGTCCCACGGCGGCGAGCGGGATCAACTTCTGACGCGTTTTGAATACTCCGGGCAGGACCAGTCCAAAGCCGCCTAACACTTCGCACAGACCGATAAATTTCAGAAACAAAGCCGGAAACACCATCGCATTAGGTACAGCCCGCTGCGCCTGCTCTAACTCAGACCCCGGTATCCACAGTTTCATGACGCCCGCAAATACGAACAACAGCCCAAGCAGCACCTGGAAGATCCAAAGTACGACGTTCATCTAAGTGGTCCTTTCACGAATTAATTTCGCAGCGGCAGCAGTTCGCGTACTCGAGCATCGCGCAGGTAAAGTCCAAGCCAGAGCAGTACGCCAAACGTTACGGCAAAGACGACGCCGAACCAGCCATCCCCCAAACGACTCACGTGAGTGGCGACGGCGCCGCCAAGATATCCGGTGAGCAGAATTGCTCCCAGCACCGCAGACCTTGGAACCAGGTAGAGCACGGTGCAGACCGTCAAGATGATGCCGAGAGGAATGATTACGCTCTCAGAATACCCGAGTTTGACTGTCCCTTCTAACACCGGCGTGGGTTTGAACAACTTCGCCACACCATCCACCAAAAGAAACAACGCGGGGAGCCAACTGACAATCCTTCCAACCCAAACACCTCTCGCGGGCAATGCGCCGGCGTGGACATTCGCTACCATAACGTCTCCTTCATGCGTCCCTGAATCATCGGAAATCAGGGCGCGTCAAAAACTAACTTCAAGGCTTCAGATCGAGAGCCGCCCTGAAACTTCCGTCCATGTAAAAAGGCACGGACACATGCTCGTGAGTGACGAGCCACTTTCCATCTGTTTTTTGGAAACCTATGCTGATGCGCACCCAATGATCGTTCTTCTCACCCTTCGTGTTGGTGCCGCTGATGTGGTTCAAACAGAAAGCAAAAGCTGCTTCCGCTCCTGCCGCTATCGTCAATCCGGTTGTCTCAACTCCGATTGGACCAGCGAAAGTTTTGAACCACTCGGCCAGGTTCTTTCTCGCGGTTTCTTTGCCGCGATTCTCGAGCGGCGGCGCGAGATCAAACTGCACGACGTTGTCTGCGTAATGCGACACACATCGATCGGCGTCTTTGTTTCGGAGTCCTTCGGCGTAGTCTTCAATGATTGCTCGAACCTGCGCGTCATCAGTCGTTGTATCTTTACTCTGAACCGCTTTCATTCTTCCCTCCCTTGCTTATTCGTTCCTGGACGATGGCAATCCGGTGATCTCCATCAGCGGACGGATTTCGATTGTGCCGTGTTTGGCAACGGGAATCCGTTCGGCGATGCTCATCGCCTCGTCCAAATTGGGGGCTTCAATCAAGTAATAACCGCCGAGCTGTTCGCGCGTTTCCGCAAACGGACCATCGGTTACCAGACGTTTGCCGTTGCGAACGCGAACGCTCGTCGCCGTTGCGACGGGGTGCAGCGGACCGGCGGAAATATAGTTGCCTTTCGCGCTCAGCTCGCGCGCGAGTTGCGCCGACTCCACGTAACAGTGTTCCCGTTCGTTATCGCTCAGCGCCTGTTCGTCGAGATAAACCAGCAACATGTATCTCATGATTCTGTGCCTCCTATGTTAAATCGAATGATGAGGCCCAGAATCGACACCTCTATGTAGTTTTTTTTATTATCAAACATGCTTCCAAACCCCAACGCTGCTGTCGACGCCGTATATCGTTCTGATTGGGGACGGATTGTTGCAACACTCATACGTCAATTTGGTGATTTCGAACTCGCCGAAGACGCTGCCCAGGAAGCGTTCACTGCGGCCGTCGATCAGTGGCGCACGCAAGGCGTGCCTGAATCTCCACGCGCCTGGATCATTCAAACAGCCAAACACAAAGCCATTGACCGGCTCCGGCGTCAAACTCGTTTACAGGAAAAGCTCGAGGAGTTTCCGGAGCTTACTGCCGAACCGACGATTGATGGTCCGGATCTCGACTTCGCTGAGATTCCCGACGATCGGCTGCGCCTGATATTCACCTGTTGCCATCCCGCGATTTCGCTCGAAGCGCAGGTCGCGCTGACGCTCCGCACTTTAGGCGGACTTCAGACCGACGAGATTGCCCGCGCCTTTCTTGTTCCGACCGCGACGATGGCCCAACGTCTGGTCCGCGCGAAACGAAAGATTCGTGATGCCGGAATTCCCTTCTCGATTCCCGACACGAGCGACATGCCCGAGCGTCTCGACGCAGTGCTGACGGCGATCTACCTCATCTTCAACGAAGGTTACGCGCCGACGCGCGGCAAGCCGCTGGTCAGAGCAGACCTCTGCGCCGAAGCAATACGTCTCGCTCGACTGGTCACGACCCTTTTGGAACCAAAAGCACCGGCTGAAGCGACTGCGCTGCTCGCTCTGATGTTGCTGCACGATTCGCGACGCGAAGCTCGGCTCGACGATGAGGGGGATCTCGTAATCCTTGAAGAACAGGATCGCAGCCGTTGGAACAGTGCGCAGATCGCTGAGGCGTTGCCGCTTGTCGACGAAGCACTGAGCGACACGCCCGGCCCGTTTGGATTAGAAGCCGCGATCTCGGCCGAGCATTGCAAGGCCGCGCGAGCGGAAAATACTGACTGGCCCAGGATCGTCACGCTCTACGATGGGCTCCAGGAACTGCTGCCGTCGCCGATCGTCGCGCTAAACCGTGCCGTTGCGGTCGGGATGGCTGATGGTCCACAAGCGGCGGTCACGCTGATCGACGAGCTCGCAGACTCAGGTGAGCTCGAAGGCTATCACCTGTTGCATGCGGCGCGCGCCGACATGCTGCGACGGCTCGGCTCGAACCGTGAAGCGGCCGAGAGCTACGAGGTTGCTCTCAGCCTCGTCAGTAACGACGGCGAACGTCGCTTTCTCGAACGACGTCTGCGCGAAGTCACCTCAAGCACGCACTAGGCAGGTGGGCCCCAATCCTAGTTCGCTCGATTCCGTGTTATCCGTGTTGTCCGCCGGCGGACATGGCGGCGAGGCGCTTGCCGATCTCTTCCTCGGTTACGTCTTCCTTGTGTGTGGCGACCGTCCAGTTGTGGCCGAACGGATCTTCCAGTGTGCCCGAGCGGTCACCATAGAATTGATCCTTCACCGCATACTTTTCAGTTCCGCCGGCGTCGATCGCTTGCTTGAAAATCGTGTCGCAATCTTCGACGTAGATCATGAGTCCGACTGCCGAGCCGCCAATCGCTTTCGGTCCGCGGTATCCTCTTTCCGGATGTTCGTCGGAAAGCATGAAAGGAGAGTCGCCGATCTTCATTTCAGCGTGCCCGATCTTGCCTCCGTGCTCCATGCGAAACAGTTCAGTCGCACCAAACGCTTTTTTGTAGTAGTCAATCGCCGCTGCCGCGCCATCGACAATTAAGTACGGAGTTAACGAGTGATATCCCTCCGGGATCGGTTTTACATCCGCCATTGCTCTTTCCCTTTCGTTTGAATGTTTGTGTAGTACTACTTCAACAGTTTCTTTTTGTCTACAAACGCGATCACCCCATCGTTGAATTCCTTAGGCTTTTCGTGGTGCAGAAAGTGGTCCACACCTTCCCACATCACGAATTCCAGATCGGGCGCGAGTGAACGCAGGAACTGCTCGGTGTCGGCCGGCCAAAACGGCGACTTCGCTAGTATTGCCAACACCGGCACGTTGATCTTATCTGTGGTGTAGAGCGCATCGTCGTTCATGCTCTCCATCGCGCTCACCAACACATACTGCGGTGTGTTTTGGAACGACTCGAGGATGCGGTTGTAATCTTCAGCAGAAGCCATGCCGGCCATTTGCTTGAACATCGGTCCACCCGCTTCCTTGTAATTGGGTCCGCGGAAAGTGTTCATGAACTGATCGCGCAGCGCCTTATCACCGAAAGGCCGTAATGCGCCGTCGACAATCACGATCGCCAGCGTCTTCTTTGGATACTTCCGATAAAACTGTCGCACTACCGGCGTGCCCATGCTGTGGCCCAGCAGCACGGCGTGCTCGACCTTCGCATCTTTCATCACGGCGTCGATCGCCGCGGCGAAGTGATCCATCGTGTAAGCGAGCTGCGGTTTATCACTTTGACCATGACCAGGCAAGTCGAGCGCGATTACCCGGCCGCGTTTTGCGAGTTCGGGAATCTGATAACTCCACGCTGTCAGGTTGGAACTCCACCCATGCACGAGCACAAACGCATCACTTCCCTGTCCCCAACTCTGATAATGAATCTTCGCCCCGTTCAGCGTCGCAAACTTCGATTCGCCGTCTTTCGCCGCAACCGGAAAAGCCAGCACGCAGATCGCGAATAAAACCAGGCGCAATCGCGCCATCGGAAAACTAATTCTCATCACATCCTCTCCCTGCTCGTGTTTCTGATGATAACGAGCGTCATGTCATCAGTAAGCGGGCGCGGCGCGGCGAAGTCCTGCACCGCACCCAACACCGAAAACAGGGTTGACTCAGCCGAGCCGCCTTGTGCGCGGCGAAACTCAGACTCCAACCGTTGCCCGCCAAACTCCTGCTCAGCATAGTCAAACGACTCCAGAATCCCGTCGGAACAAACGAGCATCACGTCTTGAGCCCGCAGTTGCACTGTCCCGCAATTGAACGAAGCTGACGGCACGACGCCCAGCATCGGCCCGCCTTCACCCAGCGCTTCAAGCGCGCCATCCTGCCGCAACAACAACGCCGCCGGATGGCCGGCGCTGCAATAATCGAGCGTGCCGGTATTGGCGTCGAGTCTGCCGATAAACATCGTGCTCAACGGTTCGACCGACGACAGGTGCGCGATGTCGCGATTCACTGCAGTGGCGATCTCCGCCGGCTCGCTGCTTACAGCGGTGTGCGTACGAATCAACCCGATCAAGTGCGTCACCCACATTCCCGCCGCCAGTCCTTTGCCGCCGATGTCGCCAAGCGCAAACACCAGCCCCCGATCCGTTTCTTCAACCGTAAAGAAATCCCCGGGCAGGTGACGAACCGCGAAGATCTCACTCGCGACGTCAAAAGCTCCGTAGCGAATCAAACTCGGCGCACACAAACGCCGGTGCACCTGCGCTGCCTCGAAGATCGCGGCGTTCAGCTCCGCATAATCTTTCTGCAGCGTTTCGAATTTTTCCTCGAGCCGGCTAACGGGACTAACCGCTACTGCGGACATAATTCGGAGTCCTCATCCAACAAATTTGTAGCCACTGCCATGAACGGTAAGAATGAAACGAGGCTCTTCCGGATTTGGTTCCAGCTTCTGTCTGAGATGGACGATGTGCGTGTCGACCGTGCGCGTGGACGGATAATTTTCATATCCCCACACCGCATCGAGCAGTCGATCGCGACTCAGCGTTTCCACCGGATGAGCAATGAAGTATGCCAGCAACGCAAACTCTTTCGCGGAGAGATCAATCAGATCGCCCTTGCGCCGGACCTCGTTACTACGAACGTTGACCTCGACATCGCTGAACTTGTAAACCTCGGGTGCTGCCGTCGGCGCCGAAACACGACGCAAAACAGCTTTCACACGCGCCATCAGCTCCCGCACCGAAAACGGCTTCGTCACGTAATCGTCCGCGCCTAATTCGAGTCCGACAACCTTATCGATCTCCTGTCCGCGCGCGGTCAGCATGATGATGGGCGTCGCCGGACGTTTTGCTTTTAACTGTTTGCAAACGTCGAGGCCGCTCATGCGCGGCATCATGACGTCGAGCACGACGAGATCCGGATTGTCGGACAGTGCGCGTTCGAGCCCGCTGACACCGTCTTCGGCGCTGATCACTTCGTAACCTTCGTATTCGAAGTTGTCGCGCAATCCGGCAACCATCGCGGGTTCATCTTCGACGATCAGAATCTTGCTCTTCATGACGCACCTCTTAAGAATACTGTCCGAAGTAGGTTTTTAATCCCATGTTCGCGATCTACGCCGCGCTGGTTCCCGGCTGCGGCCCCGCCAACGGCAGTGTCATCGTGAACTTGCTTCCGTTTCCGGGCGCGCTTTCGACTTCAACATGCCCGCCGTGGGCGTGCGTGATGTGCTGCACCAGCGACAAACCAAGCCCGCTTCCTTTGGTGTTGTGCACCAGCGGATCGCACGTGCGATAAAACTTTTCGAAGATCCTGGCCTGCTCGTTTCGATCGATGCCGATTCCGCGATCGACGACTTCGAGCTTCAGCACAGCATTGGCGCGGTACAGTTTCACGCCCAGAAATTTGTCACGGTCTGAGTATTTCAACGCGTTGTTGACCAGATTGACAAGCGCTCGCGCGATCGCTTCGCGGTCGACGCGCACCGGCGGGATACCCTGGTCGATCTGTTCTTCGAGCGCGAATCCCTGTTGCTCGATTTGATAACGGTAGGAATCGAGCGTGTTTCGCACGAGCTCGGCGATGTCGGTCTCGCGGAAATCGTATTCTTTGCGGCCTGCTTCGATACGCGAGAAGTCGAGAATGTTGTTGATTAACGCGCTGAGTCGTTCGCTCTCTTTGCGAATGATGCCGTAGTACTCCAGCTTCTTTTCATCAGTGGTGATGCGACCCAGTTCGAGCGTCTCGGCGTACAAACGAATGAGCGCCAGCGGCGTGCGCAACTCGTGCGACACGTTGGAAACGAAGTCTGACTTCAAACGCGCGAGCGCCAATTGGTTGTTGACGCTGCGATACGTCAACACCAACCCGCCGATCATCAACAGCGACAACACGCCGAGGATCATCATGCTCTGTTGCACAAAGCGGTTGCCGATCGCTTCCGCCGTCGTGCCTTGAAACTTGATGCCCATCGCAAGCCCACGAAACGGGTCGTCGAGTGTTTGCGAAACTTCAGGTTTGCCGTTTCCCCAACCCGCTGAAACTGCCAGTGGGCGATCGGGTTCTGATTTTTGAGCGTCACCGGGGTAGATCTTGATCGCGAGACGCTGTTCCTTGTGCTCGTTGATCTCCTGCGACGTCAGCTCGTGGAACATCGGTTCGCCGCGAGCTCCCTGGCCTTCGTCGAACTTCTTCGAAGTGAAGTCGGCGAGAAACTCTGGAAAGAACTTGTCTTTCAAGTAAGTCGCATCGAAGCGTGCGCCACCCAACACGATCCGGTCTTTGGAACACGTCATTCCCGGAACCGAAAAGATGGCTGTCGTAAAGTAACGCGGGGCTTCGGTTTCACGACTTTCCCCGCTGTACCACACCATCGGCTTCGGTTTTCTTTCCACCTGCTCCGCGAGGTATGGTCCTTCGAGACTCAACCAGGTTGTGTACATCATCCCCCAACCTTTGACCTGCTCCTCTTTCGCGCCGGGCTGGGCTTCGACGATCGTCGACTTTTTGGGATCTTTGGAGTCGAACAGAAACACGTGATCGAACCACGGATGCGTTTGAAGAATTGCTTTCAGTTTTCTTCGTTTCTCGTCTTCGGAATCAGAATCAGATGGAAATTGGTCGCGCGCCTCGCCGGTTTTCGCGTACGCCTCGCTATTGATCTTCTTGATGCCGGCATAAAGGAGGTACTGAAAGTCACGATGAATCAGCGCTTCGACTTTCTTGTCGCGCTTGATTGATTTCACGTGTTGAAAACTGACGTAGATGAGGGTCAAGGCGGGCAGAACCACTGCCAGTCCCAGCGTCAGGACAAGCCGGAACCGGGTGTTTCCTCCCAGGAACGCTCGTCGTTTGGATTTCATATCAGCCTCCGTGAGATGTGACAAAGCGGGCCGAGCATACGCCGGAACGACCTGTGCTGTGTCAAATGCAAGTAAAATTTTGTTAAGAGTTGTGAATTCGACTGAATCCGCGTGGGAACGCCGTATAACACCGATTCTGTCGTTGTTTATAGTTCGCCAGTCGTCTATAAAACACCGGATGCCGATTGAGAGCCGCAACGTCCGCTGGTGGGTGCTGTTACTGGTAACCGCGATCTTGCTGTACCTGTGCTGGCGGATGGTCCAGCCATTCCTCAACGTCATTCTCTGGGCGACTGTCCTGGTCATTCTCTTTTATCCCGTACACAGGCGACTCCTGCGCCGGATCAAAAGCCCTTCGCTGGCCGCACTCGTCTCCTGTCTGCTCGTGATTCTGATTATTCTCGTACCGGTTACGCTGATCACGCTGGCGGTCGTCAACGAACTCTACAGCGCGGCACTGACTGTTCAGGCAGCCATTGATTACATACTCGATCCAACCTCGCGCGGTACTGGACCAATCCTCAACTTTCTTAGCCGTTACATTGATATCAATCATCTTCGTTCAGAAGAGTTTCTGGCCGAACGATTGAGAGGCGTCAGCGCCCAACTAGCCGGTCGCACGGTCGGTTTTATCGGCGGGCTCGTCGGCGCGATCGTGCAGACCTTCTTCACGATCTTTACGATGTATTACCTCTTTCGCGACGGCGAAAACATCTCACGCACCGTCCGCGACATGCTGCCGCTCGAACGAGATCAAGCCGATAGCATCATGACACGCACCCGCGAAGTGATCGACGCGAGCGTTTACGGCGTGATCACGATCGCCGCCATCCAGGGAGCGCTTGGTGGTTTGGCTTTCTGGGTGCTGGGCCTGCGGTCCGCGATCATCTGGGCCGTCGTGATGACGTTTCTGTCGATGGTCCCGATGCTCGGCGCGTTTATCGTTTGGGTGCCCGCTGCGATCTACCTCGCACTCTCGGGACACTATGTGAAGGCGTTGATGCTTGCAGCGTGGGGAACCCTGGTGATCGGCATGATCGACAACTTCCTCCGTCCGAAGCTCGTCGGGAGCCGCACACGTCTGCACGAATTGCTGATCTTTTTCTCAGTTCTGGGCGGTTTGAATGTGTTTGGCGTGCTCGGCGTGGTGCTCGGCCCCGTCGTCATGGCACTCACGCTTTCTTTGATCGATGTTTACCGCACGGCGGGTCGATCATCCAACACGCGAAGTGCCACAGAGTTTCATTGAGACTGCCGTTGATGAGTGATATAAACCACTTGCGCATCCCCTACAATTTCGCCCCTACGCTTTAGCCTCCGCGCCGAGACTGACGCGGTCAGTTTTGAACAACTTATTTAACTGGAGGAAACACAATATGGGTGTCATGGCTTTGATATGGTGGT
>DATANW010000244.1:0-6302 GCA_036266055.1 Pyrinomonadaceae bacterium | reverse complement strand
ACGAACGCGGCTTTCCACCACGCTTCAAACGTTCCGTACGGAACCGCCGTCAGCGGAATCAAACAAACGAGTGCGGCGAAGATCAAGCGGCGCAATCGTCGACCTCTTCCGTGCCTTCAGCCATCGCTGCTGCGATCACCGCGACTTCGTGCAACGCGAAAATTCTCGCCACGGCGTCGGTAAACTCGCGGCGGAAAAACCCACTCAAATAATTCGTATCAACGAGCAGCGTTTCGCCGTTCAGACTGTGATAAAAGTTCAACCAGCCCCACTCGACGTCGTTCTTGATCAACGGCAAGCGGAAACACCATTCGGCGCGCCGCCGGAATGCGTCGCTCGCCTCGCCGTCCGCCGACCACTCCCACGATACACGCCCGTTGCGAAACTCCAACGGCTGCTCCGGGTGCCGCGCAAGACTCGACATGAATGCTCGCTCGTTAATCTCGGCGCGTCCCGCTTGTCCGACTAGAGCGTTCGCGAAAGTAAACTCGCCGAAGTCGAGCATGTGTCGCATCGCTTCAAACATCTCGTGAAGATCTGAAGCTTTGGACATCGCCCGGGCGGCGCGCCGGACACGAATGTTGTTGGCTACCCGCAACCTGCGATCGGCAACCGTACGTTTCACACCGGCGCGAATCTCGTCGACCTCGTGATAGCGAAGATGGCCCACCGCGATGATCACTGCCACCGAAATCACGAACAACATGAAGCCGGTCAATTTCGATCCGGTCGCCGAAAAGATGAGAGCGACGAGACCAAACACCGCGCAGACGCCATACAGCACCAGCACGGCGCGTCTTTGTGACCAGCCCCGTGCGAGCAGCATGTGATGAATGTGTTCGTTGTCGCCCTGAAACACCGGGTTGCGACTGACCATCCGGCGCGCCATCGTCATCGTCGTATCGACAACGGGAAAACCAAAGGCAAGAACCGGCACTACGATGGCAACTGCCGTCGTCGCTTTTTGTGTGTCGAGCACCGACAACGCCGCCAGTACGAAACCGATGAAGAGTGCGCCGGAGTCGCCGAGGAATATCGACGCGGGATTGAAGTTGTAACGGAGAAATCCGGCGAGCGCGCCGCAGAGCACGAGCGACACGACAATCATTAACGTTCGTTCGTGAGAAACCGATACGCCGAGTATCACGAGCGACGAGAACAGCGCCGCCCCCGATGCGAGACCATCCATTCCGTCGATCAGATTGAACGCGTTCGTGATGCCCACCAGCCACACGATCGTTATCGCGAACGAGAGCAGCGCGGGCAAGTGCACCGGTCCAAACAATGGAATCGACAACGCGTCGATGCGTCCGCCCATCGCGTAGAACAGACTCGAAACGATCCCGAGCGCGACGAACTTCACGACAGCGTTAGTGCCGCGCAAGTCGTCGTAAATGCCGAGCAGCAGCACCAGCGTCGCCGGAATCGCCAACGTTAAGAATTCGTGCTTGAAGCCGGCAAGAGTTTCCGTCAGCAGGTTGTCGACAAACGGCAATAACGATAACGCCGCGAGACACGACAGATACAAGGCGACGCCCCCGAGCCGCGGTATCGCTGTGCGATGGATGCGCCGGCCATCGGCCGGAACGTCGAGCAGCTTGAATCGTTCGCAGAGCCGCCTGATGAGCGGTGTGGTGACAAGCGAAGCGACGGTGGCGATCAGGAAGAGAGCGAAATAGGTTTTCAAGGCAGAGTTACCTCGCGCACGAACGAGTAAGGTTCTGACTCTGGTTCTGCTTCGAGTACGCCGACCATCTCGGGCAGCAGAGTGTGTTTTGAAAACGCATGCAAAGGCCGGCGCTCGCAGGTAGTAACTTTGTTGCGAGCCTCGACTATGTGGGCCACGACTCCTGACGTGTCGCCGTGACGCGTAAAAAACAACGGATAATTCGTGTTCGTGAGGTCGGTGATGTGGCTTGGGTCTGGCCCAATGTAGAGCGCGGGCGCGCCGACCGCCATGATGTTGTAGATCTTGCACGGGTGAACGATGCCGACGAACGCTTCGCCCATGACGACGACGTGCAGGTCTGCGGCGGACAGTGAACCCGAAAGCTCGTCGAGCGGCTGATACGGCAGGAACGTCACGTTCGCGAGCTCGTGCCGCGACGCAAACTCACGCACCTTCGCGTGTTCGCTGCCGCCACCGATGAAACAGAAAACGATGTCCTCGCGCTGGTTGAGTTCGAGCGCGGCGGCAATCAGAGTGTCCAGCGGATGACACGGACTGTGATTACCGGAGTACATTACGACGAACTTGTCGCTTAGTCCGTAGCGCCGGCGAAACGCTTCCCTGCCGTCCGCTGAAAACGCGACTGCATCGTCGTGCGACCACGGCGGAATCACTGCGACGCGTTCGCCGTTAGCGCCTTTCGCGAGCAGCCGCTCCTGCATGAAACGGTCGAGCGCGATGGTCCGGTCCGCGTGCTTCAAGCTGTAGCCCAGCATCCACTGGAACAGTCGTGCGAGCGACGAGTCTTGCCGCAGCCATCCCGCCGCGATCGCTTCATCCGGGTTGAGGTCCATCACCCAGAAACAGAAGCGTCCGCCTTTCAGCTTCACGAACAGCGTGGCGAGAAACGAGATCAGCGGCGGCGACGTCAACGCAATCACCACGTCGAACCGCCGCAACGTCAGCAAACGAGCGCCACAAGACACCAGGAAACTCGCAAAGCCGAGCGCGCGTCGCCACTTGCCTTTTTTGCCGAGAGACAACGAGGGAACTCGAATTACGTGCACGCCCTGCCAATGTTCACGACGCGGGAAGCGCGCCGAAGGATCGTCGTAACCGCGATCGCCGGTCACTACAGTTACGTCATGTCCGCGTGCTGTTAGTGCGACGGCGAGATCGCTGAGGTGTTGTGCCGTGGAGACCACATCGGGGTAGAAACACTGATTAAGAAGGAGAAATTTCAACCGCGATCTATCGATCAGATCGTATTAATCCGTGGATCCGTGGTCTAAAGTCCGCAACTGTCTTTTCCAGTCCCTCGTGCAACGGAATCGTCGGCTTCCAGCCGAGCAGCGTTTCCGCTTTCGTGATGTCTGGTTTGCGTTGGCGCGGATCGTCCGCCGGCAGCGGCAGGTGCGTGAGTCCCGATGCGGAACCACAGATCCTGATGACTTCCTGGGCCAACTGTTTGATCGTGAACTCGCTCGGGTTGCCGAGATTGATCGGATCGTTCAAACCGTCGGCATTCATCAGCCGGACCAGGCCTTCGATCAGATCGTCGACGTAACAGAACGAACGCGTCTGCTCGCCTTCGCCATAGAGCGTTAGCGATTCCCCGCGCAGCGCCTGCACGATGAAGTTGGAGACGACGCGGCCGTCGTCCTCGAGCATTCGTGGTCCATACGTGTTGAAGATGCGGGCGATGCGTATGTCGACGTTGTTCTGACGGTGATAGTCGGTCATCAACGTTTCGGCGATGCGCTTGCCTTCGTCGTAACACGAGCGGAGGCCGATCGGGTTGACGTGGCCCCAGTAATCTTCCGTCTGCGGGTGGACCAGGGGGTCGCCGTAAACCTCCGACGTCGACGCCTGAAGGATGCGCGCGTGCACGCGTTTCGCGAGGCCGAGCATGTTGATGGCGCCCAGCACGTTCGTCTTCACTGTCTTCACCGGGTTGTATTGATAGTGGACCGGCGACGCGGGACAGGCGAGGTTGTAGATCTGGTCCACCTCGAGCAGGATCGGCAACGTGACGTCATGACGAATGAGTTCGAAGTGCGAGTTGTCGAGCAGGTGCAGGATGTTCTCGCGGCGTCCGGTGAAAAAGTTGTCGAGGCAAAGCACCTCCTGGCCGTCGGCGATCAGCCGATCGCACAAGTGCGAACCGATGAACCCGGCGCCGCCTGTAACCAAAATCCTCATCCCTGGTCCCCTTTAGCCACCAGGGGCACAAAATATACAAGAGGCACAAAGTTAAAATTCATTAAGCTTTCACTCTTTTCTAGTTTTGTGCCTTCTGTGGCTCTTGTGCCTCTTTGTGGTTAACTTTGCCGCCTTCGTGTCACGTAGTTGCCAATATAAAGCGCATCCATGCGCGTTTTCAAAAAGCAATCGACGGCGTGGTCCGGCGTGCAGACTACGGGTTCGTTTTCGTTGAAGGACGTGTTCAGCAGAACGGGGACGCCGGTGAGGTCATTGAAGTCGGAAATGAGTTGGTAATAGCGCGCGTTGGTTTCGCGCGCGACGGTTTGCAAACGGCCCGAGCCGTCGACGTGCGTGACGGCGGGAATCTCCGCACGACGTTCGGCGCGGACCTGGTAGACCATCAGCATCGTCGGTGCGGGATGCGTCTGCTCGAAATAGTCGCCGACGCGTTCTTCCAGGATCGATGGAGCAAACGGGCGAAACGGTTCACGCTTCTTGATGCGATCGTTGAGAATGTCTTTCATCTCAGCGCGGCGTGGATCGACGACGATCGAACGGTTGCCGAGAGCGCGTGGTCCAAACTCCATCTTCCCTTGAAACCAGCCCACCACCAGGCCGGCCGCGATATCGTGCGCCGCGCGTTTTGTGACTTCCTCGTCAGTGTAAGTTTCGAATTGGAGGTTCGCGTTCGTTAACGCGGCACGGATTTGATCGCTCGAAAACTCGGGCCCGGCGTAGGCGTGCGGCATGTGTTCACGGCGCTTTGCGATTTCGTAGCAGACGCCGATCGCCGTGCCGCTGTCGCCCGCAGCCGGTTGCACGAACACACGGCGAAACGGTGTCTGCAATAAAATTTTCCCGTTCATCACCGAGTTATACGCTACTCCACCTGCGAGTCCGAGATCCGTGGTCCCGGTTTGCTCGTGTAGACGATTCAAGACATGAAACGCGACTTCTTCCAGTCGCAGTTGCAAACTCGCTGCGATGTCATGCTCGCGATCGGAAAGCGCTGAGCCCGGCGCGCGTGGTGGTCCAAACGTCTCCGCAAAACGGTCCGAGTAAATGCGTCCGATGACTGGCGAGCCGCCGTCCCAGGTCATCTCGACGCCTTCCGCGTGATGACGGAAGTAGTCGAGGTCCAAACGAAACTGCCCGTTCTCTTCCGTGCGCACGATCTCGCGAAACTCGTCGATAAAACGCGGCCGTCCGTACGGCGCGAGACCCATCACCTTTCCTTCGTCGCCGTAATGCGGGAAGCCGAGAAACTGCGTCGTCGCGGTATAGACGATGCCGATCGAATGCGGATACTCGACCTGTCCGAGTATCTCGATGTCGTGGCCCTCGCCCATGGCCCACATCGTCGAGATGAAGTCGCCGAAGCCGTCGATCGATAACAGCGCCGCGCGTTCGAAGGGCGAAGTGTAGAAACAGCTCGCGAGATGCGCACGATGATGTTCGACGTTATGAAACTGTGCGCCGATGCGACTCTTCGGAATGCTGAACACGCGCGCGAGTTCTGACTTCAGATCGCGGACCTTTGCGGCGTTGCCGAGTCGGTCTTTGATCTGGTTGATCAAACCGGCGCCGGCGCCGCCAACGCCCTTCGCGGCTCGCGACGCGGCGAACAGCACTTTCTTGTTCAGGTGCGCTGACGGATCGCGCGAGATGCCGATATGGTCCACGTCTGCCAAACCGATGCCGGCCGCCTCGAGACAGTAACTAATTGACTGTTCGGGGAAGCCGGCGCAATGCTTGACACGATTGAAACGCTCCTCCTCGACGGCGGCGATCAGTTTGCCGTCGCGAATGATTGCCGCCGCCGCGTCGCCGTGATAGGCGTTAATGCCAAGGACGTACATCAGTTGCTACGACGGTTGTCGATTAGATAAAGCGAAAGCATCAATTCGGCGATCGTTCGTTGCAATGCGTAATAGAACCCGGCCCAGCCGTCGAAGACGCCGGCCCGCACCACGAGGCAATAGAACAATGCGAGCGGTGGGACGATCAGCGGCCATCGTCGGAGTCGATCGATTGAGCTGAGTTCGTCCGGGTGGGCCGCGCGCAGTTTTTGTGCTTCGAGTCTGGTGTAGCGTTTCTGTGATTCAAACCAGCGTCTGAGAGGTTTGCGATCGTCGTGGAGAATCGGCGAATGCAACTCTTCGATTCGTCCAGCGAGCGAGATTCGTTGGGTGTGTCCGTCCTGGATGTAGCTTGCTTCTGTTCTGCGATAGAGCACCGTGACCGGCGGGTAGACGCCGCTGTGTAGACGTTTGCCGGAGATGCAGTAGATGAAGCGCGCGCGATAGCCGGCTGTTTCACCGTTAGGGTGGAGATTCTGTATTTCTTTCTGTAAATCCGCGGGCACTGTGTAATCGGCGTCGAGGGCCAGCACCCATTCGCTCGTGATGCCGGTTTCTTTCAATCCAAA
>DATANW010000243.1:0-7599 GCA_036266055.1 Pyrinomonadaceae bacterium | reverse complement strand
CATCCTGAAGGCACCGAGATTTTTGTCGACGAGCGCTTCGTCATTCCGCCATTAACGCTTGGCTTCACGACGGTGAAGACGCCGCAGCCGATCAAGCAAGCAATCGACGACAACGGCGCCGATGTGACGCAGATCGTCGGCACGCGTGACGCGAAAGCGCTCGATAGTTTTGGCCGCGGACAGTATCAGGGACTCACGCGCGATCACTATCTCGAGATCGTCCTGCCGGACGACGCGCCTACGAGCGGGCCGCTCTATCTGATCGCGCACGGTTCGATTCACGATACGGAATCATCACTCAATGTCGCGATCACGCAGGGCAATCATTGGCGCGCGCAACCGATGAGTCTGGAAGTGCCGGACGGCAATGGCGGGTGGACGACGGCGCGATCGAACCTCGGTTTTCCCGCCGGCCGAAAGAAGACAGTCCTCTTTGATTTGAAGGACATCTGGCGTCCAAATACGCCGCGCCGGGTGCGCATTCGCACGAACCTCGAAATTTACTGGGATCACATCGAATGGGCACAGGGTCTACCCGATGCGCCGGTGAAGATGGTAACCTTAACGCCTTCGACGGTTGACCTTCATTATCGCGGCTATTCGGTGGTCAGCAAGCCCGACGCCGGTGCGCCTGAAATACCGGATTACAACAAACTCTTCTCGACGAAGCAGAGTTGGCGCGATCTCGAAGGCTACTACACGCGATATGGAGAAGTCAGCGAACTTTTGAAATCGATCGACGATCGCTACGTCATCGTTGCTTCCGGCGACGAGATGTCGTTTCGTTTTCCCGAACAACCGTCACCGCCCGCGGGTTACCTGCGTGATTTCGTAATCATGGGCGATGGCTGGATCAAAGACGGCGACTATAATTCAACTTTCTCGCGGACGGTTTTGCCTTTGCCGCACCACGGACAACAGGAGTACGTGACCCCACCCGGAAAACTGGAAGACGAGTTTGTCTACCGTCGCTTTCCGCAGGACTGGCAGACATACCACACGCGCTACGTCGCGCCGGATGTTTTCAGAAACGTGTTAAGGTCTAAATCGATAAGATGAAACGCGGTAAAGTCGCCCGAATTGTGTTACTCGTCTGTTTCGTCGCGCTGCTCGCCACGCCGGTAGTGATCAGACGATTCAAGGCGCGTCGTGAGGCGGCGAACGCCGTGCGCGACACCACGAACGCTCTCAACCGCTACGGGTTTTATTTCGAACAAGTCGCGCAGGCGTCGTCAGCGAAGTTCACTCACCAGGCCCCGACACTCGACGCACAGTTGAACCACATCATGCCGCAGGTTGCGTCGATGGGCGCGGGCGTGTCGATTGTCGATTTCGATCGCGACGGCTGGTCGGATATCTACGTCACGAACAGCGGTGAGGGAAGTAAAAACGCGCTCTTTAAGAACCTGAGCGACGGTTCGTTCAAAGACGTCGCCGGCGATTTAGGAATCGCTGACGTCAATCAACTCGGCACCGGTGTTTCGATGGGCGCTGTGTGGGGCGACTACGACAACGACGGTTACGAAGATCTGTTTCTCTACAAGTGGGGCAAGCCCGAGCTTTTTCACAACGACGCAGGACAAAAGTTTTCGCGCGTCACCGACAAAGCGAAGTTGCCTGACTGGGTCAACGCAAACACCGCGATCTGGTTCGATTACGATCGCGACGGCCGATTAGATCTATTCCTGGGCGGCTATTATTCAGAAGACGTAAACCTGTGGCATCTGAAGACGACGAGGATGATGCCCGAGAGTTTCGAGTACGCGAAGAACGGCGGGCGGAAGTATCTGTTTCGCAATCTCGGCGATGGTTTGTTTGAAGAAGTGAGTCAACGAGTCGGGATCGATTCGCGACGCTGGGCGCTCGCCGCGGCTGCTGCCGACTTGCGCGGCACCGGCAACACGGATCTCTTCATCGCCAACGATTACGGCATCTCGGAGATGTTCTTCAACGACGGGAAACAGTTTCGCGAAGTCGGCAAAGATACCGGCGTCGGCTTCTCGCCCAAGAGCGGGATGAACGCGTCGATTGGCGATGTCCTCAACCAGGGTCGTTACTCGATCTACGTCTCAAACATCTCCGAAGAAGGAGTTTTGATCCAGGGCAACAACCTTTGGGTACCGAGTGAGGGGACAACCGGCGATTCGCTGCGCTACGAGAACCTGGCGCGCGAGATGGACGTCGAGATTGGTGGGTGGAGTTTCGGCGCGCAGTTCGGCGATCTGAATAACGACGGCACGCTCGACCTGTATCTCGTCAATGGTTACATCTCCGCGGATCGCAATCAGAACTACTGGTACGACTTCTCGAAGATTGCCGGTGGCAACTCGACGATCATCTCGGACGCAGCGCACTGGCCGGCGATGGAAGGACGCAGCTTGTCCGGTTATCAGCAGAAGAAGGTCTGGCTGAACGACGGCGCCGGAAAGTTTGTCGACGTGGCGCAGGCGGTCGGCGCGAGCGATCTTTACGACGGCCGGGCAGTCGCGCTGGTTGATCTCTGGAACCGGGGCGTGCTCGATGTCGTCGTCGCAAATCAAAGAGGGCCGTTGCTGATTTACAAAAACAATGTGACGCCTGATAACAAGTGGATCGAGTTTGAGCTTGAGGGCTCAGCGAGTAATCGCAGTGCCATTGGCGCGGAAGTGCGACTATTCTGGAACGGACATCAACAGGTGCAGAGTGTCTCCGGCGGCAACGGTTTCTGCTCGCAGAACCAGCGACGGTTGCATTTCGGCGTCGGCAAAAATCCGCAACTCGACAAAGCAGAGATTCGCTGGCCGTCGGGTAAAGTGGAGACGATTGAAAAGCCGTCGGTGGGACAAACGTACAAGATCAAGGAGTCTGCATGAGCCAGTCGGCCTCCCAGCCAGCCCCTAAATCAATGGCTGCTCCAATCATTGAGGGAGCTGCACGGCGAAAGCTCAGTATCGACAACCGCTACATCGCGCCGCTCTTCATCACTTTCATTTTAGTCGTGGGCCATCTCGCCTACGGCATTCTCGAGAGTTACGAGAAAACGGGGCTTGCAATCATTGCGGCGATCGCGGCGGAGCTGGTGCTGGGACGGATCTTCTTCGGCAAGTGGCTGAATCTGGCGAGCGCGTACATCAGCGGCATCAGTGTCGGAATTCTCGTTCGTTCGCCTGCGTTGTGGCCGTTCGCTCTCGCGAGCGTGTTGTCGATCATGTCGAAGTACGTGTTGCGCGTGAAGGGCCGCCACTTGTGGAACCCGTCGAACTTCGGCATCTGCGCGCTGTTGTTTCTCGCGCCCGAGACGGTCGCGGCGTTGAGCGTTCAGTGGGGCAACTTCAAATGGCCGTTGATCGTGATCTGGACGCTCGGGTCGATCATCATCTGGCGCGCGAAGCGTATTCACATCAGCGCCACCTACGTCGCTTCATTCTTTGCGTTTGCTTTCCTGCGTAGTTACATCACCGGCGATTCGTGGTGGGCGGAAGTCGCGCCGATCACGGGGCCGATGTATCAACTCTTCGTTTTCTTCATGGTTACGGATCCCAAGACGACCGTTAAATCCAAAAAGTGGCAATGCATAGTTGTGTTCTTCGTCGCGTTCGTGGAGATGTTGCTGCGGCTCAATCACGTGGTGCACGCGCCGTTGTACGCGCTGTTCCTGGTTGGACCAACGGCGATGCTGATCGAGATCTGGCTCGAGTCGCGGCGTCCGGTCGTGTTGCAAGAGTCCAACGCCACATGATCAAAAAAAATCCGTGTTTTAGTCTCATCCTGCTGTGTCTTGCGTTTACTTCCTTGCTTTCGGGTTGTAAGCAGCCGGTGGCTGTTGCCCCACCTTCCGCGACGCCCGAACAAGCAGCAGCAGCTTCACCGTCACCGAGTCCGACGCCGCCACGTCCTTCCGGTGCGATCGAATTCACCGACGTGACGTCTGAAGCGGGAATTCGTTTCAAACACAACAGCGGCGCTTTCGGAAAGAAATACCTGCCCGAGACGATCGGTTCAGGCGGCGCGTTTCTCGATTACGACAACGACGGTTGGCAGGACGTCTTCCTCGTCAACTCGATGGACTGGCCGGAGTCGAAAAAGCGACGCTCGTTCTCCGCGCTCTATCACAACAACAAGGACGGCACGTTTACCGACGTCACGCAGCAAGCCGGCCTCGGCGTTGAGATGTACGGTATCGGCGTCGCTGTTGCTGACTACGACAACGATGGTAACGACGACATCTTCGTCACGTGCGTCGGCCCGAACCATCTGTTTCGCAATCTCGGCAACGGCAAGTTTGCCGACGTTACTGCAAGGGTGGGTCTCAACGAACCTGGCTTTTCGACGAGTGCAGCGTGGTTTGATTACGACAACGACGGCAAGCTCGATCTCTTCGTCGGCAGGTACGTCGAATGGTCAGTGCAGAACGATCTGTTCTGCACGCTTGATGGCAAGAACAAGACGTACTGCACGCCGCAAACTTACAAAGGACAGAGCGCGCAGTTGTATCGCAATCGCGGCAACGGGACGTTTGAAAACGTCACCGCTCGCGCCGGCGTGAACGATGCCGCGGGAAAAACACTCGGCGTAGCGCTACTCGATTTCGACGACGATGGCTGGATGGATCTCTTCGTCGCCAACGATACTGAACCAAACAAACTCTACCGCAATAATCACAACGGAGCGTTCACGGACAATGCCGTCATCGCGGGCGTTGCTTTCAGTGAAGCCGGAACCGCACGCGCGGGAATGGGTGTAGACGCGGCCGACTACGACGGCTCCGGTAAACAGAGCGTCGTCATCGGAAACTTCACCAACGAAAGCATCGCGCTCTATCACAACGACGGTTCGGGACTCTTCACGGATGAAGCCGCCGCCTCAGGCATCGGCAAAGTCTCGGCGCAGTCCCTGACCTTCGCCTGTTTCTTTTTCGACTACAACCTCGACGGCCTGCTCGACGTCTTCGCCGCGAATGGACACGTCTCCGACGACATCAGCGTCGTGCAACCGACGGTCAAGTACGCGCAGCCTCCGCACCTGTTTCAAAACAACGGGAAGAAGAAGTTTCAGGAAGTGACTGCGAAACTCGGACGCGCCCTGAATCGCGCGATCGTCGGACGCGGCGCCGCCTACGGCGACTTCGACAACGACGGAGATCTCGATCTGCTCATCACGACCAACAACGGACCCGCGCGTCTGCTCCGCAACGACAACGCAAACCAGAACGACGTGTTGCGCGTGAGAACGATCGGCGCGAAGTCGAATCGCAACGGTATCGGGGCGAGAGTTGTCGTCAAGACTTCCAAGGGACGGACGCTGTATGGAATGGTGCGAACCGGATCGAGTTACTGTTCGCAATCGGAGTTGCCGCTGGTGTTTGGATTAGGCAAGCCCGAAGAGGGAACGACGCTGACAATCGAGATCACGTGGCCGGGAAATCAGAAAGATCGGGTCGCCGACGTCAAACCGAATCAGATCATCGCGATTCAGGAAGGGAAAGGCGCAATTGCGACCGAACCCATTGTATTTGTACGAACGCTGCCGCCGACGCCTCCGCAACCCGCAAATTAAAATCGTGGTTACTTCTTGACCTTGCTCAATAAATCCGCATCGCGTTTCAGTTGAGCGCTGAGTTGAATCACGCTCTCGAGATCGCGTTTCGCTATCGTCAGCTTTTCCGCGTCGATCAGGTTTGGCTGTGCGATTACGGGATTGGTGACGAAACCCCTGATGTGTTTGCAGAGTGCCACGAGCGCATCTTTGATTTCCGGCTCGGTCGTCTTCTCCGGGCTTTCGACCTGCTTCATCTCTTCAGCCGGTGGAGTTAGCATTAGGTTCGACTGGATGCTGTGCGCTCGCTTGCGAATCTCGCCTGTTGCCTCGCCGACGAAGTGGTAATCGAGTGGTTTCGTTGCCGCGAGGGCGCGAGCGATCTCGTTGTGAAGAAACAGCATGCGATTGAAGTCTTCCTCGGTTTGCGCCATCAACGCCTCGAGGCGGCGTTTGTCTTTCGTGAGTTGGGGGTTTCCGAAATTACGCAGTTGCCACTCGCGCGCAGACTCGTCCTGCATTCGTTTGCGTGCGGCATTCGTACTTTTGTCGATCGTTGGGGGGCCTGACGTTGGTGGTCGTTGCGCCAATGTTGGTGCGGCCGCGGATAGGAGGATGGCGATCCCGATTAGGGAGCATTTACCCGCGGTATGCTGCTTCTTCATAGCAGACCTCCCGGATTTTTGTGTGCCAGTATAGCTCCGGATCGAACCGCATTGAAAGGTTTGTTGGACGTTGGCCTTGACTCGAATTGATGTCTGTACTACTTATTCATTGGCTTGGGTATGCGACGGATCGACCTAAAAAAAGTAAACGTAGCTCGTTCCAATACGATTCGCGACATCAATCGTCAGATCGTATTGAACTACGTTCGCGAGCGCGGGCCGATTTCGCGCGCTGAGATTGCTCACGAAACAGCGCTGCAGCGTTCGACCATTTCCTTAATCGTCGAAGAACTACGCGTCGAAGGTTTGATCGAGGAACTGAGCGGGGAATCGACGGGCGGACGTCCACCGATCCTGCTGTCGCTGCGCACTGCGGATGCAGTTGCAATCGGCGTCGATGTTGGCACGACCCGAACCATAGTCGCCACCAGCGATCTCGCCGGACGCGTGCTGCAACAGGAACAGTTTGCCACGCACCCGGACGCCAGTCAGACCACTCGCAGCATCATCGATCTATCGCGAAAGCTAATCGCCCGTAACAACGGAACGATTGAAGGCATCGGCATCAGTCTCCCCGGTTTGGTAAGCGCTGAAGGAAGGGAACTGTTCGTTCCTACGTTTGACTGGCGCGACTTGCCGCTGGCTGATGACGTAAGCCGCGCGACCGGATTGCCGGTAACGATTGACAATGACGCGAACGCGGCGGCCCACGCAGAGTTGTGGTTTGGCCGACCCGAGATTCGGGCGATTCGTGATTTCATTCTCGTGCTGGTCGAAGGTGGTGTTGGTACCGGAATCGTTTTTGACGGTCAGGTCTATCGTGGTGAGAATGGCGCCGCGGGTGAATTTGGTCACATGACGATCGGGCAGGGAGCGCCGGTAGCTTGTGCGTCCGGCAGTCGTGAATGTTGGGAAGCGTTTTCTTCCGAGCGTTCGGCGTTGGCTCGTTATAAGAATCTTTCGAATAGTTCGAACAGTTCGAACGGATCGTTCGACATCACTTTTGGCGATCTGATCGATCTGGCGTTGGGCGGCGACGACGCGGCCCGTGCGGCACTCAAGGAGACGGCGTCTTATCTCGGCATCGGCATCGCTAATCTGATTCGCGGGCTGGCGCCGGAAGCGGTGATCGTTGGTGGGCCTATCGTACGTTCCTGGCCGATTATTTCCGAGGATATCAAGACGACGGTGGAAGCCACGATATGCCGTGGACTACCGTCGACGCGCATTATTGCTTCGACGCTCGGACCCGAACCGACGTTGATGGGCGCGCTGAGTCTCGTGCTCGCAAGCAAATTTGCTTCGGTGTCGGTGGTCTAGACCGTAACCTGGCAGCCTGAAAAATAACTCAACTCCGACGGGCCTTGGCCTAAAAAGTTCTTGACTTTAATTACATTTAGTATTAAATACTTTTGCTAGC
>DATANW010000242.1:0-11762 GCA_036266055.1 Pyrinomonadaceae bacterium | reverse complement strand
GAAAGCATTAGCTGGTACTTCGGTTGGAAGGCGTTCAGCAAAGAGCGCCGCGGAAGAGGCGTGATCGAAGTCATCCACAGCACCAAAGATCCAACCAGCTTTTCAGTCCTGCTTGAAGACTCGGCCGCATTGCTCGGGCTTGCCGTCGCGTTACTTGGCATCTTCCTCAGCCAAGCGTTGCATCAGCCTTACTTCGACGGAGGCGCGTCGATCGTGATCGGTTTGCTGCTCTGCGGGATCGCGACTGTGATGGTTTACGAGAGCCGGGGCTTGTTAATCGGCGAGGGCGTCGATCGCAAGACACTGGCGGATCTGCGGACGATAGTCGAGGCCGACGAAGACGTGGCCCACGTTCAGCACCTGCACACGATCTATCAGAGCCCACGCACCGTGTTACTCGTGATCGAGCTGCGCTTTGACGACAGTATTTCCGCCGTCGATGTGAGAAAGGCGGTGCGACGGTTGGAGGCTAACATTCAAGAGCGATATCCGGAGATCAAATACGTTTTCTTCGGCGCCGAATCACTCGCTCCGGACGAGAGTCGTTGAAAAACGATCGCTACGATGTTTGGATCGTCTAAGGAGAGGTTCCGGATTTGATCGCGACGACGCCTTTATTACTCGCTAAACCGCGCAGACTGATGCTCACTTGAACATCGCCTTTGCCCTCCAGGTCGTCCGCCAGTTTCACTACAACCTGGGTCAGCCCGTCGAATCCGGGGACCGTTCCGACGTGCTCAACCACGAGCGGGACCACGTTCGCTTGCACATCCTGCGCCTGCGCGGTCACGTCCGACTCATCCTCGCCGGCTAGTAATTGAAGATTCGAAGCGAAAAGGATGATGCGGGTCCGCTGGTCCGGGTTGAAGCTCAGCCATGTCCGAACAGTGAATGGGCCGCGAGTAAACGTCACGGAGTCGAAAGCGATGGCGTGGTTTGTACCCTCTTCCATTAGCAGCACTGGACCAGGCGACGGACTCGGACTGGGAGTCGGTGTCGGGGTCGGTGTTGGCGTCGGCGTAGTCGTTGGTGTTGGGGTGGGCATTACCAATCCTCCACAGGAGTTGAAGAGGATCGTTACGTAACCAGTCTGGCCGGCGGCCGGAATTGCGACGATGTCAGGCTTACCGTCGCCGTTGAGATCATCGACGGCGGTAAACTTCGCACTAACGTTCTGAATGGTTGGTGCGCCGAAACTTCCCGCGCCATCGCCGAGTATGATGGAGACCCCGCCGTGCGACACGGCGAGATCCAGGTTGCCATCCAAATTGAAATCCCCGGCCGCGAGATGATTCGTGCTCGACGATCCCGCCCCGAACTCATGCTCGGCGCCCAGGTTGCCCGCTCCATCGCCAAACCGTATCGATACCATATTGTTGGCCTGGTTACTCGTAAATCCGTAAACCGAAGCGACGTCCAGTTTCGCGTCGCTGTCGAAATCTGCGAGAACAATTGAAACGATCGGTCTCGTTGCGGAGCGGATGATCGGCGCGCCAAACTGTCCTGTGCCATCACCCAGCAAAACTGAAATGTAGGTTCGATATGCCAGGACCATATCGACGTTGTCGTCGTTGTTTAGATCGCCTGCCGCGATAGATATCAGTGTGGAATCGCCCAGGTTCGGCACCTGCGCATCGCTAAGAGCGACGGGTGCGGCGAAAGCTCCGTGCCCATCGCCGATAAGAATCGAGACACTTGCCGGATTGACAAAGATCACCTCCGACACGACTACACTGCCGACGTTCGCTACTAACAAATCCAGCTTGTCATCGTTGTTAACGTCAACCACGACAAGGGAGTTGGGCGCATGGCCCGACGGGAAGTTTTGCACGGGCGCAAAGTTACCCGTGCCGTCTCCTAACCTGACTGAGACGGTGCCCAACTTATCCTTTTCGCCAATGTGCACTCGATTGTTAGTGGTGACGAAGTCAAGATGATCGTCGCCGTTAAAGTCTGCGACCGCTATGAAGCTCGGCAGCAGATCGACCGCAAAGTTTGTGGCAGGTTGATAACCCCCTGCTTCGTTTTGGATCAAGAGCGAGACGTCGCTGGAAGAATAGTTTGCGACAAGCAGATCTTGTCTACCGTCCTCATTGAAGTCGCCGGCCGCGGCCCAAGATGGTTCCTTGCCTGCTCGTAAGCTGGGCGCGGCAAGCAGTCCGCCTGCGCCGTCGCCGAACGCGAGAGTGATGGCTTGTGTGGCAACGTCCAGCTTGCCGTCCTCGTTGAAATCGCCGGCGGTCGCGTCTACGGTAGAAAAGGTAGTCAAATCAAACTCGCGAACAGCAGCAAAGTGCCCGGTTCCGTCGTTTAAGAGAATTCCGACTGGGCCCTGCGACCGTGACTTGATCAAGTCAGGCTTGCCGTCGCCGTTGAAGTCGGCCGATGAAAGGAAACTGGTTTCTTCCGACGGGATGTCGATCCGCGTGGCGAGGTTCCCCGCCCCGTCACCCAGCAGAACGGAAATGAAATTGTCCGCAATCGCGCTTGAACTGCCGGTGATTGCATCTGCCTTGCCGTCGCCGTTGAAATCACCTGCGACGAGAGTGCTGGGCGCATCTGGCGTGGCAAATTCCTTCACCGTGCTGAATAGACCATTGCCGTCATTCAATAAAATCGCGACCTGGTCCTTGTTCGGCCGGGCGGTAACCAGATCAGTTTTTCCATCGCCGTTGAAGTCGGCCGCTTCGATTGCGGACGTGCTTACTACGCCGGGCGGTTGGTAACGCACCTCTCCGCCAAAATTTCCTGTGCCATCACCTTGCATCACCGAAACAGAGAATTCGGCCGCCGCGGCCAGGTCCAATTTGCCGTCACCATTGAAGTCTGCGAATACGAAGTCGGTGAAGTGGCCGTCGGTTTGAACGGACTTGGCTACGCCCAGGCTGCCGGCGCCGTTGCCTAACAACACCGAAAGCTCGCCCTTGGTCGACGAACCACTTTGAAAGCCTGACCTGAGGACGTCCAGCTTGCCATCAGCATTCACGTCGGCGACGGCGAAAGAGAAAAACGGGAAGGAAGAACCTGCGGGAAAGACTGTCGGAGATGAAAAGTTTCCGGCGCCATCACCGAGAAGGATCGCGACCTCGTTTCCGTCCAGTGTGACCAGGTCCAAATGACCGTCGTTGTTGAAGTCGCCGGATCGGATCTCGTCCAGAAAACCAGAGCGCTGTACGACCTTCACGGTGAGAAAGGACGGCTGCGAACATGGTTCGTGGGCCGCTTGCGTGGAATTGCGGTTGGATAAAACAGCCCACGCCACGAGAAAGGCCAACGTCAGGGCCAAACAAAAGGTGTGACTGCGGTATTTGGTCAATCTTGGGGGAATCATTGAGGCGTCAAATTAGGACCTCGAAGCGGGCCCACCAATGTGATGATATTGCCCGGCGGCTGATTTGAGCAATGAAAACGAAGAGAGGCGACACTCGCCGGTGTCGCCTCTTCGAATCGGAGTGTGTCCGGGTTACTTTTTCGACTGCACGAACGCCACACATTCGCCCTGATTGTTGAAGGCGTTCGGGAAGTTGAAGTTCATCCAACCGCCGTTCGCGCATTCCTCAACGTCTCTTACTGGTCCACACATACGTTGGTTCTGAGGAATACTGATCGTCGTCGGTTGTCCCAGCGGTACGACAAACGTTTGGTAGGCGAAGGTCGGTACGCCACCGAGGTTCTTCGGCCGGTGAACTCGCCCGCCTTCTTCGAAGGCCTGTCCAATCGTATACGATTGCTCTCCGCCGCATCCGTCTTCAACCGTGACTGTGCCTTGCGTCACAATGTTGAAGAGAGGACCGGGGTGATAGTGCCAGGCTGCCACTTCACCGGGCGCGAGGCTGAGTGTTCGGGCGGTCATTGTTGCCGGACCACCGAGCGTTTCACTGTGCGGAGCGTTTCCGACTCCTAGAATGACCGTTGTTGCGGCGTACGCGGTAATGCCGAGACAAACCAATGCGGTGAGGCCGGCTACCACAGTTAGCTTCCGTCTGCGCGAAATCATGTTTGGATCTCCTTCTGTATGGTGAATCAGTTTTACGTGCCGTTTAGGCTTCATCTACCTAATGCGCAGCAACCGCCGACATGGGGTCACACCGCGAGAGGCGAATTGATTGACCGGAGATCCGGCTGCGACTATCCTCGTCAAAATCTTGACGAACGTTTCCCTGGCCCCCAACACGCTGCGAATTGACCCCGTGACTCGAAACATCACGCATTTATTAAAGGAGTGGAGTGACGGCGATCAGCAGGCGCTCGACGAGCTAACACCGCTCGTTTATGAAGAGCTGCGCCAACAGGCGGCCCGTTACCTGCGCAAGGAGCGGCCGAACCATAGTCTTCAGGCAACCGCGCTGATCAACGAAGCGTTTCTGCGGCTCATCGACGTCACGGATGTGCAGTGGCAAAACCGGGCGCACTTCTTTGCCATCGCGGCAAAATTGATGCGCCGCATCCTCGTCGATCACGCGCGCCGGCGCGACGCCGAGAAGCGCGGCGGATCTCAGGTTTGCCTGACCCTCGATGAAGGACTGGCATGGGCGAGTGAGCCCGACGTCGATCTGCTCGCGATCGACGAAGCGTTAGACAAGTTAGCGATCATTGACGAGCAGCAAGCGCGTGTTGTCGAGTTGCGTTTCTTCAGCGGGCTGACCGTTGAGGAGACGGCAACCGCCCTGGGCATCTCACCCAAAACTGTGAAACGCGATTGGGCCGTCGCACGTGCCTGGTTGAAACGGGAAATCGGCGAGTAATGTGACTACTCAACAGTGGCAACTCGTTAAGGAACTTTTTGAGGCGGCGTTGGAGCGAGGCGATGAAGGCTGCGCCGCCTTTCTCGCCGAAGCATGCCCGGAAGATGGTGAAGTGAGAGCGGAAGTGCAGTCGCTACTGGCGGCGAACGCGAGCGACTTAGACTTCATGACTAAGCCCGCCGGCAGTTTACTCATCGATACCCATCCCACGCTGATCCCCGGACAGCATTTAGGCAACTACGAAGTTATCTCGACGCTTGGCAAAGGCGGGATGGGCCAGGTGTACCTCGCTTTAGACACACGTCTCGGAAGAAAAGTCGCGCTCAAACTTCTTCCTTCGTCCAAGACACGCGACCCCAACCACGTCCAACGGCTGGAACAGGAAGCGCGCACCGCGTCCGCACTAAACCATCCGAACATCGTAACCATTCACGAGATCGGCGAGGCAGACTCCATTCATTTCATGGCGACGGAGTATGTTGACGGTGAGACGCTGAGACAACGGATGTTGAATGCGGAGTTAAGCGTTCGTGAGCTTGTCGCCATTGCGCTCCAGATTGCGTCGGCCCTGCGCGCCGCTCATCAAGCGGGCATCGTTCACCGCGACATCAAACCGGAGAACGTCATGTTGCGCAGTGACGGTGTCGTGAAGGTGTTGGACTTTGGACTCGCGAAGTTGACGCACGGCGGCGGGAGTTCGGAGAGTGAAACTGGCCTGATCATGGGCACGACGGCCTACATGTCGCCGGAGCAGGCACGAGGCGAAACGATTGATGCGCGCACCGATGTTTGGAGTCTCGGAGTTGTGATCTATGAAATGATCGCGGGACGAGTTCCCTTCACTGGCCAAACTCACCGCCAGGTGTTCGAGGAGATCATTCACCACGAGCCTCCGGCATTCGACAGCAATACGTTGGTCCCTGCTGAACTTAAACGGATTGTGGTGAAGGCCCTGAGTAAAGACCGGACCAGGCGCTACGACGATGCGAGCACGATGGAAAACGAACTGAAGAGCTTGCAGGCGGAACTCGAAATACGCGCACGTTTGGATACTCGGCGAAACATAAGCGACTACGTGCGAGTGGTTCAACATCATAAGGTGTTCACTGGCATTGCCGTCATTCTCCTGGTGGGTGCTATCGGCTGGGCCTACGTTAATGCTAAGCGAAACAGAACCAACTCGGGCGGCGCAACTGCCGCATCGCCACTGAAAGCAAGCAACTCAGCCAGGCGTGATGCCGGCGGCACGACCAACCGGGAAGCGCATCGTCTGTATTTGCACGGAATGTATCTCGCTAACAATCGAAATCTGGCGGATACACAAAAAGCGATCGACACCTTGCAACAGGCAGTCAAGCTCGACTCGAACTACGCGCAAGCTTGGGCAGGCTTGGGATATGCTCATCGACAGATCAGTCTTTATTCAGACATCAGCACGCACGACACTTACAAAAGATCGATCGATGCAATAAACAAAGCGCTCGCGATCGACGACAGCGTCTCGGAGGCCCACAGCGCGCTGTGTGAGAACAAGTATTTATATGAGTGGGACTTTGCCGGCGCCGAACGAGAATGCAAACGCGCACTCGAGCTCGACCCGAGATCCGCTCAAGCTCACGAAATCTTTTCGCGCTACCTGATGGGCCGAGGACGTCTCGACGAAGCAATCAACGAGATCGAGACTGCAATAGATCTCGAGCCGGCGTCGCGCTTCAACAATCGAAACTACGGTCGCGCTTTGTTTTACGCACGTCGTTACAAGGAAGCGGAAGAACAGTTCAAGCGAGTGCTGGCGATGGACCAGAGTTTTGTTTACACCTATTCCTGGCTGACTTCCGCATTAGCGCTTCAGGGTAAAGAAGCGGAGGCTTACGATTGGTTCAAGAAATACCTGGCGTACGGGAAAGCGGATAACGAAACGGTTCGCGTCTTCGACAAGGCCTTTCACACCTCGGGCTGGCGGGGCGTCTGGCGAGAATGGATCAAAAGATTCGAGGCAATCGACGGCACTACCTTCGATCGCGCGTTATACAACGCCCAGATCGGCAACAAGGACGAAGCCTTTAAGTATCTCGAGAAAGTCTATGAG
This sequence comes from Pyrinomonadaceae bacterium, assembly GCA_036266055.1. Taxonomy (GTDB): domain Bacteria; phylum Acidobacteriota; class Blastocatellia; order Pyrinomonadales; family Pyrinomonadaceae; genus PSRF01. Next base: position 4,928 of record DATANW010000242.1, on the reverse strand, counting down.
CAACGCGAGATCTGGATGACGTACCTTCGGGTCGAGCCACGCCTGGATCCCATCCGCGACGATCCGCGCTTTCAAAATCTGCTGCAGCGTGTTGAGGGTAAATGACTATTCTGAAACGCATACAGTTCTGCGTCTTTGTCGTTTCACTAGCGACAAGTTTCGCGAACGCCCAAAATGAAAGTGGCAAGTTTCGCTTCTATGAAACCAAAGAGCTTCGCGGTGAAGAAACTTATCAGATCACCCAATCTCCCAACGGTGAACTGACCGTTCAAGCTAAAACGGATCTGCCGTTCGCGCAGCAGGAGAAAAACCCGCTCCTCAACCTAACCCTACGCACCTCGAAAGATTTGACGCCGCTTAGTTTTTCGATCAAAGGACCAACACTGCTGGAGATCGAAGAAGACACTTCCATCTCAGTACAAGGCACGACAGCAAACTTTCTGGACCGCGGTCAGAACAAGTCGGTACAAGTTTCCGCTAACTTCTTCTCGATGAGTGGCTGCCTTCCGCTGACGCTCGAGATGATGCTCGTGCGTTATTGGCTGGCACACGGACGACCGCGTTCGATTCCGCTGTTGCCTGCCGGTGAAGCTTTCGTCGAACTTCGCGGTAAAGACGTGGTGACGATTTCAGGCCGGTCCGTCGAATTAACTCGTTATCACTTGCGGGGAAAGAATTGGCGTGCAGGATGGGCAAGACAGACGCTGTGGCTGGATGGAGAGAACCGGCTGGTGGCGGCGATCAATCTCGGCAGCGAGATCGAGTCAAATCTCTACGCTTTTCGCGAGGGCTATGAATCGTCAACTACTTTCTTTCTGGAAAGAGCCGTCAACGACGCCATCGAACGACTGACGCAGCTGGCAAATGAGTTGAGCCCAAAAGGATCCTCGTCGCTCACCCTGGTTGGCGGCACACTGATCGATGCTACTGGTAACCCGCCTGTTCCGAATGCCGTCGTACTAATCCAGGGAGATCGCATCGTTGCCGCGGGTCCTCGTTCCTCAGTAACGATTCCAACCGGCGCGAGGATCGTCGATGTGACGGGAAAGTTTCTATTGCCCGGTCTGTGGGACATGCACGCGCATCTTTATCAAACCGAGTTTGGTCCCACGTATCTCGCTGCGGGTATCACTTCCGCCCGCGACGTCGGTAACGACATCGAGACCGCAACAGCTTTGCGTGATGCGGCGAAAGAAAAGCGAGGACTTGGACCACGACTGCTGCTCGCCGGTTACATCGATGGAAAAAACGAAGGAAAGACGTTCGACGTTCAGGTCGAAACTGCCGAAGAAGCGCAAGCGGCGGTGCGGCGTTACAAAAACGCCGGCTACGAACAAATAAAAATTAGAGACGCCGTCAAACTGGAAACTCTGAAAGCTATCTGCGCGGAAGCGCATCGACTCGGCATGACAGTCACGGGCCATGTGCCTGAAGGATTGAATGCGTATCAAGCTGTAGAAGCCGGCATGGACCAGATCAGCCACCTCAGCTACGTCGAGACTGCATTTTTCCCGAAGCTGGAGCATAACGGTCTCGAGGGTTCGATCAACTTGAATGGTCGGAACACCGTTAAGGCGCTGAAGTTTTTCAAGGATCACGGCACGGTGGTAGACGCAACTGACGCAGTGATCGAGTTGATGCTGCGGCCGATGAACGTTCCGATCGAGAGTTTCGAACCCGGACTAAGCAAAGTCCCCGCCGAATTGACCGTGCAGATAAACAAGAAAGGCGAATCCGCTGCCCAGGGTGAAGCCTTGCGCATGGTTATGGACGTTTTACTGAAGATTACCGGCGCGTTACATCGAGCGGGTGTGCCGATCGTCGCCGGAACGGACGTCGGCGTGCCGGGTCATACGCTGCATCGAGAACTCGAATTGTACGTCAAAGCCGGGTTCACGCCTTTGGAAGCGATCCAGGCGGCGACCATCGTGCCCGCTCGCGTGATGAAGCTCGATCAGGAAGTTGGCACAATCGAAAGCGGCAAACGCGCGGACCTTCTCATTGTCGATGCTAATCCACTCGACAACATCAGCAACATTCGGAAGGGCCGCTTTGTCGTAACACAGGGACGCCTGTTTGATTGTGCCAAACTCTGGGAGAGTGTGGGTTTCAAACCTTAGATCTGTGTTGCCGCCTATTCGTATCGCAGCGCAATCAACGGATCGACTTTCGCTGCGCGACGCGCCGGAATGTAGCACGCGATCAGGGCAACGACAGTCAGCAACCCGATCACACTCACATACGTCAGCGGGTCAGTGGCCGTTATTTCGAACAATAGCGTGCGCATCAATCGCGTCAGCGCAAATGCGCCGGCTAATCCGATGGCGGTGCCGATTAACAACATGCTCAGACTCTGGCCGACGACGAGTCGCAACACGTGGAGCGGTCGCGCGCCCAGCGCCATTCGCACTCCGATCTCCTGCGTTCGCTGCGCCACCGAATACGCCATCACACCGTAAATACCAATCGCGGCCAGGAACAGCGCGATGCCCGAAAACGTGGCCAGTAGCAGTGCGAGAAAGCGTGGTTGGACCATCGACCGCGATACCAGTTCATCCATCGACCGCAGATTGTAGACCGGCAGCGTCGCATCCATTTCGCGAACCGCATTGCGAATCGAGCCTTCGAGCGACGCGGAATCATTCGACGCGCGGACGACGAAACTCACGTTCGACCCGAGAAACTGATTTGCGGCTTGTCGTACCTGAAAATACAGTTCGGGACCAGCGGGTTTATCCATACCGGCGTTCTTGGTGTCTTCAACGACGCCGACGATCGTGCACCAAACCTTGGGATCGGCGAATCCCGGATTCACACGCCGGCCAAGCGGACTGCCCGTCCAAAATCTTTTCGCGAGCGCCTGGTTAACAATCACCACCGGCATCGAGTTTGGATTTTCGTCCTGTCGCTCAAAGGTGCGCCCCTCCAGCAACCGGATCTTCATCGCCTTGAAGTAGTCGTTACCAACGATGTTCCAGTAGTCGACGTTCTGAGCCGGACCATCCGGTGTTGGTTGATAGCCTTCGATCTCTGTGTCGTTAGCGTTGATGCGACGTAACGGCGGTAGTCCACTTGCTAACGAGACAGCGGCCACACCCGGAAGAGTGCTGAGTTTCTGCTCGAGTCCGTTGACAAACTGGAGCCGTTGGTCGTTGTTGTATTTAACAGTCGGAAGATTCAGGCTGAAGCTGACGACGCCTGCCGGATCGAAGCCGGTCTTGACTTGTTGCAATTTCCAAAACGCGCGAATCACCAACCCGGAGCCGATGACCAGAATAACTGCGAGAGCGATCTCAGTGATGACTAGACCTTTGCGCAGCGCCTGACCACCGCCGCGAATTGCGCGCTGCCCGGCGCCGCGAATCCAGTTTGCGAGGTTACGTTCACTGACCTGGGCCAGTGGCGCGAGACCGAAGAGAAAAACAGCGATGACCGCAACCGCGATGGTAAATCCGAGCACCGGTAGGCCAACGCTGATTTCCTCCGTGCGTGGCACGCTGTCAGGCGCGAACATCAGCAGTACCTTCAATCCCCCGAACGCGAGTCCTACTCCGAGAATCGAAGCGATCAAAACCAGTACAAACCCCTCGGCGACGAATTGCCGCACCATTCGATTCACACCGGCGCCGAGTGCGAGTCGTACTGCAAACTCCCGATGGCGTGATTCAGCGCGAGCCAGCAAGAGGTTCGCAACGTTCACGCACGCGATGAGCAGCACAAAGCCAACCGCAGCCATGAGCAGCCACACGGCTTTGCGAGCTGAACCGACAACGTCTTCGTGAAGACCCACCATTATCACCGGGTGATTTTGCGGGTTTAGTAAATGCTGCGCGCGATTTTCACCCTTCCAGCCGGCCATCAAGCTCGTCATTTCACTCTGCGCTTGTTCGGTGGTCACTCCTGGTTTTAACCTGCCGATCACTGATAGAAAGTGGCCACCACGATTGCCCGGGTTTGCCGGATCGAATTGGAACGGCAGCACGAGCTCGACCTGATCGTTGCTTCCGGGAGGGAAAGCGAAGTTGGCAGGCATCACGCCGACGATCGTCGTTGTTGCCGAGTTGACCTGGATCTGTTTGCCGATGATGTCGCTGGCGCCGCCGAAACCTTTTTGCCAGAGACCATGCGAGATGATCGCGACTCTTGGTCCACCGTTGCGATCTTCCTCTTCAGTGAAGTTGCGACCACGTTCCGGTTGCACTCCGAGGACATCAATCAGGCTGCGCGTGATGCCGGCGGAAGTAACTCGAAGTGGTTCGCTCTCAGTGCCGACGTTTTGACCACCCGGGGCCCAGGCGCCGATTGCTTCCCACGATTTCGCCTCGCGCTGGATGTCTAGCAGTTCGGGCGCCGAGAGCCAGAACTTCTGGAGTTGCATCGTGGGAAACTCGCTGTAGACGCGGACGAGTTGATCGGGTTGGCGGTAAGGCAGCGGCCGTAACAGGACTGAGTTGACCACGCTGAAGATGGCCGAGTTGGCGCCAATGCCTACCGTGAGCGTCAGGATAGCGACAGCGGTAAAGGCGGGGTTCTTTTTCAGCATACGCAGCGCGTATTTCAAGTCCTGTAGGAACGTTTGCATCGGTTGCGGTCCTCCGGAGGGTCTGTACGTAGTTTGTCCTGGCTTGGTTCGCCAAAGAAGCGGTTCGATTGGTTAACACCGCCGCGGTGAGTGTGGTGGCAAGAGAATCCTGCGCTTCTGTGAACCGGTCACAATTCAGGACCGGTTCGATTCAGCCAATCAGTGGGACGAGTGAAACACTTGGACGCGGCGGTAGGGAATTTCGCACACCTTCATCGTTATCTTGCCGACTAAGTGATCCGCTTCACAAAGCTATTCTTAACTCCAGCGTGTGAGGTGACTGCTCTGCGAACGTTCTTGAGGTTCTTACTGCCGCAGTTTGGGAAAACAGTTAGCTTGATCCTCC
>DATANW010000241.1:0-16204 GCA_036266055.1 Pyrinomonadaceae bacterium | reverse complement strand
AGAAATAACCGTCAATCTCAATCCCGTGAATACGACCGGTACCGGTGTGGCCACGATTCTTCGTGACGACACGGGCACGCGGATCAAATTGAATCTGACGAACGTCCCCGCGGACGTTACTTCGCTGACAATCTACACCGTCGACGACAAGGGTGTAATAACCCCGTTGGGTCCAGTGGCGATCAGTAACGGTGTGGGCACGATCGAGAGCACAACGCCGCTTTCGAGATTCATGCTGGTAGCTTCTCCGGAAACCTCGTTGACGACGTACGACCCGAACACCGCAGTGGTGTTCAGAAGCGCCGTGCCGCAGGGTTTCTCGGTGATCCCGGTGAGTCGCAGTGCTTCAGGTGAAACGGTGTCGGCTGTGACCGCGCCGACGACGCCTTCAACGACGACGGTAACACCTACGCCGCAGGGCATAGTAGCAACCACAACCACCTACACGGCGCCGATGCTCGGCATTCCGGGCTTTAAGAAGGGCGACGATACCAAAATCAAAGTCGACTTCACCGGTGCAATGTCCGGTGCGCGCGCGAATGTTTTCATCACGCCGCGTAAAGACGGACCGACGAAAGTCGAGATGAGGTTCCACGATCTCAAGGAAGCTCCTACGGGACAGAAGTTCGTGGCGTGGGCAGTGGGAGCGAATGGCGAATACGTGAAGCTCGGTGAGGTCGTGGCCACGGGAGGCCACAACGAAGCCGAGATCAAGACGGAAACAACACTGCCGGACTTTGGTCTTCTAATCACGATGGAAAATGCAATTGGCGCGTCTCCGGTCGGACCGGGCGTCGCCCATATTCACATCGTTCCTTAACTCTTTCGCAGAGTTTAGCTATTCCGGGGCTGCCCATTCGGGCGGCCCTTCTTTTTTGTTCGTGAAAAAAACTACACACAAAATAGCAACTTACGTTAATATCGCTGTCACCCGACGAGGGCTCACTTCGAGCCCAGATTCTTTTTCAAGCTGACGAGATCCCCCGCCTTCGATGCTCCTTCGACGGCCTAAAGTCTTCGTTTTTCGCCCTGGAACTGACGACATGACAACGAGAAAGTACCCCCTTTTTCTATCCGTTGCGCTGCTGCTTTTTCTTTCGGCTGCCGCCCGCGCCGATGAAAGTCTCCCCGCCCTCGTCAAACGCGTCAAGCCCGCCGTCGTAGCTATCGCGACCTACGACGCGACCGGCGAAGCGTTAATGACCGGCAGTGGGTTCTTTCTGAAACCCGGACAAGTCGTAACAAACCTTCACGTCATTCGTGGCGCCGCCCGCGCTGAGATCAAAACACTCGACGGCAAAGGCAAGGTGTTTCCGATCACCGGCACGCTCGCCGTCGACGAAGAGGGCGACCTCGCGCTGCTGAACGTCGACATGCCGCTCGAACGCGCGCGCACGAGCGAGCTTGCGACCGAACTGCCCGACGAGGGCGAAACGATCTTCGTCATCGGCAATCCACTGAAGCTCGAAGGATCGGTCAGCGACGGCATCGTTTCCGCGGTGCGCGAGGTGCCGAACAGCTATCGCATCATTCAGATCACCGCGCCGATCTCTCACGGCAACAGCGGCAGTCCTGTTTTCAACTTGCGCGGCCAGGTGTTGGGTGTCGTGACGGTGAAAGTCACGAATGGCCAGAACATCAATCTGGCGATTGCGGCAGCACGCGTCGGAGAGTTGCGCGCGGGTGCGGTGCGTCCTTTGTCTGATCTCGCGGCGAAGCCGAAGGGCGACGTGGCTGAGTCCGCGTATCGCAACGGACTCGAGTCGCTGTGGCTCGGGAATTACGACAGTGCGGTCGGATATTTCGAGAACGCCGTCAACAAGAACCCGAAGCGAGCGGATGCGTGGGTGAAGGTCGGTTACTGCAAGGTCAAACAGGGAAAGAACCAGGAAGCGATTCGCGCCTATCTCGAAGCGCTGCAGCTAAAACCTTCCGACGCCGACATTCATAACAAGTTGGGTGATGCGTACTACTACGCGAGCAGGATGCGTGAAGCGATTGACGAGTACACCGAGGCGGCGAAGCTGCGTCCGAATTGTGCGGAGTTCTTTTACAACCTCGCGATCGCTTACTTCGAGAGCGGAAACCTGACGATGGCTGCGAGCGAGGCGCGCAGTCTCCAACGGCTCGATCAGAAACTCTACGAACGCTATTTGCGGGAGACGATGTAGACACAAAAGGCACAAACGAAGCCCACAAAAGGCACAAGCAGAATTCTTTCATTGAAGAAATTCTTTATTAAAAATCCTGTGCTTTTTGTGGGCTTCGTTTGTGCCTTTTGTGATCCCTTTTGTGATTACTCTCCCGCTGCGCCAGTGAAGACGCCGGTGTCGACGCTCCGCGGATTTCCCAAAACAACGAACCGAATGTTTCGCATGTACTTCTGCGAGACGCGCTGAATGTCGGCCGGCGTAACCGCCGTCAACTTCTCCAGAAAATCGATCGAATTGCGCCAGCCACCGCCAATCAACTCATACTGCGCCAGCTCACCCGCCTGCGCCGCATTAGTTTCCTGTCCGAGATAGTACGTCGTCAGATACTGCGCAATCACGGCGTGAATATCCGTCGGGCTGACAGCCTCGGTTTGCAGCCGCTGAATCTCGCTCAACATCAAGCGCACCGACAGGTTCGCGTCTTTCGCCGTCACGTACAACCCGCCGACGTTCGCTGCCTGCGTCCGCAAAAACGCGTCCGGCGCGTACGACAGATTTCGCTTCACACGCACTTCTTCAAACACGCGATCACGCAACAAGGAGCTCGCGATACGCATCGGGTAAATGTCAGGAGACGTCAACGAAGGAGCAGTGAAGAGTCCCTGGATGTAGTTCGTCGGCAGCTCTCTCGGCGTAATGTCGACAGACGATTTATCAAACGCCAACTGCGGCACCGTCTCCGGTTTGTAAGTCCCACGAGGTAACTTTCCAAAACTCGATTCAACCAGCGTCTTCACTTCGCTAGCGTTTAAATCGCCGACGATGACCAGCAGGAGCCGCGAAGTCTGCATCAGTTTCGTGTGATACGCGCGCAGATCTTCAGGGGTCAGCTTCGCCACTGTTTCCGGCGTGCCATTCGTGCTGTTCAGGTATGGATGACCGGCATACGCGATCTTGTCCTGAAGTTTTTGCAGATAAACGTCGGGGTTGTCGGTGTCGTCACTCAACGAAATAATCTGCCGCTCCTGCACGAGCGCAACGTCTTCCTTCGTAAACGACGGACGCAGCGTCACGTCGGTAAAGATCTGCCACGAACGATCGAAATGCATCCGCGTGCACGCGAGTGAAAGCACCGAGTAGTCGTTGTTGGAACTGCTTCCGATCACCGTGCCCATGCGCGAGAGCTCGCTGCGCATGCGGTCGCGTGGAAAACCGGCGCTGGCTTCCGTCGCCGCCGACAACATCAAGGTTTCAATACCGGCATTCTGCGCGTTGATGTTCGCCGAACCGCCGCGGATAAACAGTCCCGCCGCTACCGTCAAGCTTCCTTCACGACGCTTCATCAGCACCTTCAAGCCGTTGACTTCAAACTCACTAACCAACGCCGCCTGTTTTGCAACGACGTCATGCAGCGACGACTGCGCCGGTCGCGCCGGTTGCGGCGCCGGCGCCGTTTGCGCACGCGACCCGACTGCACCGCCGGCGAAGAGCACGGCAAGCAAAACTAACGTGACCACTCTTTGACGCACGAGGCTTTGACGCGCGCCATTGAAAAACTGCTTTACTGATTCGTTCATGATCCTGGCTCTGTTCATTGACCCATCAACTCTTCCGGTGTGATTTTGACTTTGCTCTGCGCGTCAGGCGACATCAACGCGAGACTGATGTGGGGTTTTCCCTGGATGTAAGTCGTGATGTAGCGGCTGATGTCGGCGCGCGACGTGGCGCGCAGCCGCGGGAGATAACCGCGGAAGTACTCGAGCCCCGTCGATGCCCACCAGAAACTGAGTGTGTGCGTGTAGTCGCTCAACTTCTCACGCGAGTAGAGATCGTCAGCTTCGAGCAGCGCCTTCGCGCTTTCGAGCTGCTCGTCGGTGTAGTAATCCTTGTCGTTGAAGTGCGCGACTTCTTCGTACATCGCTTTGATTGCGGCGCGCGCTTTGTCAGGCGTCGTCTGCGCGATCAGCGCGATTGGGCCAACGTTGCGTTGCGTGTAGTAACTGAGGTCGACAGCCGTGACCAGTCCGGTGTCGACAAGGTTTCGTTGGAACCGTGAATTAGGTTGACGAAGAATGAACGAGAAGACGTCGGCGGCGTACGTCGCCGGATTGTCTTTGCCAATCGACGGACCATGCCAGCCAATGCTGATGAACACGGTCTGCACCGGCTGCGTGATCACGAGACCTTCACTCTTCGGCAACGGCGGATGCTCGACCAGCGGAAACTCGACAAACGGATCTTTCTCGCGCTTCGGCCAGTCGCCGTAAAACTCCTGCGCCATCTTGAACACTTCCGCCGGGTTTACGTCGCCCGTCAACACCAACGCTGAGTTGTTCGGCACGTAGTAGCGTTGCTGAATCAAACGCATCATGTCCGTCGTCGCAGCGCCGACTGTCTCTCTGCTGCCCAGCGGGTTCTTGCGGCTCTGATACTTGAAGAAGAGACGATTGTTCATCTCCTTGTTCAGATAGAAAAACGGGTTCGACTCGTTGCGGTCGATCTCGCCGATCACGACCTCTTTCTCCCGCACGAATTCGCGCTCGTCGAAGAGCGGATAGCGCGTCGCGTCTTTCATGAACTGCATCGCCGTGCGCAGGTTCGGGCTGGTCGTCGTGAAGTAATAATCGACAACTTCCTCGCGTGTCGTGCCGTTGTAGGCGATGCCCATCTGGCCAATGGTGCGCAGGTAATCCTCGGCGTTCGCGATGGCGCGGTTCTGTTTGAAAAACATGTGCTCGTACAAGTGCGACAGCCCGTTCAACTCCGGCGGCTCGGTGTATGAACCGTTCTTCACCGCCAGCTCAATCGTGACGAGTGGAATCGAGTGATCTTCGAGAATGATGACTTCGAGGCCATTCGGGAGCAGTTGGCTCGTTATTTTCGCTTCCGGCAGACGCGCCGCCGGCGCCAGCGTCGCCTCGACCGGCTTTGTCGGAGCCGGGCGCGCGGTGCGCTGCTGCGTTACGACCTCTGCGAACGCGCGCGAGCTCAGTGTTGATGGAGATAGTAAGCAAAGAAGAAGAAAAAGAATTGAGAAACGTTTCACCGATAACTCCACGCCCAGCAGTTTGATATTGGCCTTTCGATTCTTCTAACCGCCAATTAGATGTCGAGGTATGAGGGTACTTTGCCGGAGGGAAATTCACAAATGGGGGTTTGGGTCTTTGGATTTGGGTCTTTGTTTTTGTCTGTAGTCCGTGGTCAGTTGCAGATATGACGGATAACTGACCACGGACAACCCATACAAAGACCCAAGACCAAAAACCTAAGGCCTCTTCTTCGCCACAATTGCGCGGGCCTTTTGCCGCAGCGCAGTGCGGTAGACCGCCGCGTCCGTACCGGCGGCGTTCGAGAGCCACTGAATTCGCGGCGTGCCTTGCGCGGTGGTTTCGCCCGTCATCTGCATCGAGTAGGTGCGGCGGTCGTTCGGCACGAACAAAACCAGACGCCGCAAACCGCGGCCTTCGCTCGAATCTTTGCCGCTGAACAACAACTCCTGAAATCCGTCTTCGTCGGTGTCGACAAGTTCGGCGCCCCAGCTTGCGTGGCTAAAGCCCCTGCCGTCCAACGGCTGCTGCGAGCTGACGCGAAACTTCCCATTTCGTTTTTCGAGCAGGAGAAATGCCGTCTTACCGGATCGTCGTTGACTATCGACAGCCACGATCGCGGGCCCGGAATCCGTGTCGACAATCGCCAGTGCCCCGACAGTTCCTTTAGCAAACTTCGAGGCTACTTTGCGCGCCTGATCCAGCGAAATCGTTTCGACGATCGGCGGTCGCGGTTCATCCCCTGCGTCGGCACTAAAACCGACGTCACGACTCGCATCGACGCGACCATTACTGTCGCGAACGGTGTCGCCGCGCCACGAGGCGGGCGTCATTTGCAACTGCGCATTCGCAACCGGCAACGCTTCTTTCGGAATGCGCGGCGCGGAAGCGCTCTGTCCGGTGTAACCCCACGCCAACAACGCACCGAAGGTCGTGACCAGGACCAACGGCGCGCCGACACGAAACATAATTCCGTTTCCGGGGTTTGACGCCGCCACCATCGACGACAGCGGTTGAATGTCGGGCAACGTTCGATCCGGTTTTGTCAGACTTCGTTCCAACAACGCCTTGGCGGCAGCCGCAGTGCGCGGGCGATCCTCAGGACGTTTCGCTAACAGCGAATGGACCGCCAGGGCCAACGATCGCGGAATGTCCTGTCGCAGTCTTGGCAACGGTGGCGCCGGCATTGTCGCTTGTTTCACCAGCAACGCCGATTGAAACGGATCGACAAATGGTGGACGCCCGGCGAGCATCTCGTACAACAGCACGCCAAGACTGTACAGATCGCTGCGCGCGCCGACGCGCTGGCCCAAACACTGTTCGGGAGACATGTAACGCGGCGTTCCAATCAGTTGTCCCGAACCGGTGCTCGCGTGAGTTGCAGTCGATTCGGCTGACGACGCGAGAACTTTGGCAACGCCGAAGTCGAGCACGCAGACGCCGCGCTTACCGAGCAGAATGTTTGAGGGTTTCAGGTCGCGATGAATGATCCCGAGGCGATGCGCTTCTTCGAGCACGTCGCAGATCTGCGTCGCGATCTCGACCGCGCGCGATGGCGTGAAACGTCCTTCACGTGCCAGCAACTGCGAAAGTGTTTCGCCTTCGACAAACTCCATCACGATGAAGTGACGCCCGTCAGGCAGATTGCCCGCGTCGAAGATCATCGCCGCGTGATGATGATGCAGCTTCGCCATCGTGCGCGCTTCGCGCAAAAAACGATCGGCGACGTCAGCGTCACCCGCGAATTCGCGTTTGATGATCTTGACTGCTACTGGTCTTTCGAGTCCGAGGTGGGTAGCGAGGTAAACAGTTCCCATGCCGCCGGTCCCGATTTCGCGTTCGATCCTGAACCTGCCAGCGATGAATTGAGGGACATCCATGATAGACCTTCCTTGTCGGGTTAAAGGCCTGAAACAATTCCACTTTGGCTTGGGCTGGGGGAAGAGGCCTCGTAGTCTACCACGAATCTGTTTTCAAGAATTCCTTTTTTACGGGTTCCCGCAGCCGGGAGACACACGGAAAAGAGATTTTTAAAATTCTTTTTCCCGCCGAATCGAAGCGGTCTAGATCTACTTATCGATACCCGGATGAACGGACGAGACATTCGGGATCCAAAATACCTGACCGTTCACTTCAACACTTCGCAATCCATGTTTCGGGAGGTCCTTTTCTTTAAGACCAAGAAAAGTGAAGTGTGGCAGATCGCTCAGGACCGTTTGAAACCAGCCATGCTTCGCCATGATCTCGCGGATGCGCGGGTTTTCAAACTCGTTGACGTCAAATGCCAGCATCGCGATGTGCTGTGACGTTCCCGGCGCGGCGATCGAGTAAAGAATCGACTTGGATAGGTCTTTGCTGAAGTAAATCCCCTCTTTTTCGAGTTCGAGTACTTCCGCGATCTGTTGGTACAGCGACAACCCCTTCAACCGGTCGACCTGTTCAGCAGTGAGGCGGCCTTGTCCGAGCCAGTACTCCAACGCCGGCTCGAAACGTGAATTCCAAAGCCGCACGCTGTCTTCATAATTTCGTCGAGCAGCTTCCGCGCCATCGCGAGGCGTGATGTCGAGACCTTCCTTTTGTGCTTCTTCGCGGGCCTTCAGTAGTTGTTTCAACGCAGCCGGCTGGAGCTCGACGTGGTCGTACGACATGAACTCCGCTTCAAACCCGGCCTGCTCCTGAAACCGCGTCACCTGCTCTTCGTTGGTGAAGACGCACACCGGCGGCGGAAGCACCTTCTTGTCTGCGACAAAAACCGCGCCGTACTCCTCGAGAATGCGACGCGCCACGGGATCCGATGGCGGACAGACGTTTTCAACCTTTGTTTTGCGTTTCTTTAATGCTTTGGCGAGAGCTTCGTAAAAAGGCGTCGGTTCTTTGGTAGCAGTCGTGGGTTCAAGTTCCCTTAAAGTATTTGCGGTCATTTGCTGGGTTGACATGAGTAAAATGACAATAAAGCTCGTAACATACGCTATTCCGGTCTTCATAGGAAAGGGATAACACGGATTGGCAGATTACAACACCAACCGAGGCAAGGCTAACATGACGAAGGCAAATCTGTTCATGGAGTTGGTCGCCACCTATCGCAAGCACGGTTGGGAACTGCGCAGCGTCTTGATGCAGCCGGCGACACTAGCCGAGTTACGGTCGCAGGAAGCGCAACTTCTGAATCCGGTAGACGTCAGGGAGTCGGAGATCGACGCGCTCTGGTTCTCGCGACCTTCGGCGCACGACCGCGAGGCGTGGGAACTGCGCCTGCTGGAACAAACGCAGTATGCCCTGTTCGAAGCGTTCGAACCTGACGAAACGGAGATTCAGCGCCAGGAAGCACGACTGGAAATGGAAGCTCTCATGCGCGAACACGTCCTGGGTCGTTGATGAGTGGTACTACTCTCGACCCAGCTTCACGGGGATTTCGAGTTTCTCGGCGCCGCGCATTACGGTCAGTGTCACCGTTGAGTAAGGAATCGCGCGGTTTATTCGCGTCGCCAGTTCTTCCCGCGTTCGAATCGGGATCTCGCCCCATTTGACAATGATGTCGCCGTTCTTGACGCCCGCCATGTCAGCCGGACGGCTGGCCAGGACTCTATTGAGCTGTACGCCGTGCAGTTTTGTTCCGGGAATCTCTACAATTTGAGCGCTCCCACGATCAAAGCCGAAAAAGCCGTGGTCTTCGCGGTCGTCAAACACCTCGCCTAACCGCTGTAATTCGTCTTCAGACACCGTTGTCATCTTCGTAGTGTGAGTCTCGCCATCGCGGACGTACTCGACGTCGACAGTCTTACCGACTGGCGTTCGGACGAGCGCTCTCGTCATATCGTCTTCGCCGTTGATCGTTTGGCCGTCGAACCTGGTGATTACGTCGCCGCCCACCAGGCCGGCTTTATCAGCCGGGCCGTCGGGAGGACTCACTGCTTTGAAGGTCGCGCCTTTGAGTCCATTGTCCGGCTCGTTGACCGTGTCCCAATCCTGCACGCCTGCGTAAGATCTGTCTTTCGGAATTTGAGTACTGATAACGCGGTTGTGGCGTATCGGGCTGATCACCGCCGTAAATGCCGCCGCCCCGATAAAGAAGATCAGCAACCCGAGAAACACCCAGGCCATACCGCTCATCTTGCGGCGCTTTCTCGCCGGCATTGGCTCTGGCATCGACGTCGATCCGGGCGCGAGCGGCCCGCGCTGTCCGCCGAAACGCACGGTCTCAGTGTATTCGGCGATGCCGTCGCCAAGACGAAATCCGCAGTTCCGGCAGAAACGTAATTCCGACGGCATCGCGGAATGACAATTGGAACAGGTGGTGAGATTCGGCGTTGCATTCACCGGCAAAGGCATTTCTGGATTCTGAGACATAAGACGGCACCTGTTTTGGATGTTAAGCGAAATTCGCTCGATTTTTGTATACGCGATTCGTCAAACCCGTGTTCCGGACTCTCGTGCAATAGACTTCCCGGCACATAAAAGGGCAATATGGCACCGGAGGTCGAACAAAGGTGGAGATAACCAAAGCTCTGGCGGCTTTGCAACCGCTTTACGGCAAAGACAACGTTGAAATCATCACTACCGACGGAAGGCGGGTCCGCGGCACGGTACGCAGCATGAAAACAACCCAGGCACTTACGACTCCGAGCGTCAAAATCCTATGTGCTGACGGACAGGTCGTCAAGATTCCGTTTCCGACCATCGCAGAAATCAAAGATCACAATCTCGCCGAGTAGTGTTATAACTCCGCGTTCAGAAAGAAAGGTGGATTACTAAACTTGCCCTCCTCCCTGCCGAGCGATACTTTCGGCGACTTCGGCGATTTCGGTTCGCGAATCGCCACCGTTTGGTCTGAACTGCGCCCCTCGACGCGCGGGTTGGTTCAACGCGCGTTGCAAGCACCCGTCTCGACTGGACAGGCGACGCGCAACTTTCAGTACGACGCTCGCGCTGATCTCGAGTTAAGCCGCTTCCTCGCCGCTCTCGACGATCGCGCGGCGGAGAAGTCGGAAGCTCTCGATGCCGGGACCGTTAGTCGACTCAAGTCCGTCGCAGACACGTGCGCCTCCGTCTTGCAGGACAAAACAGAATCGGCCGAAGTGTTCGCGCAACTCGTCCGCCGGGCTTCGAACCAGCACGATTACAAACGAATCGACGTGCTGGCGGATGCGTTGAATGCCCGCTTTCCACCGAGCGAGATCTGCGAGCTGGCGCGCTCCGAAGACAAGATCGTCCGCGAACTCGCAAACGAAGCGCTCGCTCGTTGTCCGCTTTCAATTTTGACGACGCTGCTGAACGATCCAGTTGATGCCGATACGGCACGGGCCGCATTGCGCCGGCAGATTGTAGAGTATGGGTCGGAAGAAGCGCGGCAGATCGTGAACGCGCTGGACGTTGACGAGCTGTTCTAAGTAAGACGGTTTAGGCGCCGAGTTGATGAAGTCGCTCGACCACCTGATCGATTAACCAGTTTGGCGTTGAAGCACCGGCCGTCACACCCACTCGTTTCACGTTTTCCAGATCAGCAGGATTGATCTCCGCGGGAGTCTCGATCAGAAAACTCTTCGCGCACTGTTCCTCACACACCGCCAACAACTTCACGCTGTTTGACGAGTGACGACCGCCGATCACGTAGAACGCGTCGACTTGTCCGGCGAGAGCGCGCGCGGCGTCCTGCCGATCGCGGGTAGCGGAGCAGATCGTGTTGACCACTTGCGGTTCCGTGTCTGCTTTCTCACGCACCGCCTCCGCGACTTCCAGGAACGTCTTCAACTTGATGGTGGTTTGCGAGACGACGAGCGGTGAACGCAGTGTGGGAAGGCTTGCGACTTCACTCGCGTCCCGCACGACGTAAGTATTGTTTGGTGCATAACCGACGACGCCGATCATCTCCGGATGATCCGGGTTGCCGGCAACGACGACGTCGCGTCCCTGTTTTGCAGCTCGTTCAGCGAGATGCTGTACGCGAGTAACGAACGGGCAGGTGGCGTCGATAACTTTCGCGGCGCGGTGCTCGAGATCGTGCTGAACTTGCGGCGTGACGCCGTGAGCGCGAATGACGGCAATGGTGTCGCTGTCGGCTTGTTCCGGCGTGTCGATCGTAGAGACGCCTTGCTCGCCGAGGCGCTCCATCTCCTGCGCGTTGTGAATCAGTGGGCCGAGGGAGCGAATGGGCCGGGCGCCCTCGTGCACCGCTTCTTCGACCATCTCGACGGCGCGTTCTACGCCGAAACAGAATCCGTACTCTTCTGCCAGTAAGACTTCCATCAGTCGTTTCGCCTGTTCAAAGTTTTCCTAGACTCCCTGGCTGGTCGGGTCGGTGGCTGTCGCGCCGGTTTCCCGTCGACACTTCTCGCGCCACTCTTCGCGCATCCGGTCACCACCCTCTAAAACTTCATCATTCCAGCGGATTTTCCAATCGATTAGGTCGCGGAACTGGTTCAGCACAGCCTTGTTTAGATCGGCTACGGCGTGCGCCAGGTCCCGGGGCATGATGGCATAGGATATTTCATCAATCCTCCGCACTCCGTCCATCACCGCGCCACATACATCGTTAACGCAATCTCGAGCCTCTTTCATAACAAACCTCCCGCCACACGGATTCTAGCACCATCTGCTTTACGCCCGCACGGCGGCGTTAGTTCAGGTGGGCAGGCCTTTGCGGGCGATTTTTTCCATCAGGTCGCAAAATCGGTCCAGCTCGCCGATAGTGGTGTAAACATTGGGCGTGATGCGGATGCCTTTGAACTCCTCGTGGACGATCGGCGTCGTGAAAATGCGGTGCTTCGCGAACAGATAACTGCCGATCGCTGTCGGGTCTACCCCATCGATCTTCACATTCGCAATCGCGCACGACTGGTTCGGGTCGAACGACGTATTGAACGCAATCTTCGGCACGTCCTTCAACCGGTTCATCCAGTAACGCGACAGGTACCGGAGCCGAGCCTCTTTGCGCTTCCCGCCAATCCCGTTGTGAAACACCATCGCCTCGCCGATCGCGAGCCGCGGCGCAGCCGAGTGCGTTCCTACCTCTTCAAACTTTCGAATGTCGCCAGCCTGCTTCGTCTCCGCCGCCATCAACGGCCACAGCTTCTCGATCTTGTCGCGCTTCACGTAAAGCAGTCCGGTGCCTTTCGGCGCGTAAAGCCACTTGTGCAAGCTCGTACCGAAATAGTCACAACCAAGATCCTTCTGTTTGAAATCAAACTGCGCAAACGAGTGCGCTCCGTCGACGATCGTCTCGATACCGCGCGCCCGAGCCATGTCGCAAATTGCCTTCACCGGCGTGATCTGGCCCGTGATGTTCACCTGGTGCGAAACGAGGATAAGCTTCGTACGAGGCGTGATGCCTCGCTCGAACGCCGCTGTGATCTCGTTGACGTCTTTTGGCGGAATCGGAATCTGGACCAACTTCAGCACGAGCCCTTCGCGTTGTTCACGTTGCCGCAACGTCGTCAACATGCGCGGGTAGTCTTGCGTCGTCGACAGGATCTCGTCGCCGCGTTTGAAATCCATGCCCATCAAACAAATCTCGAGCGATTCAGACGCGTTACGCGTGATCGCGATCTCCTCACGGTCGCAACCAAAGATCTCCGCCAAGCCCGTGCGAATCGTTTCTGACTGCGGCTCGAGAATCTGCCACATCGTGTACGCCGTCGCGTCTTCCTGTTGCCAGATGTAACGCACCAGCGCTTCGGTGACGATACGCGGACTGGGCGAGACGCCGCCGTTGTTCAGGTTGACGATCCCGCGCGTAACGGTGAAGGAGTTTTGGATGACGGACCAGTAGTCTTCGTCCAGCGCCACTTGTTCCGGGCTCAGATGACTGACGCTCTTCGTCGCGGCTTCGATCTCTTTCGCGAGCGCGCCAATGGCCGGAACGGAAAGCGCCGCGAGACCGAGACCTTTTCCGGCGAGTGAGAGAAAACTACGTCGTGCAGGCGAAGACACTTCGGTGGTCATGGTTTTTTCTTCTTCTTGTCAGATTTAGCAGGTTGAGGTTTCGGGCCAAACCAGTAGGCACGCGGTGTAACGAGGTGCCGAGTCTCGCCTTCCGGCGTCGCAAACTTCACTTCCACGTCGCGGAAACCGGTTTTCGCCGCATCGGTCGTGGACTGGTACTTGAGGCGAAACTGCGCGCGCAGGTGCAAGAGTATTTCCGCCGCCGAAGCGAGGATCTGGTCCTTGTTTTCAGCAAAGAAGACGCGGCCGCCACTCTGTTCCGCAATGGTTGCCAACAACTTCTCGGCGCGTTCGCGCGGAGTTTCTTTGCCCGGTTTCGTCTTCTGCTGCTCGTTGAGCTGCGTAACGAAGCCGATAGCAAACACCTGGACACTCTCCTGGTACAAGAGACGGATCAGGTCCTTGAGTTTGTAGTAACTGATTCTTTCGTCTCCGTCCGTGAAAACGACGAGCGCCTTGCGCCGGCCTTCGTTCCATTTGTTGTGCTCCGCAACGTATTGCGCGCTCAGGTATAGCGCGTCGATTACCGCCGATTGGCCGGCCTCGACGTATGAGTCGTCGAGCGCCTTCTGAAGGGCTTCGTTATTGGTCGAGAACTCCTCGACCTTCTCGATCTTGTCGCTGTTAACAAACCGCACGACCGCAACCTGATCCTGCGGGCGCCGGTTAACGACAAACAATTTTGCAGCCTCGATGGCAGACTCCAACACATCATGAAACGAGCCGGTGGAGTCGATAACGATGACGTAATCGACGGGCCGTTCGTCTGCCTCGAGGCCGAGTACAGTCTGCTCGATCTGGTTTTCAAAAACACGGATCTCATCTTTGCGGATCGAGTTGAGACCTTTGCCGTCTTTGTCGGTAGCGATCATGCTCAACGCGACGACTGGTCCAGACGCAGACGGCGAGGGCGCTGCGGGCGCGGGATCCTGCGCGCGTGGCGTGGAGCCCACCGCCAAACACAAAATCACAACGATGAGCAGCGATGTAAATCGCATCAACTTCCTTCGTAAACGATCTCGCCGTTGATGACTGTCATCACGCACCGCGTCTTCAGAATGTCAGCCGCCGGGATCGTCATGATGTCGGCCGAAAGGATTGTCAGGTCTGCCAGCTTGCCGACTTCGATCGAGCCGCGCAGTTTCTCTTCAAACGCTGCGTACGCCGGCCACAGTGTGAACATCTTCAACGCGTCGGCTCGCGACACTGCCTCTTCCGGATGCCAGCCCTCTGCGGAAAACCCTTTCTGGTCCTTGCGCGCGACGGCGGCGTAAAACTCAATCATCGGTTCACCGCGTTCGACCGGCGCATCCGAACCGCCCGGGACCACGACGCCTGACTTGATGAAACTTTCCCACGCGTACGAACCGGCAAGTCGCTCGATTCCCAACCGGCTCGGTGCGAAAAACAGATCGCCAATGGCGTGCGACGGCTGCATCGACGGAATCACTCCCAGCTTCGCGAAACGCGGAATGTCCGCCGGGTTCACGATCTGCGCGTGCTCGACTCGCCAACGCGGGTCGGCAACCTTCCGTTCGGACGCGGGCACCGCTTTGAACGCAGTTTCGTATTCGTCGAGAATGAACCGATTCGCGCGATCGCCAATCGCGTGCGTCTCGACTTGAATGCCTTTGCGCAGCGCGTCGATCAGCATCGGTCGCAACTCTTCAGCTTTCACCGTCAAAAAACCCGATGTATCGTGAGCGTCGGAGTAAGGCTCCAGCAACGCCGCGCCGCGTGAACCAAGCGCTCCGTCGGACACGACTTTAATGGTGCGGAACGTGAAGCGGTTTTCAAACGCTCCAATCGTCGGTCCTTCGTTGAGCAAACGCGTCGCGTTCGGGCCTGGTCCATAAACCGCCTTGTAGATGCGCAGCTTGATCTTTCCCTCGCCGTACAGCTTCCTGAACAGGTCGACTTCGTTATAAGTTCCGCCCGCGTCCTGAACTTGTGTCCAGCCGAGTTCGATGTTTCGTTTCACGCCGAGCACGACCGCGCGTTCCGCTTCGGCCGGAGAAGTCGGGGGGATGCGACGGCGGACGAGTCCCTGCGCCGCGTCGAGCAACATGCCGTTAGGCTCGCCGCTCTGCTTGTCTTTTGAAATCTCGCCGCCAAATGGATTAGGCGTTTTCTTGTCGACACCGCCGAGATTCAACGCCGCACTGTTCGCGACCGAGCCGTGCCCGTCGGCGCGTCCGAGTATCACCGGGTTGTTGGGTGCGACTTTGTCGAGGTCCCAGCGCGTGGGAAACACGGGAGGCGTCCAGTGTGTTTCGATCCAACCGCGTCCGGTCACCCACTCGCCGGGTTTTGCCTGGTCCACCCGCGCTTTGAGTTTCGCGAGCAGGTCCTGCAGACTCGTCGTTCCTTCGAGATTCAACGTCATTTCGCGGAAGCCGACGCCCGAAAGATGTTGATGCGCGTCAGCAAAGCCCGGCAGCACCGTGCCGCCCTTTAAATCGACGACGCGTGTTTTCGAACCAACAAACTTCTGCGCGTCAGCATTGGAACCGACAAATACGATCCGATCTTTAGTGACCGCGATTGCTTCGGCGCGCGGCGTCTTCGGATCGACCGTGTAAACATTGCCGTTCTTGAACACGAGGTCGGCTCCGGCAGACCGTTGAGGAAACGGCAGCACGCTCAGGAACAACGCACTTACTACGATTAAAACGAGTCTCATGGTTACCTCTGCTGAATTGTTAAGAATGCGGAATCTCTGGTGGCGAGCGGATGGTTTATATCAGGTTTGCTTGGGTTTTCCCTAGCGCCTTTGCGCCTTTGCGCCTTTGCGCCTTTGCGCCTTTGCGGGAGAAATCTTGCTCACTTTGCGCTAAGCGAGAAATGTTACTCAGGGGTTCCCGCAAAGACGCAAAGGCGCAACGAAAGTTTACTGAGTGCGTAGGAACTCGTGAAGCTGTGCTTCGGTGGGCAACGCGGACCGCGCACCCAACGCAGAGCACTTCATCGCCGCGACCGCGTTCGCAAACCGCAAACTGGTCTCGATGTCATCGCCACGCAGCAATCCGTAAAGAAACCCGCCGTGAAAAGCGTCGCCGGCGCCCG
>DATANW010000240.1:0-7682 GCA_036266055.1 Pyrinomonadaceae bacterium | reverse complement strand
TTAAGGTTCATAGAAACCTCCCCTCAGGTCATTGCCGATTAGAGTTGGCCATGCTCGAAGCGCGCGGCGTAACGTTCGCAGCTTCCCAACTGCGCACTCTGCGTCTCGCTTCGTCAAAAATTCTTTCGTAGTTTCCTTTCCGGACTTTCTCGCTTGCTTCCGCAGTCAGGAGTTTCCAGAAGGGTTCGTACTGGTTGTAGACCTTCAAATACTTCTCCTGATTCGGCGGAGCGACTTCGTCAGTGCCGAAAAGAAAACGGCCGGGATAACGGTTGACTATCGTTGCGGCGTTCTTCGTCGATTCCGGTGTCGCGACGATGTACTTCGCCACCTCGTCCCACGAGATGTCGAAATGAACGTTGCGCAGTTGTGGGTCGTTGATAATCTCCTCGACGATCGCGACCTGTTCTTTGACCGGACGAATGATTCGACCGACGCCAATGTGCGCCCAGATAAACGTCGTGTTCGGATGACGTTTGAGCAGCGCTTTCATTTGCGCCGCATACGCCGGTTCTGCGCCTGGCTTCGCAAACGGCACGTCGACGTCGTTGTGAATCAACACGACGAGACCGACTTCGGTTGCGAAGTCGATGAGACGATCGAGCGCCTGGTCCTGAAGACTCGCCACTTCGCCCGCGATTTTCGCGGAAACAAATTCCTTATGAATGCTGAACTCGCCGATACCCGTGAACACACCGGGAAACGTCGTGAGCACGCGTCGAATGTGATCGGCGGCGTACATGTCAGTCGGATTGAAGCCGGTGATCATGGGATCGAACCGTGCCTGCTCTTCTTTGGAAAGAGACTTGTAAGACATGGCGATCCAGGCGTCGGTGAATGAGTAGTAATAAAGCGGCGCGTCCGAGTTCAGGTAGTAAGTTGGAGCACGGTTTTCGTCGACGCGGTAGGACCACTGCTGTTGCAGCGGAATGCCAAACAAGGCCACACGCCCTGCTTTGTTTCCCATGATCTTGAGAAAGTCGTGGATGTTGATTCCTTCCTGGATGTAGTTCGTCAGGTGGAAATGCGAATCGTTGAACAGGTAGTCGTCCGTCTTCTGCGCCGTTGCGGTTGTCGAACCAACGAGCAGCGCAATCGTGATTACAACGCTCTGTAAGATCCGTGGTCTCAAAATGCCAACTCCATGTTCGAGTGGAAAACCCAGCCGCGGCCGCCAATCGCAAACGGCACGGACGTGTAGCCCACGGGAGACCGGTTGAGATAGAGCGCCTCCGTGTTCCACCGGACGACGTGGTTCTTGAACGGGAAGAAATTAGTGCCGACGCGGAAATCCCACGGCTGACCAAACTGGCCGAAAATCTTGGAATAACCTGCGTATGCCTGAAGTTTTTCCGGCACGACCATGGCCGACGCTTGTATCTGTCCGCTGTGGTCGAAAAGCCTGGGAACACCTGCAGTGTTCGGGCCGCGGAACTTGTCCAGCCAGCGCCAGAAGTACTCGCCTTCGAGTGAAAAGCCGCGATACTTGAAACCGCCGTCGACGCTCATCATTCGATAACGCGCATCGGTAATATCGACGCCTGGTCCAAAAAGATCGGGTGTGAAGATGACTGTGCCGTCAGACAGGCGGAGCTGCGTGTTTTCAAACTGTTCCGAGTTCGGCTGGCTCTCGCGGTTCTCGTCGCTGCGCGAGAAGTGAAAACCAAGACGAGTGGAAAACTTCTCGTGATGTTCGAAGTCGCCCCAGCCCTGGCCACTGAAACCTCTCTCGAAGTCACCCGTGGGAAACCAAACCAGTGAGCTCGACACCGTGTTCAGACCGTTATCCAGACGACTGGCGGGAACACCGAGTGTGCTCATGTTGTTGCCGAGCATCACCTGATACTTCAGCCGATCGGTGACGTTGCCGGTGGCCCAAATTCCGGATGTGTATGACGGGCGGTTGAACTCATCGGCAATTAGCCGGCTATCGACACTCAACCAGAACGGGAAGTTACCTTCGACGCTGCGTGTGCCGGGCAGCGATCTGATGCCACCGCCCAACGTGAAATATTTGTTGAAGGTGTATTGAAGATTGCCGGCGAGGACCACCTGCGCGCCCTGGCCCTGGTTTGCATTCGAAGTCCAGGCGTAGAGGAAGTAGCGCATCTTCGGGTTCAGTATCCAACCAAGAAACTTGATCTGAAGTTTGAGGAGCTGAATGTCCTGGCGGTTCTGAACAGTTTTTGTAATGCCGAAGGCGTCGGTGTAGCTGTCGTCGAGGCCGAGCTGGTTCAGGTAACGGACGTAGGTGTAGATGCTGACGTTCATGTCGCCATATTCGGTGTTTACAACCTTGTATCCGAGATTTGGCGTGTACTTGCCGTCGAACTTGTCGTTGTCGTCCTGTTTCGCAGCGGCGGCGGGTTCGGCGACTGGTGCAGCGGTCGCTTCCGCGGGTGGCGGCTCATCAAGCGCCGGAGACGCAACGACCGCATTAGCCGAAGCGGCGTCCGCTGTGGCCGCTGTCGTTGCTGTTGGCTTTTGCGCCGCTTCGAGCTTCTCGATCCGTTGTTGAAGATCACGGATTAATTTCAGTAATTCCGCACGCTCGTCCGGCGTCAATGGTGGTTTGGGACCCTGTGCGAA
Organism: Pyrinomonadaceae bacterium; assembly: GCA_036266055.1. Taxonomy (GTDB): domain Bacteria; phylum Acidobacteriota; class Blastocatellia; order Pyrinomonadales; family Pyrinomonadaceae; genus PSRF01. The sequence continues at coordinate 5,093 of DATANW010000240.1, read as the reverse complement.
ACAAACCAGTTGGAAGACGAGGACCAATTTGAGCAGCAACGCAACGCGCAGCATCAAGCTGCGACGTCGCGTTGCCGTTATGAGAAGAGAAAGAGTTGAATTCATCGCCCGTTGTTCGTCCTGTGCTATTCCGTGGCCTTCAAACCAACTGAACGAGGCGAGAACAGATTGAAGTCGAGCCTGTTCGCCACGTACTGGATTACCTTCTGCGCCTTCACGCTGTTGCCGGCTTCGTCAAGCGGCGGAGCAAACACTGCGATCGCGCCCTTGCCGGGAACGATCGCCACGATCCCACCACCAACTCCACTCTTCGCCGGTAGACCAACGTGCCACGCCCAACCACCTGAGCCGTCGTACAAGCCGGCCATGATCATCGTCGAAAGAATGTGTGGCACGTTCTCCGGCTTGATCACCTGCTCGCCCGTCTTCGGGTTCTTGCCGTTGTTCGCGAGCGTCGCGCCCATGCGTGCAAGTTGGACCACATTCACGCCGACCGAGCACTGCTTGGTGTAGACGTCGACTGACTCAAACGGGTCGGCGTAGATGCGATCGTATTTGGCCAACAACATCGACAATGCTTTGTTACCCGTGTTGGTTGCAGCTTCCGACTTGTAGACTTCGTCTATCAGCGTGAGCTTTTCGCCGGCGACGCGGCTGTAGAAGTCGAGAATCTTGTTCCACTTCTCATCCGCCGTCTTCGCGGAAATCAAACTCACAGTCGAGATCGCGCCGGCGTTCACGTACGGATTGCCGGTGTGTGTCGGCATGTCGGCGACGGCAAACACGGAGTTGAATGCGCGACCGGTAGGTTCGTTGCCGACTTTGTCGAGCACTTTGTCCGGTCCAAGCTCCTCCATCGCCAGCGCCTGCGAAAACACTTTCGAGATCGACTGGATTGAAAATGCATACTTGATGTCGCCCATCGACAATTCCTGGTTGTCGGTGGTGACTATCGCGATGCCGAAGAGTTTTGAATCCACCTGGGCGAGGTACGGAATGTAGTCGGCATTCTTACCGCCAGGGTCATTCTTGAACTTGTCGTAGGCCTCTTTTACGACGGCCTCGACCTGGGCGCGCGCCGGGGCGACCGGGCTCACCTTCTGAGCCAAAGACGCCAGCGGCGCGGCGACGAACGTCGTCACGATGAACATCGCGACGAGCACCTTTGCTTGAACTCTCTGTCTCAACATACGACTCTCTCTCCTTCGTTGGACCACGTGGTCCTAAAGATCAAAATGTGAACAGCTTCGAGAAGTTGTACCTAAAGGAAAACTGGACGCGGAAATCGTCCGACTTGAAGCCGTCGAGGAAGTTCTCGCGCCGGCCCCACTGGAGTTCACCGCCGACCATCACTCTCTCAACCGGGTAATACAGCAGATTGCCGAGAGCGTAATGGCCGCGGTGATAGGCATCGGGCGCCTGGCCGTTGGAGTTGTCAACATCCATGAACGAGTAGCCGATCGCAGAACTGAACTTCTTGTTCCAGTTGTGATCCAGAAACGCGACCATGCTCCACATCGGCAGCGCGACTCCTTTGATCGGCCGGCGTGGATCGCCACCGGGAGTGAGCTCAATACCGACGTCGACGTCTGCGTCGTTCATGTAGTTTTCAATTCCCTGGCCGAAGACGAATGCGAACCGGCCGGTGTCTTTCTCGCCAAACTTGAGGTTGGAAGTAAGGTTCACGCCCGCTCCCACCTCACTGCCGCCGAGATCGAATGCGTCATTGACAGTGTCGATCCACTTAATGCGGCGCAACATTCCCGCCGCCTGGAAGTAACCCCAGTCTCTCGTGAAGCGAACGTTGCCCGAGAGATCCGGCAGATCGAACTTGCCCCTGATTCCGGATAACTCGATGCGGTCCTCAAACCTGCCCTGATCGCCGCTCGCGCCTGGACGCTCAAGAGCGATCGTCACCGAATTCCGGCCCTTCAATGGCATCCACCGAAACTGCACGTTACGGAAGAAGACCATTCCGTTTGGTCCCCAGTACTCGAGTGAGTTCGGAAAGACGTCGATGTCCATGAATGGACTCCACGTTTGACCTGCGCCGAATTGGCCCAACTCGCCGTAAGCGTGGCGCAACCGGAAAGTCGTTTGACCCGCGTCGACACCGGTGCCGAACAGTTCAAACTCAAACTGTGTTTTCAGCTCACCGTACTTCGTTGGCGTTGAAGACTTCACTCCGAGACGACTTTGTCTGACGCCGGAAAAGACCTTTCCATTCGGAGCAAACTCGTTGGAAAACGACGGCAACTTGGTCGGACGGATCACGTCGAACCAATTCGGATCGTTTTGCTTGAACTGATAGCCGAAGTCGAGCATGGCGAAGCCATAGACCTCGAACGTGCTCTCGCCCTTGGCGTCTTGAGACTTCGCAGACGCCGGCGCTGCTGCGGCCGGATCTTCAGGAGCTGCTACCGGCACAGAGACGGGCGCTTCTGAGTACGTCGCCTGGACTACTGCCGGCGTCGCGCTCTTTTTCTTTACTTCGATAGCGTCGATCTGCCCCTTGAGCTCGACGACTGTTTGCTCGAGTTGCTGCAGCCGTTTCTTCAACTGCTCGACTTCTGTTGTTTCGGGTTTGGTTGTTTCTGGTTTCGTAGTTTCGGGCGTTTGTGCAAACGCAGCCCTGCTCGAAACGAGAAGCAAAGCGACGACAACGGCAAAGAATGAGAAGGTTCTCCAGTGCATTCGATTCAGATTCATGCAACGTTCTCCAATCCAAGGGGCGGAGTTTCAGTGATGAGCAGCAATGTAGTGGAGGGCAAAAAGCGTCGAAACTGGCAAAACTTACAGGTGATCGAACCCGAACCCCTCAATAGACTCAGCACGTAATTCATGAGTCAGAACAGTCCGACCACATCCGACTACGAACTCACGCAGGCGATTGCGCAAGGCACGATCTCCGGCATCGGCGATCTCTACGAGCGACATCGAACGAAGGTCTATTCTCTGTGTTTGCGAATGACGGGGAATGTGAGCGAGGCGGAAGATCTCACGCAGGAGATCTTCCTACACCTGCTTAGAAAGGCGGGATCGTTTCGTGGCGAGAGTCAGTTTTCGACCTGGCTATATCGATTCACGACGAACCACGTCCTCATGCACTTTCGCACCCGCACGCGACGTAACCAACGTTTTCCTTACCTGCTGGATGAGATCGAATCGACCCGCGTTTTGAAGACTACTTCAGTTGGACCACAGCTCCTGGATCGCGTCGCGCTCGACGTCGCCGTTGCCAAGTTGCCGTTGGGCTGCCGTTCAGTGTTTATGAAAGTCGACGTCGAAGGGTACAACCATCAGGAGGTTGCGGGCCTGTTCGGCTGCTCCGTGGGAAACTCCAAGTCGCAACTTCACAAGGCCCGCCGCAGATTGAGAAAACTGCTGAACTCGACTAAAACTTGCGCACACCGAGCAGCCGGATCGCGTCGATCCCGTAACTCTCGAGCTCAATCCTGTTGTTTTCAAGAACTTTGATTTTCGCGGCGTAGAGCAAGGCTCCAGTTCCCTCTTCTCTTCCCTTGCTGTTCTTCTTCAGATCGAGTTGCATGATCCCGAATGGGTAATCCTGCGATCTGTTGCCGACGTACATTTCAAGAAAACCAACCGGACGATCGCCCACGAGGTAGATGCGTCTGCCGCCTTCAAACTGATGCGAACGGATCAGTTTGAAGTCGTAAAAACCTGCGCGGCCGTTAAGCCGGATCTTGCCTATCGTGTCCGCCTTTTCGAGCGCCTTTAGCAAACTGTCCGATCCGCCTTCGAGTAATGCCGTGGCTAACGTCTTCGCTTCCGCATCGCTCGTGTAACTGTTCACCCACACATCAACATTGACACGCGCGCCGGAGCCGACCATTGCTGGTCCAGCGCCGTGCGGCATGTAGGCCAGCGCCGAAAATTTTTCACTCTTCGGTTTGTCCTCTTTCTTGTCCTTGTCCTGCGCGGTTGATTGCATGGACACGCCAAACGCCAGGACCACGAACAAGCAGGTACCAATCAACAATCGTGCTTTCATCGTCTACTCCTTTGTGAAGCGCAACTCAGCCAGGACTACTTCACCGGCGGCGGATACTTCTTGAAAAGTTTCGCCACCGCTTTGTTCAGGTTCTTGTTGACCTTCGCCGGATCTTTACCGGAGCCCAACGTCTTGCTGGCGGCGCCGCGCCAGACTTGCTTCTTAGTGCCTGTGTCGTAGAGGTCAACGTTGAGCGTTCCGATATTGATCGTTTTGCTGGTGGTGGTCGTCGTCGACATGCCGCCCCAGCCACCCCAACCGCCCCAGCCCCACATGTCGCCACCGGTGCTATAGGAGTTCCACTGTTTCTCCTGATTGACTGCGACCTGGTAAACGACGTAGAGATCCGGATTCTCTTCACTCTTCGTTAGTCCCTTCGTCGCCAGTTGGGTATCGATGGCTTGCATGATCTGGCTGTCGACAATTGAGTTCGGGTATTGCTCGTTGGGAATCTTGACCCACTTGTACGTCTTGTACTTTGAGAAATCAGTCCCCTGAAGAAAGTTGTACTTGATGTCCTGAGCTGAGGCCGCAATGGACCACGTGAGCAGCAGTCCGGCGATCATCGTCAGTTGAGAGACCTTGGTCCTTAGCATCGTTTCACACCCATCCTTCCTGCCAAACTTAAAGTTTTGCTGATTCTAAGCCGCGTGAAACCGCGGAATAACTGTCACTTTTGACAGGCGAGATCCGGCGTCGAAAAGTGCAAAAACGATAGCGAAAAGGGGAGGTTTATCGAATGACCAGGACTCGTATGCCGCGAAGACTTTGCCGCCCCGGCATGATCACTTTTCTCAGCTTGCTATGCGCCTTAACCGCAACGGCGAAGAACGTCGACGACGTTGTCGTGTTGAAGAACGGAGATCGGATGACCGGAGAGATCAAAGGACTCCAACGCGGTGAGCTGAGATTCAAGGCCGACTACATGGCGGAGTCCGTGCGCCTCGACTGGGCCAGGGTGCAAAGCATCGAGAGCAAGACCACGTTCATGATCTGGCTCGTCGACGGCAAACTCGTTACGGACGTGATGCGGCTGTTGCCTACAAACTCAAGCGAAGTTTCAAACTTCGTGATTGGT
>DATANW010000239.1:0-10398 GCA_036266055.1 Pyrinomonadaceae bacterium | reverse complement strand
AACGCCGAAGCCTCGAAAAAACTGACGTGCGTAACGGGCTCGTCTTTCCTGCTTTCGGCGGAAGCTAGTCCGGAGAAGTCGCGAATCATCCAATCGCCGTCGTGAAGTTCCCAGTACATCGGTGCGCGCCAGTGTTCGCGGTTGACTGCTTCCCAGCCTTCAGAAAACCACCAGCGGAAGTTTTCGTAACCGCCGTCGCGCATAAAACTGAGGTAGTCGCCGTTGCTGACGAGTGCGCGGTCGATTTCAAAATCGCGGACAAATACCTGGTGAGCCGGTTTTTCATTATCCCAACCAAAATGGTTTTTATCCGTGTTCCCATACCCCGACCAAAACAAGCCGCCTTCGATTTCAGCCATGCCTGCTACTTTGGTTGACGCCCGCGGCAACGGTGTAATCGGTGGTTCGAACTGATCGCAGAGCAGGTGCTTGATGTCGTAAACAAGCAGCTCCTGGTGTTGCATCTCGTGTTCGAGGCCAAGACGAACCACGGATAACACAGATTCTTCGGCGGAATCGAGAAACTCGAGCATCTGCTCGTCGATGTGATTTCGGTAAGCGACAGTTTCGCGCACGGTCGGGCGCGATTTCGTCCCGCGCTTCGGCCGCTCGATGCGTGCGCCAAACCCTTCGTAGTACGAGTTGAAGTACCAGAGAAAATCTTCGGAATAAACTCGGTAGCCCGGCCGGTGTTTTTGGAGCACGGTTTCAAAAAACCACGACGTATGGCCGATATGCCAACGCGGCGGGCTCATGAACTCGGCCGTCTGGATAACGTAATCTTCAATTTCGAGCGGCGCGACGATCTGCATCGTGCGCGCGCGCACCTGTTTGTAGAGCTCTTTTAATGTTGCAGACAAGATCAAGCCAAGATTAATTCGCGGAAACAACGATTGAACGCGGGCCTTGGGGGTGAACGCGACCTATTATACGCGCCATTGGATAATTCTCACGCAGCCTCGCAAGCAACGCGGCAGAAGCATTCTCCTCGATGGCAATCAGCATCCCGCCGGCCGTTTGTGGATCGAAAAACAACTTCAACAGGTTCTCATGGACGCCCGGAGTGATTTCGACGTCGCTGCCGGCGTACTCTCGGTTCGTTTTGTCGCCACTCGTCAACATGCCCGCAGCGGCGAGATCGAGAGCGCCAGGCAGCAGCGGAACTGACTCCGCGTCGATCTGAATCGTAACTTTACTGGCGCAAGCCATCTCCCAGGCATGACCAAGCAACGCAAACCCGGTCACGTCCGTCGCCGCTTTGACGCCGAACTCGCGCATCGCTTCAGCGGCGTATTTGCCAGGCGTCAGCATCGTCTCGACCGACCCCGCAACAGTCGCTTCGCTCGCGTTGCCCTTCTTGATACCGGTTGAAATCACGCCTGTGCCAATCGCCTTCGTCAGAATGATCACGTCGCCCGGCCGCGCGCCTGAATTAGTCGCCACTTTGTTCGGATCGATCACTCCGGTGACCGAGTAACCAAACATGATCTGCTCGTTATCGACGCTGTGACCGCCGATTAACGTCACGCCTTGTTGATTGAGCGTTTCCAATCCGCCGCGCATGATTTCGGTCAGTATCGACGGATCGACGCCCTTTTTCGGGAAGCACGTAATCGCCAGCGCGGTGATTGGCGTGCCGGCCATCGCCCAAACGTCGTTAATTGAATTCAGCGCCGCGATGCGGCCGTAGTCGTACGGGTCGTCGACAATCGGCGTAAAAAAGTCGACAGTTTGCACCAGCGCGAGGTCGTCGCGGAGACGGTATACTCCCGCGTCGTCGGCGGTTTCAAAACCGACAATCAGATTGGGATCGGAAGGTTGTTTAGGTAGCCCGCTCAGGACCTGAGCGAGTAAGCTCGGGCTAAGCTTCGCCGCTCAACCGGAACACGACACCATCTCCGTAAGACGCATCGGTTTGTCACCTCCTTCCGCCGGCATTGTGTTTGCACGTAACGAGCAGTATCAGTATACAGAGAACACAGATCGAAAGAATGATTGGAGTTAATTATGCGAGTTCAGCTTATCAAGTTTCTAGTTGGAATCGTATTCGTTCTCTTCACCGGCACAATCGTCTTTGCGCAAGACCCGGAGATGGTGCGCCACTTTGACTATGACGAGACGGTGCCGATCGATCTCACCATCCTCGGAACGCAAAAACGCGGTGACGTCACTGTTTACGACATAACTTACGCGAGCCCGAAAGCCGGAGTCGTTCCTGCGTATCTCGTCGTTCCTGACGGCAAGGGACCGTTTGCAGGCGTCATTTGGGGGCACTGGTACTGGACCAACTCGGAGATGCGCAATCGTAAAGAGTTTCTCGCAGAGGCCGTCGCGCTGGCGCCATCGGGAGTCGTATCGCTCCTGACGGACGGGCCCGTCGCACGACCTGGTTACACTCGCGGCACCGATCCGCTCGACGGCCAAAATGTAAGAGAATTGGTGCAGCAGGTTATCGACATGCGACGCGGCGTCGATTTGCTGCTGGCACGCAAAGACGTCGATCCGAAGCGCCTCGCATTCGTCGGCCACAGCTACAACGCTTCCGTCGGTGCGATTCTGAGCGGCGTCGATCGCAGGTTCAAAGCATACGTGCTGATGGCCGGCACAATGTCCGATGAGGTTGACCTCAAGAGCGGCGCTTACGACGACTTTCGGAAACAAGTAGGGCCGGAAAAGTTCGACGCGTTCTTTGCAAAACACACCTATACCGATCAAGGCAAGTATGTGTCGCACGCAGCCCCGGCATTTGTCTTTTTGCAATATGCGACGCAAGAAGACTTTATGAAGCCGGATCGGGCGCGTGAGTATGAGAAGGTGGTCAGCGAACCGAAGCGCTTCAAGCTCTACGAAGCCCCGCACGCACTCAATGCCGAGGCGCGCCGCGACCGGCTCGCATTTCTCGCCGAGCAACTGAAGCTGAAACCGCTTTCGCCGCAAGCAATCGCCGCGATCCCGGATCTTTATCAACCGCCGCGGCCAGTCCCTCCGAAGTAACTCGCATGGCGAAACCGATTATTCGCATTGGCCCGGCAGGCTGGTCGTACAAAGACTGGGAAGGCGTTGTCTATCCGCAGAAGCCCGGGAAAAACTTCGATCCGCTCGAATATCTCGCTCGGTTCTTCAACACGATCGAGATCAACAGCAGCTTTTACCGTTCGCCGACGCCGTCGACGACAGAAGCGTGGGTCAGACGCGTCGAAAAGAATAAAGAGTTCACTTTTACGGCCAAGCTGCATCGCGTGTTTACTCACGAACGCGGAAAGGCGACCCGGGAAGACGAGAAGGCATTTCGCGACGGCGTGGAGCCGCTCGTGAAGGCGGCGAAACTCGGGGCGGTGCTGCTTCAGTTTCCGTGGTCGTTCAAGAACACTGACGAAGACCGGGTTTATCTGACGCAGTTACTCGAACGTTTTCGGGAGTATCCGCTGGTGCTCGAAGTGCGACATACGTCGTGGAACAACGAGCACATTTACGAGTGGCTGGAAGAACGTGGCGTGGGTATCTGCAACATCGATCAGCCGGTGTTCTCGAGGTCAATTCGTCCGGCGGCTGTGACGACGTCACCCGTTGGTTACATCCGGATGCATGGCAGAAACTATCAAGATTGGTTTCGCGATAAAGCAGGACGCGACGAACGCTATAACTACCTTTACACGCTGGACGAGTTGGATCCCTGGCTCGATCGGATTAAGCAGGTCGCCAAACACACGCGCGAGACTTACGTGATTACGAACAATCACTTTCGCGGGCAGGCGGTGGTCAACGCCGTGGAGATTAAAGCGGCGCTGGAGGAGGAACGCGTCCCCGCCCCAGAGCCGCTCTTCCAACACTATAAGCGATTGGAGGAATCAGCGACGCACGAGGGTGGCTCGCTATCGCTGTTCAACTAAGAAACACGAATTTTAAGGCCCTATTGTCCGGCTGCGTGCTCGATCAACTGCGCGAACGAAACTGGCAGTCCATCGGGATCGATCGCAACCGCCAGCCTGATTCCTTCACCTTCCCGCTGAGTCGGCGGCATCACAAACGTGATCCCCTTCGCTTTCAACTCCTCGTAAGTCTTATCGACGTCCTGAACGTTGAAACCGATCGAACACGCCCCCGCCCGTTTCGAAGGATCACCCTGCGGCGGGCCCTCGGCCGGAACGCCACCGCCATGCAAAGCAAGCGTGGTCGTGCCCGTCGCAAACTCCGTCCACTCGGGTGATTGAAACTTCAACGGAATTCCCAGCTTGTCGCGATAAAACTCAACCGACCGGTTCATGTCTGAAACGACGATCATCGTGTAGTCAAGGTGCTTGAACATCACCGCCTCCTGCTTGTCAAAAAAGTCATTTGCCGCTCTTCTTCTTCGCAGCGCGCCCTTTGCTGTTTCCCATCGTTACGATTACATCGAATTCTTCTTTCGTCAGCGGCATCACTGACAGCTGCGACTGCCGGATCAACGGCAACTGGCTAAGTCGCTTATCGTAGCGAATGGCAGCCAATTGAACGGGATTGGCCAAGGGCTTAACCGGTTTAAGATCCACCGCCACCCACTGCGGATCGTCGGCCGTCGGATCGGCATACGCGCTCTTCACCACTTCCGCCAACCCAACTACCTCTTTACCTTTGCCGGAATGATAGAACAGCACGCGATCTCCGGCTTTCATTCCGCGCAAGTTGTTTCGGGCTTGATAGTTTCGCACTCCGGTCCAGTCAGTGCCGCCGTCTTTTACGAAATCGTCCCACGAATAAGTTTCCGGCTCCTGCTTGACCATCCAATAATGGTGCTTCGTCGACTTTTTCATCACTGTCGTTCCACTGGTCTAATTTTGATAATCTGTCTACTCGGATTGAACTAAAAAGCCAAAGGATAAAACATGCTGAAAGAAGGAACCAATGCGCCCGCGTTCAAAACAACTGATCAGAATGGTGAAACGGTGAGTTTGAAAGACCTGCGCGGGCAAAAGGTCGTGCTTTATTTCTACCCCAAAGACGACACGCCCGGATGCACCAAGGAGGCGTGCTCGTTTCGCGACGCCTTTTCGAAGTTTAAGAAACAAGATATCACCGTGCTGGGGGTTTCACCCGACAAGGAGGCATCGCACCAGAAGTTCGTGACCAAATACAAGCTCCCGTTCACGCTGTTGGCCGACACCGATCACTCGATCGCGGACGCGTACGGTGTTTGGGGAGAGAAGAAGTTCATGGGACGAACGTACATGGGCGTGCATCGGACCACCTTCCTGATCGATGAGAAAGGCAAGATCAAGAAGATCTTCGAAAAGGTTAAGCCCGAAGATCATGCCAGTGAGGTCCTGAAGGCTTTCGCTGACTGAACCGCGGACGAGGCGCGTAAAACGCGGAAGCTGGGGCTGCCACCCCAGCCTCCTAGGCGGCTACCCAGCCTCCGATCTTCTCGGGTTCCCCCTCCGGGTTCCTTCCGGGCATTAAACCCTGCAAACAACTAAACGAACTGGGCACATCGCGCTTTCGAGCAGGCAGCCGCAGGCCTTCTTCGAGTCCGGCAGGCTCGGCTGCGTCGTTTAGGAAATACATCCGAGTGTTATCCACGACCTGAGTTCTGATTTCGTGCGTCCAGAGCAGCAGGTTTGCGAGCGCGTCGCCGATTTCGTCTTTGCCTAACTTCGTTTCCTGCGCGATCTCACGTTGGGTTCGCGAGCCTCTGCGAATGGCATCGCGCACGCGCTCCACCGGCGACAACTTGCTCAATGATTTGGCAGTGTAATGATTGCCGTTTGTTGAATCGCCGCTAAGCAGCTCGCTGATCTCGACCTGCTGTGAGATGTATCGCTTGCGCGCCGACTTGTATTCCTTCAAGGCGCGTCTGCTCTGGGTCACCTTCTGACGAATGCAACTCTTGCAATAAAGGTTGCGACCGTCTTTGCGTGCCCGACAGATCCCAAACTCTTCTATGGGCAGCTCTAAAGAACAAATTGGACAATGTTTGACGTTGGGGGGTAAATCAATCTCCTGTTTCATTTGACCGCACTCCACTGGGCATTCAAATCTGGCTGCGAATCCGAATCGCGAACACACTTCAGCGCTGCCGGAACCTAAACCTAAACCGGCCAGGACATTCCTCTGATTGGAATTATTTTTTGGCGAAGAAGCCCGAGGGCGCTCGCCTAGCTTGCCTCACCGTAACTGCCGCGCACACGAGTTACGCCCGTTTTACTACCTGCGTTTGACTGTCGACAAAGGCTTCCCTTGCGAGAAAGAGATGAGAGTAAAACTAACCTTCACACGATTCAAAAACAGGGTCGCTGATCAATTTCGGATGGCAATCAAAATTGTTCAGCGAGGGAATCGCATTATAGTGATCGAAACTTTTTTTGCAATACCTTTTTCGGATTTGTTTCAGTTCAGATCAAGGTCCAATTTTTTGGCGATCGATTGATCTACAAACCTTACTTTTCGCGAATGCAAACAACTCAAACACGAGAGGATACATGATCGCATCACGCAGAACTGCAAGATCGTTTTTATGTCTTTACTATCTCAAACACGAAGCTGAGACCGTCGTAATCCTTAGCAATTTCGACGTGCGCGCGATCATCCAAAAAGCGTTCGCCGTCTGTTTGGCGCAATCACTTCGTAGTCTTTTTGTTGGTCCTACTATTAGTAGATCGATCGTCGAGAGATAAAACATCGGTGTGATTGACAGGGCGTGTGCTCAATTTCTTGCATCGCGAGCACAACATTTGTCTGCTGGACCAAGTGCGATCAAATCGCGTGCTTGTTAAGAGTCAAGACGTTCATACGTAAAGCTTTTTTGGCGCGCCGCTCACGTGTGCAAAATGTTGTAAGTGTGTGCTTGTAACAACTTTGTAAAAGACCGCCCTCTAATTTCCACAAAGATTTCCTCAGAATCTGTGGAAAACATTTTCTGACTTAAACCTGAGCGCGATCTTTTAAGCGGATGACGAATTTCAGTCCCGACCACACGTCATCGATGGCACAGATCTTCACATCGACGAGTCCAGTGTCGAGTCCGATGCGTTGCACTCGTTCAAAAACAAGATCCGTCGCGACGCCGGAGCTCTTCTTAGGCCACGCAACCCAGATCATTCCGTTGCTCGCAAGCTTTTTGGCAAGCTTCTCGAAATCGCGAAGCAGCGCGCGTTCGGTGAGGACGAAAAGGAGGACGATGTCGAGAGGTTTTGTGACGCGCGTCACGATCTCGGCATTCGGAGGCAGCGGACCTAACTCGCGCGCGAAATCTTTCGGCGCGTTGACCAGCGCGATCCGCGATCCTTCTTTGATTCCGATCTTCTTCGGTAACGGTGTTCCTGAATATCCAGCCATGTTGGTCACGACTCTTTACCACAGTCCCAGGATCTTCCACCACGCGAAGCCCACGACGCTCCAGATCAGGATGGTAACAACTGAAGTTATCAGTCCAAGCGTCCACCACGTTCGCTGCGTAGTGTAGCCGGCGCCAAAGTAGATCGGCGCGGGGGTCGTCCCGTAATGCGTGAGCGACGCTCCGAGATTTGAAAAGTATGCCAACGACAGCACGGCCAGATAAGCCGGCGCGCCCGCGGCGAGGATCACGATTAGAAACGGTACATACATCGCCGTCGCGTGCGCCGTAATGCTCGCAAACACGTAATGCGCGTAAAAATAAATCAGCAGCAGCGATGCGAGCGCCAGCCACCATTTCCAACCTGTTGTTAAGCTCGCCGCGGCTTCGGCGAAGCGCTTCGTTAGTCCCGTTTGACCAAGGGCTTCCGCCATGCGAATCAAACCGCCGTACCAGATGAACACCGCCCACGCTGCTTTCTCGCTGATGAGGTCTTCCCAGTCGAGGACGCCGGTGACCAGCAACACGCTGATTCCGAGCATCGCGACGACGGCGTAGTCGATCTGGTGCAGCTTGGTTGTGATCCACAGGATAGCGACCAAGCCGAACACCATCAGCATCAGTCGTTCGGACCACTTCATCGGTCCCATCAGCTTCAACTCTTTCGAGGCGAACTCGCTCGCCGCGGGCGTGTGTTTGATCTCCGGCGGAAAAACCCGGTACAGCAACCACGGAACGACGAGCAAACTCAACAATGCAGGCACTATCGAACCAAGGGCCCAGCGAGCGTAGGTGATCTCGATCCCGGTCGTTTGCTTCGCGAACCGCGCGATGATCGGGTTCGATGCCTGACCAGTCAGAAACATCGCGCAGACGATCACGTTACATTGGTACACACTGGTCATCAGAAACGCGCCCAGACGGCGGGCGGTCGGACCCGGGCGCGATTCGTAGGCTTCGGCGAGGCTCTTTGTAATCGGAAAGATGATTCCGCCGGAGCGCGCGCCGGTCGACGGTATCACCGTCGCGAGCACCGTTTCGGTCGATGCGAGTGCGTAACTGAGTCCGAGCGAGTGGCGTCCGATGGCTTTGATGAAAAGAAAGGCGATGCGGCGACCGAGACCCGTCTTGATCATGCCACGGGAGATAAAGAACGCAGCGAGCACGAGCCAGACGACGGGATCAGCATAGCCGGCGAGGGCGTCGCCGATGCTCAATACCTTGAAAAGCGCAAGCGCAGTGACGCCAAGCAAAACGATCGCGGCGCCCGGAATCGGTTGCACTATCGATCCGGTGATCGTCGCCGCGAAGATTGCAAGCAAACGCCACGACGCCGGCTCGACACCTTCGGGACGCGGAATCAGCAGTATTCCACCGGCGACGAGCAACACAACCGCCCACCGCACCAATCTATTCTTCCAGCCGATCTGATCCGGAGTCGTGTCGGCTTCGGGTCGTTCGACGGTTTCAGTTGTTGTCATAGGTTTCGGACTGGGTCACAAATGGGCGTATTCTAAAGGCACGGGTAGAAAAATGGCGGAAAAGATCGAGGGCGACAAGATAACGGACCGGCAGACTTACCTGAATCGCAGAACGTTCATGCGTGTTGCAGCGCTTGCCGGGACCGCAACCGCGACGACGTTGTTGTATCGACGTCTCAATCCGCGCCCGCCAGTTCCGGTCGAAGGGCAGAAGCTCAAGGCGGCGAGTGATGCTACGGGGTTCAGCACAACCGAGCAATTGACGCCGATTGAAGCTATCACGAATTACAACAACTTTTACGAGTTTAGTACTACAAAAGACGGCGTCGCCCGGGCCGCGAAAGGTTTTGTTACGCGTCCGTGGGCTGTCGAGGTAGGCGGGCTGGTCCATGCACCGAAGGTTTTTGATATCGACGAACTGTTGAAGTTTCCCCTCGAAGACCGGGTCTATCGGCTGCGCTGTGTCGAAGGTTGGTCGATGGTAATTCCGTGGATCGGCTTTCCGTTATACAAGCTGCTCGAGAAAGTTGAACCAACATCGGAAGCGCGTTACGTCGCGTTTGAGACGCTGCTCGATCCGAAGCGAATGCCTAATCAGCAAGGCGGCGTGCTCGACTGGCCCTACGTCGAAGGACTCCGTCTCGACGAAGCGATGCACCCCTTGACGATCCTCGCCACGGGTCTTTACGACGAAGTATTGCCGCCGCAAGACGGAGCGCCGGTTCGCCTGGTCGTGCCGTGGAAGTACGGGTTCAAGAGCATCAAGTCCGTGGTGAAGATCACGCTCGTGGCCGATGAGCCGCCGGCAACGTGGAACATACAGGCGCCGTACGAATACGGTTTCTATTCAAACGTGAACCCAAACGTGCCGCATCCGCGGTGGAGTCAGGCTACGGAGAGACGAATCGGGGAAGGGCTTGTTCGGCGCAAGACGTTGCTGTTCAACGGGTATGCCGACCAGGTGGCCCACCTTTATCAGGGAATGGATCTCGTCAAGAACTTCTGACTTTGCCCCCCCATGAAGATTTCATTTCCAAAATTCGTCGTCTTCATAAACTCGCTAATTCCGCTGGCGCTGCTGCTGTGGGATCTATATCGCAAGCAAGTTGGGCCGAACCCGCTCGAGTTTGCCACGAGAACGACGGGAATGCTGACGCTCGTATTTCTGAGTCTGACCGTTGCAATAACGCCGCTCAGACGGATCTTCGGCATCAACTCGTTGGTAAAGTTTCGCCGCATGCTCGGGCTGTTTGCGTTCTTCTACGGCTTCCTGCACCTGCTGACATACATCTGGTTTGATCGGCTATTCAATTTCGTGAGTGTGGCGGCGGACGTCGCACAGCGTCCTTTTATCCTCGTCGGCATGACCGCTTTTCTGCTGATGGTGCCGCTGGCGATCACGTCGACCAACAAGATGGTGAAACGAATCGGCGGTAAACGTTGGGCCAAGCTGCATCGTCTGGTCTATTTGGCGGCGATCGCGGGCGTTGTGCACTTCTGGATGCTCGTGAAGTCGGACGTCCGTCTGCCGCTGACGTTTGCGTTCATCATTCTGTTTCTGCTTGGCTATCGACTGTTGGTGAAGTATTTTCCTTCCGATGTCAGAAT
>DATANW010000238.1:0-9675 GCA_036266055.1 Pyrinomonadaceae bacterium | reverse complement strand
TGATCTTATGATTCGCTTTTATCGCCATTTGAAGACCGGATTGAGCAAGCGTGAAGCCCTGCGACAAGCCCAGTTAGAAACGATCCGCGATAACGGGTTCCCGTTTTTCTGGGCTCCGTTCGTCTTAATAGGCAAGTCGTGAAAGCGGTTAACGATCGACCGAGATCCCATACTCACCCAATTGCTTTTTATCTTTTCCACCGAATAGTCGCAAGCGGTATTTACCGGCGCTCAACGACGACTGATTAAAGCGCAGGCTCAACGCGCTATCGTTTGTGCTCGGTCGCAACCCGGCAGCCTGTAACACGATTCTTCCGTCCTGACTGACTAACTCAATCGCATATTCCCCGAATTCGTAAGGTTTGTTGATGAGCAGTCGCAGTCTCGCTGACTTTGTCGCACCCGTGAGACGTAATCGTATCTCGTCTTCCGCGCCACGTTCGGATGAGAGCCGTACGAGATAGGCGGGTATTTCCTGACGAGATGGCTGGATCGATGCCAGTTGGTCCTGAAGCTGGTCGCGTTCTGCTTCGGCGGCCAGGCGCTGGTCGCGTTCCCGTCTTAGCTGGTCGTCACTGCTTCGTTCGGCCTGAGCAAGTTGCTGTTCGAGGTTGCGTTGTTTTTCCTCTAACTGCATCGCTGTTTCTTGTGATTGTCGCCGCGACTGTCGTTCGCTGAGCAACCGCCAGGTCTGCCAGCCAAGTGCTGCAAAAGAGATCGCCAAACCGGCTGCCAAAGCGAGTGTGATACGGGAGAGACGCCGATTATCGCGCGCCCGCTGAAAATCACCCGCCACGACAGTTGCTGTGTCGCTTGTCGGAACGTCTGTCGAAGTATCACTCTGCACTCTCTGCCAAAGCGACGCCCACGCTTCATCGGTCTCAATACCGATCTCTGGTTCATCTTCGCGAGTAGGTTCGAGGAAGTGGCGGGCGCTACGAAAGAGCGCTATGCACTGCTCACACCAAACCAGATGGGCCTCAGCCGCCTCGTGTTCCGCGGCTGACATCTCCTTGCGGCAATACGCGATTACCTGCGCCTCAGTGAGATGACGCCCATCGTTACTGCCCGATGTGCGATTGTCTGCTTTCATATAGGCGCGAAACTCTTCCCGGTGCGTCATACATCTCCCGAGCCTCAGAGTTTGATTTCCTCAAAGTAAGGGCTCAACTGCGCGCGTAGTGCTTTCTGCGCCTGATGCAGATGTGCTTTGACAGTATTCACGGAAACACCCATCAACTCCGCGATTTCGGCATACGACAGATCGTGGACCACGCGCAAGTGGGCGCAACGGCGCATTTGTTGTGGTAGTTGCACCAGTGCTCCGCGAAGTTTCTCCAACTTCTCTTTTTCCAATGTCAGCGTTAGCGGATCTGCACCCTGGTCAGCGAGCCGCGCGGCAATCGTGGGACGATCGTCGCCTTCGCCTTCCTCCAGGGATAGCAGTGTGACCGAGCGTTTCTGCGCGGTCCGTTTTTCAATCAGACTGCACCAGACGTTGTGCGCGATCGCAAAGAGCCAGCTTTCAAACTGCTCCTCCTGGCGCAGGTCCCTGATACCTCTATAGACGGAAACAAACGTGTCCTGGGTTAGATCGCGGCAGGCGTCTGTGTCAAATCCCTTGCGCCGGAAGAATCGCAGTATCTGAGCGTAATGACGATCAAACAGCAAGCGGAAGTTGTTCTCGACGTTTAGGCCCTGCTTGATCTCGCGGATTAACTCAACAGGATCTCGGGCCTGGGGATTCACAAGCCGAATTATATTTCGCTCGCCGCTAAACCTTCCAGCACAGATTCCGACTTATTACCCCGGAACGAAGAACGCTACTCGCCCACGGCGAAAGGAGTTTCTGTTTATGAACCGCAAACTACTCACAATTACCGTCCTCTTATCTCTAATCCCTGTCTGGCTCGCCGGCAACGGGGCCGCCGCTGCCAAACAGGAGTTCCGCGTAGAGAGCGCGTCGCTCGAAGCCACGCCCACAAATTACGTTGCTTGTCCCGCATTGGTTACGTTCAAAGGAAAGATTCAGGCGAACGACAAAGGCCGAGTCAAGTACACCTGGGGTTACAGCGACGGCGCCAGCGGACCGGATGGCTTCGTTGACTTCGAAGGACCAGGAATCAAGTATGTCGAGACCACCTGGCGACTTGGCGACGCGACCCTCCTGCCTCACTACGACGGCTTCGCAGTGCTGAAAATACTGTCGCCAAATGCTTACGAGTCGAACCACGCGAAGTTTACAGTCGATTGTAAGCAGGGCGGTGGTGAACAGCCTAAGACGCAGCCCAGGCCCGTTCAAACCAAGCAGTCTTCACCAGGCCAGACGCCGAACGAACGCCTCAACATCGCTGCGCCCACTCAAATCGTGTCGCAGAACCCGCTTGAGCCGGTACTCAGGCAGCGGGTAACTCCAAAAAAGCCGGATACGATCAGGCTTATCCCGAATAAGAACTTCGCCGGAATCTTCATCGTGAAGTTTGTCGAAGGCTCGCACGTACGTTACCGCGATAACGTCTTCACGACCGGCGAACAGCAAATCAACAAAGAGGAGGCCCGACGTCTGTCCCGCCTCAAGCTATCAATAGAAGACGTCGTGACCGATCTCGACAAA
Source organism: Pyrinomonadaceae bacterium (assembly GCA_036266055.1). Classification (GTDB taxonomy): domain Bacteria; phylum Acidobacteriota; class Blastocatellia; order Pyrinomonadales; family Pyrinomonadaceae; genus PSRF01. Next base: position 7,061 of record DATANW010000238.1, on the reverse strand, counting down.
GTGAACAGCCTGATAAAACAACACCGCGACAAGTATGGCTTCAACGTCAGCGAAACTTTCTGGAAGAAGGGTCAGGAACCGGAGGCGCAGTTTAAGCAGAAGGAAGTGCTTGAGAGTACCGCCGGGGAAGAGCTGGCAGATCTTGACCTCTACTACACCTTTGCTGCCAAAGATTTCAATGATCAGGTGGTGCAGGAAGCATTCATGAATGAGTTGAACCAGTTCCGCTCGATCGAGCTTGTCGAGCCGGCTGTCCTGACAGAAGGCGCAAGTCTCAAAACCACTTCATCGATCGCGATCCCGCAGGCGCGCACGCCCGACCTCTCGATGAGTCAAGGCTATCTGGACGCCGCGCCAAACGGTATCAACGCGCGATACGCCTGGACCCTGGCCGGCGGTCGCGGCGACGGTGTGAAACTGATTGATGTGGAATACGACTGGGTCACTGACCACGAAGACTTCGCCCCTGACTCGACCCGCTTTTGGGGCGGTCGACCAATCTGCGCTTACGACGGCGTTAACAACATGACCGGCGTCGGTTCCGGCGGCAGCGAACATGGCACTGCCGTGATGGGGATTTTAAATGCGCCGCACAACGGCTTCGGGGTGAGCGGCATCGTCCCGAACATTCGCTTCGGCTTGTCGTCGGTATGCCGGCCGCTTGATTGGGCCTTCGCTGCGACAAGCCACGAAGCGGTGTTCACTTTGTTCTCGGGCGAAAGCATTGCCGGACGCACGCACAACATCGTTACCAGCTACGCCATCAATGACGCAAGGTCGGGTCTCGGTCGCGGCGATGTCCTGCTCGTTGAGCAACACACCTTCGGCCCTTCAAGCGGCGAACGTTGTCCCTGGGGTGACTGTAGCCAGTGGGAATACGTTCCGATGGAGTATTACCAGCACAGCTTCGACGCTATCCGACGGGCGACCGCGGAAGGCATCGTCGTCGTCGAGGCCGGTGGAAACGGCGGACAGAATTTAGACGCTTTACGATACTGGCCGCGGTTCGAGGCAAGTGTTCGACATTCCGGGGCCATTCTGGTCGGCGCGAGCAACGGCAACGGTAACCTCAACCGCGCGTTCTTCTCCAACTTCGGACGGCGTGTTGATCTCAACGGCTGGGGAGGAATGGTGGCGACGTTGGGCTACGGTAATGGACCGTCAGGTCGCGTCGCACCGTGGAACGTCAACGTCATTAACAGGTTTTATACGAATAACTTCGGTGGGACCTCGAGCGCAGCGCCGATCGTTGCGGGCGCCGTCGCAAGCATGCAGGGAGCTCGGCGCGCAGCCGGGCGCGATCCGCTCAACGGTTCCGATATGCGGATGCTGCTGGACCAGACTGGTACGCCGCAAACGAGCCCAGGCACGCCTGCCGATGCTGCGCTAAGAGCGCAGGGAATTGGTCGTCAACCGAACCTGCGCGGCGCATTCGACTTCACGTTTGGTACTCCGGGACGCGGCGGCTTCGCCGGCGCGGGAACTTACACCATCCAGGTCAGACACAGTCGGAAAGTTCTCGACGTTAATATCGACTGGTTCTCGGGCCAGGACAATGGACGTCCGATCGGACAATTCGACAGCCATAACGGCGACAACCAGAAGTTCATCGTTGAGCCGGTCGGCGGTGGTTACTTCCGCATCCGCGCGCAACACAGCGGGAAGTGTCTGGACGTGTCCGGCTTTTCTACTGCACCAGGCACGGGAGTGCAGCAGTGGGCATGTCACGGCGGTGTCAATCAGCAGTTTGCGATCGAGCCGTTCGGCGACTACTACAAAATTCGGGTACGTAATTCCGGACTCTACTTCGACATCACCGGCTTCAGCCTGAACAACAGCGCGAGGCTCCAACAGTGGACGTGGAACGGCGGAAGCAACCAATTGTTCCAGTTCATTCTCACGAGGTGATTGTTCAAGGATTGTTAGTGACTGGTGCTGGCATCGCTGCTGCGGTTGGACTCCGCAGCAGCGAGTGCCTTTTTAAGTCTGGGCAACTCACTGGACTGGAGTTTGGGAAGTGCTAACGGTTAAGCCGCTGTTTAGTGCCGGCTGCGGCCTTAGGATCTGCCGTCGTCGTCGTAGGAACGGGATCGACGACGATGATGCCCCCAATCACATACCGATTACGTTTCGTTGGGAAAACCTCCACGTCAATGGAAACCGCGTCAGTTCCCGCAGGCTCTGCTCGGTAGGTGTAAATACCTTCAATGTCGAGCGGGTCGTCCGGAATTACGAAAGTTGCGGGAATCGGATTAGTGAAGACCACTTCGAAGATCACGAAGCCTTCGATGTAGGGTGGGATTACGTCAACCTGCGGATAGATCGCGATGCCCAAATGCGCATAGATATCCCGGCACACAACTTCCATGGCCCAGTCGGATTTGAGCGCTTCGAATTTGGTCCAGGCAGGTGGCGTCGGTACCTGGCCGCCCTTGAGCCGGATCACCTTTTTGCGAAATTGGATTGTGAGCCCGGTGTTGTTGTGAACGTTGATTTTGCTCGAGTAGTGACCGGCCTGAGCATCCGGCATGATCTTAATCGAGGGGTCGGGCTGGACGCCGCAAATGAATTTTGCAGCGTAGGTGTTGGTCACAGTGAACGAGGGAATCGGAATCGGCTCCGGTTCCTGAGCTTGCACAGGCGCCGCTGCGACCAGCAATCCGATAAAGCAACTGAATACGAGAAGGGTGTTCTTCATTAACTTGGTCATGTTGGTCTCCTTATCTTTGGTGAAAGAGAGCGCAACGCCGAGCGCTAGCAACAAAGCGTTGGCGAGACGCAGTTAAAGCGAGATTCAGGAGATCTGCTGGGGAGGTCTGAGGTGAGACGTGAGAGTTTCCGAGTGTCTCTGTCTTTTAACCCCTGTTGTCGGCAGTATCCGAACGGGAATCACGCGACTACTTCTGAGCGTGAACCTGCTTGATTATCCATCTAACGGGGCGATTCGGTTTTTAGTGGATGGCGAATGTTATGCCTGCATTCGAGAACTGTCAATGATGTTCTAAGCCGCGTTAACTCCACCCTGTAAATCCGTAAAGCCACCGTCGCTCGTAAATCAATCCAGACACAGTCGCAGACGATTAGATTGAATAACGCCGAGGCAAGCAGTCCGAGCGAAGGGATTGGTGTGCACGCATGATGGAAGCAATCACAAACAAAGCAGCACGACAAACCGGCCGGGGTCTGTCGATCAGGAACATGAGCGTGTTGTTGTTACTGACTTTGTTTGTAGTAGCGGGCGGCGTATTTGCAAAGAAGACGTTTTGGCGGGCGAGCGAAGGATTCGTTGCGAAGGATTCATCGGTTCAACCCGCATCGTGCCGTTTCGTGCTCGCACCGCGGATGTCTGTAGATACCGCGATCGATCGAGAGATCCAGCAGCAACAAGCCGTGATCATGAAAAGCGGATCGCCCGCAGCGACAGCCTTCGAACGACTCGGATGGCTCTTCGTCAAAAAGGCGCGACTCTCGTTTGACGCAGGTTTCTACAAGCTCGCAGAACAATGCGCTGCGTGTCTCGAAGCACGTGGCGCAAGCGGGCCCGATACGTTGCTGCTGCGCGCCCACGTCTTACAAAGCTTGCACCACTTCAGTGCCGCTGAAACCGTCGCACGCGAACTCGTCAAACTTCGCGAACGACCATTTGACTATGGCGTTCTCGGCGACATTCTCATCGACCAGGGCAAACTGCACGAAGGCGCCGCTGCCTATCAGCAGATGGTCGACCTGCGACCCGACTTGCAGTCGTACGCGCGCGCCGCACATGTGCGCTGGTTAACGGGCGATCTCGACGGTGCGATCGAGTTGATGCATCTCGCAACAACAGCCGGCAGCCCTAACGATCCTGAAGCCGCCGCGTGGGCCTTTACGCGCCTGGCGCTCTATCAACTTCATCACGGCGCAACGAAACAAGCCATGCAAGCCTGCGATGCTGCGCTCGCACTGCAAAGCGACTACGCACCCGCGATGCTCGCTCGCGGCCGTGTCTTGCTGGCGCTGAATCGCCCAACCGAGGCGGTTGTGGAACTGCGGCGAGCCGTAAACCTGAATCCTTTGCCGGAGTATCAATGGACGCTCGCCGACGCTCTCACACTCGAAGGCGATCGTAATCACGCTGCCGAACTCGACTCGCAGATCGGCGAACGCTCGACCGAAGATCCGAGAACGATCTCGCTGTTCCTCGCGACGCGCCAGATCGACGTCGAACGTGCGGTCCAATTAGCGCAACAGGAATTAACCAACCGGGGAGATGTTTTTACGCTCGACGCACTGGCGTGGGCCCTCGCCGTAGCCGGACGTGCGAGCGAGGCGCAGCAGTACTCAAATAAAGCGCTCTCGCAAGGTACGAACGATCCACGCCTTTATCTTCACGCCGGAGTCATTGCAGCGCTCAATCACGACACCAGGCAAGCAAAACGATGGTTACAGAAAGCTGCGGCGACGCAGCAGCTGCTGTTGCCGTGCGAGCGAACGCACCTCGATGGGTGGCGCCAAAAAGTTGCCGCCAAGATTCAACCACCTCACTAAACGACACTGAATAAACCTTTATCAAGGAGTAACAATCACATGCCTACATTCTTCGCAAGATTGAAACACGTAGTCGCAGCGCTGCTGCTGGTCACGTTGCCGGCCGCGGTGCTGCCGGCCACCGTGCTCGCGTCGAGTCACATGGACGCACCGCTGATCATCCTGGATCCGGCGGCCAACACCACGGACGTTTACGCATTCGTGGACCAGGACGGCAATCAGAAGTCGCTGGTTCTCGCGCTCGGTGTGTACCCGCACCAGGAACCGGGGATTGGACCAAACAAGTACAACTTTGACGACAACGTGCTCTACGAGATTCACGTTGCGCTCGGTCCCGACGTCGCAGCCGGACGAGCGACGCTCAGTTATCAGTTTCGCTTCGCCACCAACTTCAAAAACCAAAACACGATCCTTCAGTCGTATCTCGGCGTCGTGCAACACGTCGGCGATGCGAACCAAAACCTGACGCAGACCTACACCGTCACGAAGGTGGACCATCGCACGAATCGCGAGACAGTGCTGGGCACCGGCGTCGTTCCGCCCAACAACCAGGGAAACGCCACGCCTTTCTACAATCAGGGCAACAACGGCGAGAACCCGGCGCGCGACGGCGTCGCGACGGAAGCCGAACTCGACCGTTACACCACAGAGGCGATCGCTCAGCTCTCAAACGGCTATGTTGCTTTCGCCGGTCAACGTGACGATGGCTTCTACGCGGACATCCAGTCGGTCTTCGATCTGCTGAAGCTGCGCAATCCCGGCAAGGACTCGCAAGGTGGGTTCAATCTCCACTTGATGGCCCTCGAAGTGCCGATCGCCGAACTCGGAAGCGATCAGCAGATTGCGGGTGTTTACGCGACGACGAGTCGCCGCACCGTTCGAGTGTTAGACGACAAGCAAGGACCAAAGAACAACGGACCATTCGTGCAGGTCGCGCGGCAGGGTAATCCGCTTTTCAACGAAGGGCTGGTGGCGATTGCCGATAAAGATCTATACAGCCGCACGAGTCCGAGCAGTGATAGTCAACTGTTCAGAAAGTACGCAGAAACGCCGGAGTTGGCGCGCCTGATCAATCTGCTTGTTTTCAACGCGCCCGTCGCGCCGGAAACTAATCGGACTGACATCGCCGGGATCTTTATTACCGATGTGATCAAGGTTGATCTGTCGACGAACAAAGCTCGATTTGCCGGCGGTGGTCCAGGTAATCCGACTAACCCCGACGACGCCGGGTTCTCGCGTTTGAGCATCTTCGGAGGCGATGTGCTTAAGAGCAACATTCAGGATCCGTTCAACAACGGCGGGTTCATTCCCGGCGGATGGCCCAACGGACGGCGCTTCGGCGACGACGTGGTCGACATCGCGGTCACCGCCTTGATCAGTGATTTGCGGGATCCAAACAACCTCATCATTCGCGGTCCCGCGGGTGATGGAGTCGATCGCAATGACATGGCATTCAGCAAAGTGTTTCCGTATGAGTCGACACCGCAAAACGGCCGCAACCATGGACACCCGTAAGCTCTATTTTTTCAAACTATCGAGAGTGGGGATGCTTGCGGGCATCCTCACTGTTCTGAGCGTGACGGCGCTGGCCCATGATCCGGGGTTGAGCGCGGCGGAGGTCCGCATCCTCGACGATCGAATCGTCGCGGAAGTCAGTTTTGCGCCCGGCGATTTGCAAAGCGTTCAGCCAGTCGACCTGCTGACGATCGAGGACAATCGAGGACGTCTCGAGCTGCGTTCAGTCAGTCGTAGAACGTCCGATCAAAACAGTGTCCAATTCCGGCTCGAGTTTCCGCGTCCGAACAACGCGCGTTTACGAATCAGCGCGCCCGTTCTCGTGAATCTGCCGCGCGGCCACAAACAGTTCTGTGCGGTGTACGACCGGGAAAACAAACTGCTGGCGGAACGGATGTTCAGCGCAGAATCAAGCGACCTCACGATCGACTTGCAAACCATCCCCGCCGCCGACCGATCGTTCCTGCGTTTTCTGGTGCTTGGCGTCGAGCACATTCTGACCGGCTACGATCATCTGGCGTTTCTGCTCGCGTTGCTGCTCGCGGGAGGCTCACTGCGTCGTAACGCGAAGGTCATCACGTCATTTACCGTCGCTCATTCGTTGACACTCGCAATGGCGACGCTTGGTGTGATTAACATTCCGGCAAGTTTCGTGGAGCCTGTTATTGCCGCTTCGATTGTCTTTGTCGGTTTGGAGAATTTGTTTAAGCGTCGTGTTGCGGCACGGTGGCTAGTGACCTTCATGTTCGGCCTGGTCCATGGCCTCGGTTTCGCGTCGGCGCTGCGGGAACTGGGTATCGGCGGACTCGGTGCGCGAGCGGCGATTCCACTTCTTTCATTCAACCTTGGCGTCGAGCTCGCACAGATCGCGATAGCCGCCCTCGTTCTGCCGTTGGTCTGGCGATTGGAGCAACGTCCTTCATTCGCCTTGAAGCACGTGCCCGCACTCTCGCTGCTGATCACCTGCGCCGGAGTTTACTGGCTAGTCATTCGCACGGTTTTGTAAAACTTAATAGTTC
>DATANW010000237.1:0-10103 GCA_036266055.1 Pyrinomonadaceae bacterium | reverse complement strand
TTCTTAATCCGTTCGCGCCGTCTCCGCTGATCTGATTCAAGTCCGCCAACCGCATCACCGAGATCACGCTCTTCGGGACCTGTTGCCGTCTCTTCATATTCGGATACAGGTCGGTGCCTCCAGCGACAAACTGTCCGGCCGGACCACTATCACCCATAATCCTCACCGCCTCCGCCAGGGTCAGCGGAACGTGATACTCAAATTTCGGCAACCGCATCATCTCGGGTCGATCTTCCTTACGCGCTCTTTTTCCGAGGCTTCAACTCTGGATGCCGAGCGAGAAACCCACCCCGTTTGAAAGTGTGGCGACCGGGCTTAAGAATTTCGTCTTCGTCCAATCCGGCGGCGAGGTCTCGTCGGTAGTCTTCTTCCGAGACTTCGATAATGACAGTTTCGCCATCGTCCTCGATAACTGAGAACACTTCCGATATATCAGTTGGTTCTTCCATCATAATTTTTACGTTCTGTTCTAGTAGGCTTCCGAGCCGATATTATTCGCACCGAATTACGTATGCACCGCCACGTGGGGCATCTCGGTGCCGTCGCCGCCTTCGGCTGGCGTTAAGACGCGCAGCGGGTCGGGCCAGGAGACCGGGGGGACGGAAACAGGGCCGTAACGTGCCTCGCGGCCTCGCGATTTGTCGCGGAGCGCGCGCACGACTTTCTCGGGTGTGATAGGAACTTCGTCGATACGCACGCCAACGGCGTCGTAGACTGCGTTGGCGACCGCAGGCGGCACCGGCAACAGCGGACCCTGGCCCACCTCCTTCGCGCCGTATGGTCCATTCGGATCCGGATCCTCGATCAAGTACGTCTCGACGTCGCACATCTCCATCGTCGTCGGACTCTTGTACTCCAGCATCGAGGGAAACTTGTGCACGACATTCCGGTTCGTCCGATACGTCATTTCTTCCATGAGGATCTCGCCCAACCCCATGTAAACACTGCCTTCGACCTGGCCCAGCACCAGCGTCGGATTGATCGAACGCCCGATGTCGTGCGCGATCCAAACCTTCTCGACGACGACGATCCCCGTCTCCGGATTCACATCAACCTGCGCAACGGCGGCTGAATAACTGTACGCCGGCGATGGCCCCACTCCCGATCCCTTAAACTTACCCGGCGAACGCGGCGGCGAATACGATCCGACTGTCCCGATCGTCCCAAACTTCGACTCCGCCAACACGACCGCTTCCACAAACGAAACGCCAACATCCGGATTCTCGACGTCGAACACGCGTCGTTCCGCGAGCGAAAGGTTTTCGATCGGCACACCGAGTTTCTCGGCAACCGCCATCACCAACAACTCACGTGCCCGCTCCGCCGCTTGAATCGCGGCGTTGCCGGTCATCAACGTGACGCGACTGGAATAGCTACCGAGATCGACCGGCGTCAGGTCCGTATCCGCGGTCACGACGCGAATGTCAAACGGATCGATCCCCAACACCTCGGCGACGATGTACGCGAGTATCGAATCAGATCCCTGTCCGATGTCGGTCGAGCCGCACATGACACAAACACCGCCCTGTCGATCGAGTCGCAGTTGCACACCTGACTGCGGCATGTTGTTCCAGTAAATCGGCAACCCGGCGCCGCAGATGTAGGAGCTGCACGCGATGCCGATGCCTTTGCCGTTGGGGAGTTTTTGAAAGCGATTTTTCCAATCGGATCCCTCGACAACACGGTCGATGCACTCGCCCAAACCCATGCTGCCGATGCGCAGATAATTCGCGGTGACTGTATTCGGCGGCACCAAATGCTTCCGACGCATCTCGGCGGGGTCGAGTCGCAACTGTTCAGCGATCTTGTCGATCTGCACTTCGAGCGCGTAACGCGGTTGCGGCGTGCCGTGACCACGTTTTGGTCCACACGGCGGCTTATTCGTGAAGGTGCGAATGCCCTGGAACTTGTAACGCGGCACGTCATACGTGACCGTCTGCAAAGCTCCGGTGTAGAACGTGCTCGCCACGCCGTAACTTCCGTACGCACCGCCGTCGAGATACGACTGAAAGTGCATGGCAGTGATCGCACCGTCGTTCTTCACACCTGTTTTGACTTTCATCAAAACAGGATGCCGCCCGCGATGGCAGTAAAAGACTTCCTCGCGCGTCAGCGTAACTTTCACCGGACGTCCGGTGATCATCGCGAGTTTGCACACCGCGACTTCGTGATTGAACGGGTCGCTCTTGCCGCCAAACCCACCGCCATTCGGCGTCGCAATCACCCGAATGTGACTGGCAGGCAGGCCGAGAACTTTCGCCAACGCGCGATGCACGTAGTGCGGTGTCTGCGTTGAACTCCACAGGGTGATCTTCCCGTCGGAATCGAAATGTGCGACGGCGGCGTGCTGCTCCATCGGCAGGTGCGTATTGCCTTCATAGAAGAACGTGTCTTCACGCACGAGGTCCGCCTCGGCAAAACCCTCTTCGACGTTGCCAAACTCCAGCGAGACTTTCTTATGCACGTTGCCGCTATCACCGTAATCGTGAATCCGCGGTTCGTCGATCAGCACGGCCTCTTCGATCGTGGAAATCGTATTCAGTGGCTCATACTCGACCTCGATCAGGTTCATCGCATCGAAGGCGACGTCCTCGTCGATGGCCGCCACTGCCGCGACCGGATCGCCAATGAAGCGCACCTTCTCGACGCACAACGCATGTTCGTCCTGGCTGACGGGCAGGATGCCGTACGGAATCGGCAGATCTTTTCCGGTGATAACAGCAAAAACGCCGGGCAACGCCAGCGCTTTCGAAACGTCGATGCTCTTGATCAACGCGTGAGGCAGATGGCTGCGTAACAGCTTGCAGAACAACATTCGCGGCAGCACGATGTCGTCGGCAAACTTCGTCTGGCCCACGCACTTCGCGCGCGCATCGACTTTGCGAAAGGGTTTACCGATTACTTTGAAGTCTTTATTCACCACGGATCTGTTGCGCAGCTAGTTCCACTGCCTCGTAGATTTTTAGATATCCGGTGCAACGGCACAGGTTACCCGATAACGCCTCCTGAATCTCAGCACGCGACGGATTCGGCGTCTTCTTCAACAACTCCTCGGCCACGAGCAGAAAACCGGGCGTACAGTAACCACACTGCGCCGCGCCGAGATCCGCAAACGTCTGTTGCAACGGATGCAACTCAGCGCCGTGGGCCATACCCTCGATCGTCTTCACTTCGCGGTCTTCGGCGTCGAGGCCAAGCATCAAACACGACAGCACCGAGCGCCCGTCGACGAGCACCGCGCACGTTCCACACTCGCCAAGCTCGCAACCGTGCTTCGTCCCGGTGAGATTAAGATCCTCTCGCAGGACTTCGAGCAGCGTCTTGTGCGGGGCGAAGGCGACTTCGACGTGTTCGCCGTTGAGTGTAAACCCGATCTGTTTCTTACTGTGGAGCGGCACCGTCTTTCTTCTTGACCTTATTCAAAATCGTGTTGTCGATCAACCTCGTCTTGCCGATGTAAGCAGCTACCGCGATCAGCGTCGGCCGTTCGTCGATGCGATCGACCTTCTCGAGACTTTCAGCATCAGTGATAGCGACATAGTCGAGTCGAGCGCGCGGTTCCGATTCAACTGCCGACCGAATCAATTCAGCCAGACGTCCCGCACTCCGCTCGCCCTCTTTGAACGCCGTCTTCGCTTTCTTGAGCGCGCGGTGAATCACCGCAGCCGAGCCTTGTTCGTCCGACGTCAGATACAGATTACGCGACGAAATCGCCAGGCCCGAATCCTCACGCACGATTGGGAGCACGACGATCTCCGTATCAAACGCGAGATCCTTGACGAGACGGCGAATCACCAGCGCCTGTTGGGCGTCTTTCTGCCCGAAGAACGCGAAGTCAGGCCGCACGGTGTTCAAGAGAATCGTCACCACGGTCGCAACGCCGCGAAAATGGCCCGGACGCGATGCGCCCTCGAGTTGCTCCGACAAACCTTCGACGTTCACATACGTCGAGAAACCGCGCGGATACATCTCTTCAACCGTCGGCGCGAAAATGTAATCGACGTTGTAGTCTGTCAGCAGCGCAGTGTCTTTGGTCAGATCGCGCGGATAGTGTTCGAAGTCTTCACCTGGACCAAACTGCGTTGGATTGACAAACACCGAAACCACGACGACGTCGCACATTCTTCTTGCTTCGCGCACGAGACTCAAGTGTCCTTCGTGCAGGGCGCCCATCGTGGGAACGAGGCCGATGGTCTTGTCCTGTTCACGGCGGATTTTGCGCGCGACGGAAGTCATGCGCTGACGGCGGTTGATGATCTCCATAGTTTTGAGGTTGGAATCAGGACTTCTCGCCTTTTGAGTTTCTCGCGGGGACTTCTATATCCAACTCTTCTGCGGTCTCGGCGGGTAGACCATACGACTCCGTTTGCGAAGGATACGTTCCGTTGCGAACGTCGTCGGCATACCTGCTGACGGCGTCGGTCATCACTTCGCGCAAGTTTGCATAAGGCCGCACGAAGCGGGCCTGCTTGCCAAACGACAGACCAAGCATGTCATGTATAACGAGCACCTGAATATCACAATGCACGCCGGCGCCGATGCCGATCGTCGGAATACTGATGGTCTCGGTGATCAACTTCGCGATCTCGCGCGGCACCACTTCCAGCACGACCGCAAAAGCGCCTGCATCTTCCAACGCCTTCGCGTCGTCAATTAACTGTTGTGCGGCCTGCGCCGTCTTGCCCTGGACGCGATACGCGCCGAGCTGGTTGATCGACTGCGGCGTCAAGCCGATATGGCCCATGACGCTGATCTCTTCGTCCACCAGTCGCTTCACGAGGTGCACGCGCTTGTGACCGCCCTCTAGTTTGATCGCCTCCGCGCCGCCTTCTTTCACGAGACGCAGCGCATTGCGAACCGCATCGTCGTCGCCGGTGTGAAACGTTCCGTACGGCATGTCCGCGACGAGCAAGGCGCGCTGCACCGCACGGCGCACGGCTTTCAAGTGAATCAGAATCTCTTCGAGTGTCACCGGTACGGTGTTGCCGTATCCGAGCACGACATTGCCAAGGCTGTCGCCGACGAGGATGACGTCGATACCGGCTTCATCGACGATGCGCGCGGTCGGATAATCGTACGCGGTCAGACAAACCAGCCGTTCGCCTCGTTGTTTGCTTGATCGCAAAGACGGGGCACTAACCTTCTCCGGACGTTCAGGCTTCAGGTAAGGCATGTTTCAGCTCTCTTTACACCACGATTTGTGGGCAATTGGATTGCCAGAAAGACGTAAAGTTTGGCTATGTCGCGGGCGTGATAACAAGTGCGGGCATTATAACGACAATCGCTGTTTTTAGCACTTCCATCGAGCTACGGACGATTTGTCGTTGGTGTTCGCCAATAGTTCGCCAATGGACTTTCCGAGTACAGGGTGAACGAGCGTCGGAACGAGTTCGTTCAAAGGCACGAGGACGAAGCGACGGTTGTGCAAACGCGGGTGTGGCAGCGTGAGAAACTCCGTCGATACTTGCGCGTCTTTGCAGATGAGCAGGTCGAGATCGATCGTGCGCGGACCCATACGGACGTCGCGCGTTCGGCCGAGTGAGTACTCGATTCGCAGCAAACGCGCCATCACTGTTTCGGGCGAGGGAAGCGTCGAACCGCGCAGTTCGGCGACCATGTTGAGAAATGGTGGCTGGTTCTCGTAGTCGACGGGCTCGGTTTCGTAAACGTGCGAGAGGCGGATCACGTCGAGTCCCGCGTCGAGCATGCCGCGGACGGCGAGCAGCAAACATGCCGCGCGATTGCCGAGGTTCGAACCAAGTCCGACGTATGCGTTTTGGATCATGTTCAGAACTTTGTGCTTTGTACTTAGTTCTTTGCAATAATCACAAAGCACAAAGTACCAAGAACAAAGCTCTACCGACAATGTCGCAACTCCGCACCCTCGTCTGGCTAAAGTGGAAACTGCTGCGTAACTCGCTGCGGTCCAGCAAGGCCGTCGTCAACAAACTCGCGAGCGTCCTCGGCATGCTTGCGGCACTCACGTTCTCGCTGATTGTCGCCGTTGCTTTGGGAGTGACGGCGTACGCGTTCACGCGGCCGGGTCTGCTCGGCGAAGTGCTGAAGCGAAGCGCGAAAGGCGAGATTTCGCTGCCGGCGTCGACCGAGTTCATCTTCTTTTCGATTTTCGGATTCCTCTACCTGATGTGGGCGACGGTGCCGTTGAGCATCGGCGGCAGCAAACAGTTCGACGCGGGGAAACTGCTGATGTATCCCATCACGCTGCGCAAGCTGTTTGCGGTCGATTTCGTGAGCGAGCTGACGACGCTGCATTCAGTCTTCGCGGTGCCCGCGGTATTGGCAATCGCCATTGGCGCGGGGTTGGGTTCAGGTCAACTCGGGATGGCGTTGTTTGGCGCTGTGCCGGCGATATTGTTCGGCGTCGCGCTTTCGAAATGGCTTTCGACGACGATCGGTTCGCTATTGCAACGCAAACGCGCGCGCGGCGAGACGATCGTGGCGCTGATCGGCGCCGTGGCGGGTCTCGGCGGCGCTCTCGCCGGACAGCTTGCGCCGATACTGTTTCGACACGCGGAGTCGGTGCGATCGTTGCGTTGGACGCCACCCGGCGCGGCCGCCGTGTTGCTCATCGGCTCAGCGGGTTACGGTTTTGAATACGTGGTAGCGTTCATCACGCTGAGCACTTACACAATCGTCTTGATCGTCGGCACTTACTGGATCGCACGTCGCGCAGCACTGGGTCTCGGTGGACGGAGGCAGCGGAAAGTTGCGACCAGTACAAACGTCGCTGCGCCTGTTTACGTCGGCTGGCAACTGCCGTTGTTATCCCCGCAGCTCTCCGCGATCGTCGAGAAGGAACTTCGTTATGCGATTCGCAACGCGCAAATACGAATGATGGCGCTGATGCCGTTGATACTGATTGTCTTTCGCGTATACAACCGCCGCCGCATGGGCGACCTGAGATCGTCACCACATGCGGGCGACTTCATGAGTTACCTTTCAGGTTTGATGGCGACTGGCGGCGTGCTCTACGTTTTTCTGATCCTCAGCGGGCTTGCAGCGAACCAGTTTGCTTTCGAAGAAGGCGGGATGCGGACTTACATTCTTGCGCCAGTCGACAGGCGAAAGATACTACTCGGAAAGAACATCGCCGTGACGATCGTGGCGTTTGTGTTTTCCGTAGCGCTGCTGATCTTGAATGCGATTGTGTTTCGCGACACGTCGCCGGGTGACGTGCTGTATGTGGCGTTAAGCTTCGTCGTGTTTGCCGGGTTGTTGTCGATTTACGGCAACTGGGTTTCGGTTCGCTTTCCGAAGCGGATGCAGTTCGGGAAACGGATGAACGTCTCCGGAATGGCCGGACTGTTGTTGATACCGATGATCGTCGTGCTCGGTGCGCCACCGTTTCTCGCCGCGTTGGCGGGATATTTCACTCGCGATGTTTACATCAGTTACCTGACGCTGGCGATGTTCGCGGTCCTCGTGGTAGTCGCCTACGCCTTCATCATCGACTTCCAGGGCCGCGACCTCGCGAGACGCGAGATCGAGATCCTGGAAACGGTTCGTGAGCCGTCCGATGAATGAATCTGTGTTCCCGTTGGACCCGCAATAGCGATCTGCGGGAGGTCATTGGGAAAAGATGTTACACTAAGGCCCACAACGGCAATGGCTCGTAGAAGATTTCGCAGCAACCAGCGGCACGAACCTACAACTGAGCGTTCGTTCCAGGAATACATCCTCTCGACTCCCGCTCCCCTAACTTCGAGAACCGAACTACTGCGGCTGGTCCGCGGCGGCGAGGACACGTTTCTCGAACTCAAGGTCAAACTCTCGAACACGGAAAAGATCGCGCAGGAGATCGTCGCGCTCGCAAACACCGGCGGCGGCGTGATCGTGTTTGGCGTGAACGACCAGATGCGCGTCGAAGGCGTAGACGATCCGGAGCGGGTGCAGGAAGATCTCGTGCGCATCTGCCGCGAAGAAGTGCAACCAGCGCTGGTCCCTTTTATCGACCGCATCGCCCTCGACAACGGCCGCCGCATCGTCGCCCTCGACATCGAAACCAAACGACGCCCGTATCGCACCCGCGACGGTCGCTTCTACCTCCGCATCGGCGCGGAAAAACGCGAGGCCTCGCGCGAAGAAATCTCAGCGCTGCTCGACGAAGCACGCCCGCTGCGTTACGAAGCCGTACCGGCGCTCGGCAGCACAATCGCCGACATCGACGAGGCGCATTTGTGGAGTTACCTGCGCGAATTTGAAGGTGGCGCGTTTGAAGAGGCGAACGTCGTGGGTTATCCGACGAGTGAAGTGCTCGAACGCGATCTGTTGCTGGCGACGAGCGATGGTCACGAATTGGCGCCGACAGTTGCGGGACTCCTGCTTTTCGGCCGTGACGAGCGCGTCGGGGATTTATTGCCGCGTGCTTCAGTGACGGCGACGCGTTTTTCAGGTGACTCGCCGCAATCGCCCGTGGTCGAGCGAGTTAAATTCACCGGCAGTCTGTTATCGATTTACGAAGCGTTGATGCGTTTCGTCAGTCGTTACTGCGATCTGCACGAACAACGACCGCGAAATTTACCCGAGACGATCGCAGATGATTCGCCGGTGCCGGCGCGCGCGAATTACCACCGCGGCGTCGTGTCCGAAGCGATTGCAAACCTTTTGGCCCATCGCGATCTAGCCTTGCGCGATCTGCCGAGCCGGTTACACGTTTACGATCATTCGCTGGAGTTTGTTAATTCGCGAAGGAGTGTGGGGTTCTCACCGGTCGCGCAGAAGGCGATTCGTTACGGAATGCCGCAAAGGTTGAATCCGCAACTGGCGGCAGTGCTCACCAGCCCCGCGTACGGGTTGAAGCTCCCGCTGCGTGGTTTACCGGCGTTGTTGCGCGAAACGAAGAGGTTTTCAAATCGAAAAGCGGAAATCGTCTCTTTCAATGACGAGTTCCGCTTACGAATCTACGGCGTCTGACGCCGGTTTAGAAATTTAATTCTTGCCGGTTTTTTCAGGCTTTGGCGAGTTGTAAAACTGCCGCGCTTGAATCACATATTCCTTGTCGTCGTAGGTGCCATCACCATCGACGTCCACACTGACTTTCAACTTGTGTTGCTTTCCGTCGTGAACGTCGCCGGGATTGAACGCCAGACTGTACTGACTCCGCAGCAACGCGTTGATACTGCTCAGTATCTTCGGTATTTCACCCTCGAACGTATACGGGAAATAAGCGCCGCCAGTCTCTTTCGCGAACGTCTGCAGCGTGTTGTCGGCCTGCAGCCAGCTCATTCGCCCGGGCATGCCAAACACGCCGTCGGTGGCCGGCAACTGATCGCCGTATTTTTTCTTGAACATGTTGCCGGTGCCGATGATGTAAACCGGCACGCCGGAGTTTTGCAAGATCTTCCGCGCGTTGTCGTAGTTGATTTTACTGAACGTGTCGAGTCCCGAAGCGATCAGGATCACTGCACGACGACGGCCCTGAACTGACGCCAGACCGGCATAATCCGCCTTGTCAGACTCGGAATTCTCGAGCACGACCGAGTCACCGCGCCCACCAACGAGCACAAACTTCAACGCGTCATACAGGTTCGTTTCGCGAAACGCCGGAGTGTTCCGCAATAACAAACTGACCACCTGCTGAAGACGCGAGGGATCGTTTGTGAAGTCCGTCAACGGCGTGGGACGGATGTCGAAAGCAACAACCGTTACGTAATCGTCGGGTGGCTTGATGAACTGGGATAAAAACATCGCTGTGGGGCGAATCACTTCGAAAGTTCCCGGCTCGTAGCCTCCGCTCTGAGCGTATCCGAACATCTCCGTCCACTTGCTGTATTCGACCACCATCGCCAATGTGATTGGCGCTTCAGGCGTCGAGAAGTTCGTGATCGTCTGTTGGGTGCCGTCAGCGAACAGCGCGAAATTGGGTTTCTTCAGGCCGGTGACGATTTGGCCGCTTTTCTTGTGATAAACGACGGCATCGACGTTGACGATTTGGGTCGAAATCGCGACCTTTTCGATGTCCTTGGGTGCGGTTGGTTCCAGGTCTCGAGGAAGCGGCTCCTGCGGTTCGCCTTCTTTCGTCGGGGTTTCACCGGGTCGCTTGTTCTTTTTCTCATTGGACGTCGGCGGTTGCCGGCGCGACT
>DATANW010000236.1:0-13048 GCA_036266055.1 Pyrinomonadaceae bacterium | reverse complement strand
ACGACGTCGCTGATCGGCGAACTGCTGCGCGACGCTGGTTTGCCGCACGTGCAGGTCGGCGGAAACATCGGCAAGGCGTTGATCTCGATGGTCGACGACTCGCGAGACGATGGCTGGACGGTGGTGGAGGTGTCGAGTTTTCAACTCGAGACTACAAGCACGTTTCACCCAAACGTTGCGACAGTCTTGAACGTGACGCCGAATCACATGGATCGTTACGAGACGTTCAATGATTACGCGGCCGCGAAGCATCGCATCTTCATGAATCAAACCGCCGAGGATGTCGCGGTGCTGAATGCGGATGATGAGACGGTTTCATCGTGGGCGAGCGGGTTGCGAGCGAAGGTGATGTGGTTCAGCGTCAAACGAGAGTTGGACGATGGCGGAGTTTTCCTGCGCGGCAACGACTTGATGTTTGGCGATCGAGTGTTGTTGAAGGCTGATGAATTGAAACTGCGTGGACTGCACAACGTTGAGAACGTCGCCGCTGCGTTTGCGGTTGGGATTGCGGCGGGAGCGTCGGTGGAGTCGATGGCTGCGACGGCGAAACAGTTCAACCCGGTCGAGCACCGATTGGAGTTTGTTGCGGAGATCGGTGGCGTGCGGTTTTACAACGACTCGAAAGCGACGAGCGTCGACGCGACGGTGAAGGCGTTGGAAGCGTTCGCGCAGGATGCAGGGAAGATCGTGTTAATACTCGGAGGCCGCGGCAAGAAGGCGCCGTACGAACCGTTGGCGTCGTTAGTGAAGACGAAAGTTAGAAAGCTTGTTTTGATCGGCGAGGACGCCGAGACGATTGAAAAGGAATTGGGTGCGTTTGCGTCGCTTGAATTCGCGTCGGATATGAACGATGCAGTGGAACGTTCATTCAAGTCAGCCGAGAAAGGCGACGTCGTACTGCTCGCGCCGGCTTGCGCGAGTTTCGACATGTTCGAGAGTTTCGAACAGCGCGGCAAGGTGTTCAAAGCGGCGGTAGTACAACTGAAAGATAGTTCTCCCGCAAAGGCGCAAAGTCGCCAAGAAAACTTATGAACGCAAGAGTTCACGCAAGCAAAGTCGCAGGACAAACATACGATTTACTTTGCGCCTTTGCGACTTTGCGGGAAAACTAAACAAATGGCGCGGAAACTGGCTCCAGACAAATGGCTCTTCGCGGCGACGATCGCACTCGCGTTGTTCGGCGTCGTCATGGTCTACAGCGCGTCCGCGATCATGGCCGAACGCGACAACGACAACCAGTTCTTCTACGTGATCAAGCAGGGCGTCTGGGTGGCTATCGGTTTCGGCGTGATGTTGCTGATGATGCAGTTCAACTATCAACTGTTGAAGAACCGCCGCCTCGTTTACGGACTGCTGTTCATGTGCACGATCGCCTTGATGGGCGTGTTTGCGTTCAGCGCCACGAATGGCGCACATCGCTGGATCAAACTGCCCGGCATGAGGCTGCAACCGTCGGAGATCTCGAAACTCGCGCTGATCATCTTTCTGGCCTACTTCCTGGAGAAGCGCGCGGGTGAGGAAGGCGACTTTTGGCGAACGTTTCTGCCGTGCGGCATCGTGACGGGTTGGCTCGCGGCGCTGGTCGTGATCGAACCCGATTTCGGCACCGCAATGATGCTGGTGCTGATCTTCACCGTTCTGATCTACACGGCCGGCGCGCGCGTGTTGCACCTGGCAATGGCCGCGGCGCCGGCGTTCATAGTCGCGGCGGGTTTGTTGATCTTCGTCCCGTTTCGAATGAAACGATTGATCGTTTTTCTCGATCCCTGGGCCGACCAGCAGGGCGCGGGGTTTCAGGTGGTCCAGTCGTTGATCGCGATCGGTTCCGGCGGCTGGGACGGGCTCGGCTTCGCGCAGGGAAAGCAGAAGATGCTGTTCCTGCCGTTTGCGCATTCCGACTTCATCTTCGCGGTCATCGGCGAGGAGTTGGGGCTCGTCGGCGCGCTCGCCGTCGTCTTTCTATTTGCGTTGTTTCTCTGGCGCGGCGTGCGGACCGCGCTGCTCGCGCCGGATCGATTCGGAATGTTGTTGAGCCTCGGCATCGTGACGAGCATCGTCGCGCAGGCGCTCTTCAACATCAGCGTCGTGCTTTCGCTGGTGCCGACGAAGGGGATTCCGCTGCCGTTCATTTCGTACGGCGGATCGTCGCTGGTGCCGACACTTGCCGCGGTCGGGATACTGCTGAACGTGTCGCAACACGCGAACGGAAAAATTGCCGACTTCAAAACGCCGATTGCCAATTTGAGTAAGAAGTTCGAAGGGCGGGTGAGTCGGCAAGCCGCGATCGGCAATTGACAATGAGAGTTTTGATCGCTGCCGGCGGCACTGGCGGACACATTTATCCGGGCATCGCGGTCGCGCAGGAGATCATGCGACGCGATGCGAGTTCGGCGGTGCGATTCGTCGGTACCGCACGGGGTTTGGAAACGCGGCTCGTGCCGCAAGCGGGTTTTGAGTTGTCGCTCATTGACACTGCGGGTTTGAAGAACGTCAGTCGCATGGCGCAGATGCGCGGCGTCGTGCTTTTGCCGAAGAGTTTTCTGTCGGCAATGAATGTGATTCGGAAGTTCCGACCGGATGCGGTCGTCGGCGCTGGTGGGTATGTTTCCGGACCAGTGGTGTTGATGGCGGCGCTGACGAATCGACGGACGCTGGTGATGGAATCGAACGCGTTACCGGGTTGGACCAATCGTGTGCTGGCGCGCTTCGTCGATCGCGCGGCTGTTTCGTTTGACCAGGCGTTGCCGTTTTTTCACGGTAAGGGAGTAGTGACGGGAAACCCGGTGCGCCGGGAGTTCTTTGAGATACCAGCGAAGCAACGCGAGCCGGGAAGGTTTTCGATATTGATCTTCGGCGGCTCGCAAGGTGCGCGGGCGATTAACGAAGGAATAATAGCGGCACTGCCGTCGCTGGAGAGTTTGAAATCAACGTTGCGGATCAAGCACCAGACAGGTCCGGCGGATTTGGAGAAAGTGAAAGCGGCTTATTTGAATGCCGGCTGGAGCGAACAAGCGGACGTTCGTAGTTACATTGACAACATGATGGCGGATTTCGCGGCGGCGGATTTAGTGATCTGCCGGGCAGGAGCGACGACGACCGCCGAACTGATCGCTGCGGGAAAGGCGTCGATCATGATCCCGTTCCCTTTCGCTGCCGACGATCATCAGCGGAAGAACGCGGAAGCGTTGGAAGCGGCGGGCGCGTCGACGATGATCCTGCAGCGGGACTTGAGCGGGGAACGGTTGGCGAAAGAAATCCGTGTTCTTGCTGAGTCGCCGCGACAGTTGGACCAGATGGAAGAAGCGAGTCGCAAATTGGCGCACGGCGATGCGGCCGCGAGCGTCGTAGATATGATTGAAGAGCTTAGCCACAAAAAGGCACAAAGCACACTGAGCACTAAGCACTAAGTACAAAGCAGAACGAAGATGTTTCGCAGAATTCAACACGTCCATTTTGTCGGCATCGGCGGCATTGGCATGTCCGGCATTGCCGAGGTGCTGATCAACCTCGGCTTCCGCGTCTCGGGATCCGACCTGAAGCGCTCGGCCGTTACCGACCGGCTCGCAAAAATGGGTGTTGAGGTTTTCGAAGGCCACACTGCCGACAACGTCGGACAGCCGCACGTCGTCGTTCGCTCGACCGCAGTGCGTGACGACAATCCCGAGATCGTCCAGGCCCACCAACGCTCGATTCCGGTGATCGCGCGCGCCGAAATGCTCGCCGAGTTGATGCGGCTCAAACCGCACACGGTCGCCGTCGCTGGTTCGCATGGAAAGACGACCACGACTTCGATGGTCGCGACAGTGCTCGGTCACGCGGGACTCGATCCGACGATGGTTGTCGGTGGTGTGGTCGGCGCTTTCGGTTCGAATGCGCACCTCGGAACGAGCGACCTGATGGTTGTCGAAGCAGACGAGAGCGATCGATCGTTCCTGATGTTGACGCCGACGATCGCCGTCGTCACCAACATCGATCGCGAACACATGGACTACTACCACGACATGGACGACGTACGTTCGTGCTTCGCGAACTTCGTCAACAAAGTGCCGTTCTACGGTTCGTCCGTTTTGTGTCTCGACGATCCGAACGTGCAGGCGATCATTCCGCTGCTCGAACGCCGTCGCATGACGTACGGGTTGAGCGCGCAGGCTGATGTCTCCGCGCACGGCATTCGTCACGACAATAATTTCGGATCGAGCTTCAACGTGTGGCGCGGCTCGGACGTCGTCGGCGAGATGGTCCTGCGGGTGCCGGGTGTGCACAACGTCTACAACGCGCTCGCGGCGATTACGGTGGGATTCGAGTTGGAAGTGCCGTTTGAAAAGATCGTCGAAGGACTGCACAGCTTCACGGGCGCGGGGCGACGGTTCCAGGCGAAAGGCGAGGTCGATGGCGTGCTCGTGGTGGACGATTACGGACATCATCCGACGGAGATCCGCGCGACGCTCGCGGCGGCGAAACTCGGTTCTGGTGGACGCCGGATCGTGGTGCTGTTTCAACCGCATCGTTACACGCGGACGCACGATCTGATGCAGGAGTTTGCGCGTTCATTCAATAACGCCGACGTGCTGTTCATCACCGACATCTACGCTGCGAGCGAAGATCCAATCGAAGGCGTTACGGCGGAAGCATTGACGAACGCGATCAAGCGTTTTGGTCACAAAGATGTGAACTACGTCGGCGAACTCGAGAACGCTGCGCCGGCGTTGCGGGAACGCGTTCAGGCCGGCGACCTCGTGCTGACACTCGGCGCCGGAACAGTGAATCGGGTAAGCGACCAGTTGTTGAATCTGTTGCGTACTTAGAATCCGTCTTCACCATGAGAGATGCACTCGAACCAGTTCAGGAGATCGCGGATCGCGTCGGCGTGCGTGCCGAACGCGGGCGCCGCTTTGCCGAGCTGACGAGCCTGCGCGTCGGCGGCGCGATCGACTGGGTCATCTCGCCGAAGACGGAAGAAGAAGCCGCCGCGATTGTTTACGAGTTGGACCAGGCCGGCATTGGTTGGCGTCCGTTGGGATCGGGCAGCAACGTTCTCGCCGACGATCAGGATCATCACTACGTGGTGCTGAACATGAGTGAGTTGAAAGGCGAGGTGCACATCGACCGCGATCGCGTTTCGGTAAGCGCGGGTTATTCGTTGCCGCGTTTGTGCATCGACGTCGCTCGCGCCGGGCTGGCGGGAATCGAAGGCCTCGGCGGCATTCCCGGAACAGTTGGCGGTGCGCTTTGGATGAACGCAGGCGCTTTCGGTCATGAGATCGGCACGGTCACAGAAACTGTGCGCGTCGCACGCGAAGGCAAAGTGATCGACGTTCCTGGCGAGAGCATTCAGTGGAACTACCGTCACACATCATTCAAAGACGGTGAGCTCTTACTCGGCGCGACGTTGCGACTCACGCCCGACGAACCGGAAGCGATCAAAGCGCGCATGGACGATGCGAAAAGCCGTCGTCTCGCGACGCAACCGCACGGTGCGCGTTCCGCCGGTTGTTTCTTCAAGAACCCGCCCGCGAGCACGATCGGCACCGGCAAGATCATCGACGAGATGGGAATGAAAGGACAGCGTCGCGGGAGCGCGGTCGTTTCCCCGGTCCACGCGAACTTCATCGTCACCGAAGGCGATGACGCGCGCGCCGCAGATGCGCTGGCACTCGCCGAAGAGATTCGCGAACGGGTCAAACGCGAGCAGGGAATTGAATTGGAGTACGAAGTCGAACTATGGCGCTCAAACGCTGAGCCGCAGAGTAAAGAGGAAAGCGGAAAGGAGGACCGTCAATCGTGAGAGAGCAAGTTGTCGCTCAGAAAGTCGGAAACCGAACCGGCATGGGCAAGGGCAAATCCAATGTAGGTCAGCGACCGGCGCGACGCGACCGCGAGCCAGGCGCAAGCGTCGCAGCGCGTTTGCGATCTCTCGTCGGTTACATTCCGCTCGCCCTGCGAATCGGCGTGATCGCGATCGTCGGTCTGGTTGGTCTCATCGGTTATCGGGCTGCTGCGTCTGCCGACTTCTTCAAGGTCCGCAAAGTCGAAACGCGCGGCGCTACGCGCGCCTCCAACGACGACATCAAGGCGGCAGTAGTTCACGACGTCAGCGAGACAGGCGTGTGGCGAGCAGATCTCGAACAGATCAGCAAACATCTCGAACGACTGCCCTGGATCCGCACTGCCATCGTAACGCGCGTTTTGCCCGACGGCATTCGCGTGCGCATCACCGAACGCGAGCCGCGCGTGGTCGTGCGCACTACCAACGGCCGATTCCTTTGGGTTGACGACGATGCCGTGTATCTCGGCGAGATGTCGACAATCGATCAGACGCCCGGATTCTTCCTGCATGGTTGGGACGAACAGAACACGCCGGCCGCCCAGGCTGAGAACCGCCAACGTGTCGCCAAATTTCTCGAGTTCCAACGCACGTGGGATGCGCAGTCGATCTCCGAGCGCGTGAGTGAAGTAAACCTTCAGGACCCGCGCGACGTGCGCGTGCAACTCGCCGGTGATGACTCGCAGATCGAAATCCGGCTCGGCGGAGAGGATCAGGCAGCACGTCTCAAAAAGGCGCTGACGGTGCTCGACGATGAACGTCAAACGTCACGTGGACCACTGATCAGTTACATCGATGTCTCGCAGGGAAAGAGAGCAGTCGTCGGTACAGTGACCGGCGCACAGACGATCGCCGATTCGTCAGAGTCGGTGCGACGATAGAGCTCGTCGCTTAGGAGCAAACCCCGATGGCCAAGCGCACGCAACACACAATCGGTCTCGACATAGGGACAAGCAAGGTGACGTGTATTGCCGGTGAGCCAGGCGAAGGCGGATTGCTCGAAGTGGTGGGCATTGGTGAAGCGGAAGCACGCGGGCTGCGCAAGGGAGTGATCGTGAATCCCGACGCTGCGGTCGATGCGATCAAGAAGGCGGTCGAAGAAGCGGAACGAATGAGCGGACTCGAAGCGGAAGAAGTAACGATCAATCTCGCCGGCTCGCACATCCTTGGCTTCAACGGCCAGGCGATCGTCGCCGTGTCGGGACGCGACCGCGAGATCGTCGCCGAAGACGTCCGCCGTGCGATCGATTCCGCGTGCGCCATTCAACTCCCCGCTGGTCGCGAGATCGTCGATCGACTGCCGCAGGAATTCATCGTCGACGATCAGGACGGCATCAACGATCCGGTCGGCATGATTGGCGCGCGTCTCGCGGTGAAAGTCCACATCGTGACCTCGCCGGTGACCGCGCGTCAGAACGCAATCAACGCTGTGAACCGAGCGGGGCTCGTCGTCGCGGACATGGTGCTGGAGCAACTGGCCGCCGCGGAAGCGTCGTTAACTGAAGATGACAAAGAGTTTGGCGCAGCGCTCGTGGACGTCGGCGCGGAAACGACGGGCCTCATCATTTACCAGCGCGGCGCTGTGCAGCACACGGCAGTGTTCCCGCTCGGCGGTTCGCATTTCACAAACGATATCGCCTTCGGTCTGCGCACGCCGATACCCGAAGCGGAGAAGATCAAACGCACAGTCGGTTGCGCGTGCAGCAGTTCGTTGAGCGAGATGGAACGCGGTGAACTGGTGGACGTGCCTTCGGTCGGTGGACGTCCACCGCGACAACTCTCGCGCCAGATCCTTTGCGACATTTTGCAACCGCGCGCGGAAGAAGTGTTGATGCACGTTGCCGACGAGATCAAAGACGCGGGTTGGGAACGGCAACTCTCGAGCGGCGTCGTGTTGACTGGCGGTGGTGCGTTGCTCAACGGCATGACCGAGATCGCCGAACAGGTTTTTGATGCGCCGGTGCGAATCGGTTTTCCCGAACGCGATCGTTTCGGCGGGTTGGTCGAAGACATTCAAAGCCCGGCATGGACGGCAGCCGCGGGTCTCGCGCTGCTCGCCTATCGCACTCAAGCAGCAGAGATTCGCACCGGCGTCAGCCGTCGCGGATCGACAGGCAAGTTAACGCATTTCGTATCACGATTTAAAAATCGTTTCGGTAGTATTTTCTGACAAGTTGTTGTATGCTTGCGCCCCGGTTGCACAAGATATTGTCCGCAAGATATCGATGCCGATGGCTCAGGATACGCAACATAGAAGGAAGCGGCCTTGGAAGCCATCCCGTTTTGGGAGAGAGGGACTAACTATGACACCGGACACTCGTCAACCCGGAACCGGCATTAATATTTTCATTGATGATGATCCGCCACTCACCGGAGCGCGGATAAAAGTGATCGGCATCGGCGGCGGTGGCAGCAATGCAGTCAATCGCATGATCGAGGCCGGCATCGAAGGCATCGAATTTCTCGTTGCCAACACTGACCTCCAGGCACTCAAGCGCTCCCGCGCACCAATCAAGATTCAACTCGGAAGCCGTTTGACGAAAGGTCTCGGCGCCGGCGCCGATCCTACAGTCGGCCGCGAAGCCGCGCTCGAAGACACTGACAAGATCATCGAAGTGCTGGAAGGCGCTGACATGGTGTTTGTGACGACTGGTCTCGGCGGCGGCACGGGCACCGGCGGCGCGCCGATCATCGCGTCGCTGGCAACTGAGCTCGATGCGTTGACCGTCGCCGTCGTGACGAAGCCGTTTCAATTCGAAGGACGTCGTCGCATGCAACAGGCCGATCAGGGTCTGCGCGAGTTGCGCGAGTGCGTCGACACCGTGATCACGATCCCGAACGAACGTTTGCTGCACACGGTCGAGCGCGGTGTGTCGCTGTCCGATTCGTTCCGCGTTGCCGACGATGTGTTGCGACAGGCAGTGCAGGGCATCAGCGATCTGATCACTGTTCCGGGTTTAATCAATCTCGACTTTGCCGACGTGAAGTCGATCATGCAGGGAATGGGAATGGCTTTGATGGGCGCCGGACGTGCAACTGGTGAGAACCGCGCGATCGAGGCGACTCAACAAGCGATCTCATCACCATTGCTTGAAGAAGCAACGATCCAGGGCGCGAAGGGTGTTTTGATCAATATCACTGGTGGACCGGATCTCACGTTGTTTGAAGTCAACGCGGCATCATCAATCATTCGCGAGTCTGCTGACGATGATGCAAACATAATCTTCGGCGCGGTCATCGACGAGACCATGACTGACGAGATGAAGATCACTGTCATCGCCACCGGCTTTGATAGAGAATCCGCGTCAGTTGCATCGGCAGCATCGACAACGACGATGCCCGCTACCCCGCCTCGTTTTGTCACGCGGCCGGCCGATGATCTACCGCGACCGATGATGTCCAATCCGCGCGTCGACGATCTCGACGTTCCCACGTTCATCCGCAAGAAAGCTGACTAAAGGGAACAAGTCACCTGTTTGTCCGTGTCATCTGTGTGCTAAAACGCTGATGACACGGATGCATAATTTCTTGCAATAAAAATCGTAAAACTAATTGACTGCTTTAGGGTTTTCTCCTTTGCTTTTTCTTCTCTTGTTGTGTAGCATGTCGCTCATTCCTTGCAGGAAAATCCATTACGGGTAAATGTTTCGTTCCTCTCCTCGGATGGGCCGCAGCCTGCGAGAGTTATTAGCTGATCTGTACAACTAAGCCCTGTGTCCTAAGCATATAAGTTGGTAACGGGTGTAACACCCGTCCTAGATTTTTGGAGGTAATAATCACGTGAATCGCAAACTCATCAGAACCACACTCGCGGAAGTCAAAGGCAAAGCCCGAGAGGTTCCGCAGCCCAGAGAGCGTTCGAATGGGAGCTCCCGCGCCTCAAACGACGGCGGCCAGGCACGTGCCGCACAACAACATGCTCCAGTTCAGGTCAAGAAGAGAATTCCACCTCCCAGCGAAACCAATGCGGAGATCTTCTACTACAAGAAACAGATTGACGCTCACACAGTGATGGTCATTGTTCTGCTTGATGGTGAGGAGATTGAAGGCACGATCGAGTGGTACGATCGTGGCGCGCTGAAGGTCAATCGCAAGGGAGCGCCGAATCTGCTTGTGCTCAAACGGAACGTCAAATACATGTTCAAGGCCGACGAGCGGGTTGAAAGCGCCAGCGCCTAACCGCGCCCGCGCGCGCAGGAATTAAGCAGCCCTCGCCCCTGTTATTTCTTTGCCCTGGACAACAGTGCGTCGCCTCCGGAAATGCGACACTCAGACCAAAGCTCATCAAGCTCGGGTCCTCGACCCCGGCGAGTACTGCCGCGCATCGGCATCACCATGGGAGACCCGGCGGGTATCGGCCCCGAGGTGGTGCTCAAGGCAGTCGCCGAGGAAGAAGTCAGACGCATCTGCGTGCCGGTGATCATCGCCGACGCGCAGTTGCTGGCCCACACGGCACGCACTCTCGATCTTCAATCCGGGTACGACATTGTTCGGCGCGACGAGGAGTTTCCCGAACAATTCTCCGACCCGATCATCTACCATCTCGACAACATCACCGGCTCCATCGAACCCGGCATCGAGTCAGGCGCCGCCGGTAAGGCGGCGGCTGAATACATCGAAGCCGCGGTGGAGTTGTGCGCCGCCGGATGTGTCGACGCGATTGCCACCGCGCCCATAAACAAGCGCGCGCTGTTTCTCGGCGGGTACAGTTTTCCCGGCCACACCGAATTTCTCGCGCATCTCACCGGCGCTGAGGAGTGCGCGATGGCTTTCGTTGCCGCGAACCTTCGCATCGTGTTGTTGTCGACTCACGTTCCACTCTCGCAAGCCATTCGCATGGTGGAAAAGGATCGACTCGTGAAGATCATCAATCTCACGAATCGCGAGTTGCAGCGCTGGGGCATCGAACGACCGCGACTCGCCGTGTCGGCATTGAATCCGCACGGCGCGGAAGGCGGCTTGTTCGGCGTGGAAGAAGCGTCCGAGATCATGCCGGCGATCGAGGCCGCCCGCCGGCTCGAAGAAATCAATGTACAGGGACCGTACTCGGCTGATACCGTGTTTCTGCGTGCCTCGCGCGGAGAGTTCGACGCCGTGATCGCGTGTTACCACGATCAGGCGATGATCCCGGTCAAGTGTTTGTCGTTTGGCGAGGCCGTGAACGTGACTCTCGGTCTGCCTTTTATCCGGACCTCAGTCGATCACGGCACTGCTTTTGACATCGCCGGCAAAGGGCTCGCCGAACATTCGAGCATGGTGGCCGCGATCAAACTTGCCGCGGAGCTGTCGATGAAGTCGGGCGAGAGTTGCCGCGCGGTAGAGATCTAAAAACTCTGTCTCACTATCTTTAGAGGAAACACACTCACATGGAGAACAACGACGACGTGACAAGTGGGAGCAGCGAGAAGACACGACGGATGTTGGTGGCTGATGACGATCCCGCGATCCTGCGGTTGATCGCCACAATACTCGAGAAGGAAAACTTCACGGTGGTTACAGCTCGCGATGGACGCGAGGCCTACAAGACGTTGCAAGCGGATGCTGATTTCACCGCCGCGATTCTCGACGTCGTGATGCCGCACATTACCGGACCGGAACTGGTGCGGTTCATGAAAGAGGACGATCGGTTGAAGAAGATTCCGGTGATGATGATGACCGCCGAGCAGGATCCGAAGTTGTCGTCGGACAGTTTTTCCGCGGGCGCGGTGGTGTTCCTGCCGAAGCCGTTTACGACGGCGCAACTGCAAATCATGTTACAGATGTTGATTGGCAAGCAGCCGGCGGAATGAGGTTATTAATCTGTGTCATTTGTGGTCTCTTCTTGCTTGCCGTTGAAGCACGCGCGGATCTGAGTTCCAGTCAGGCTCGAAAAGCGATTCAGTCGATGGCCGGGATCGCGCTGCCTTCCAGCTCGGTTCGTGTTTCACGGACGTCGAGTTTTACGGAAGGCGGTGAAGCGACGGCCGAGTTGGCGTTGGTATTTCGCGCGACGCAGCACGATGGACACTGGCGGTTGAGTGAAGTACGGACCGGACAGGATCGCTGGGAACGACTCGATCTCCTTGCCAAAGCACTCAATTTCGAACTGCCGGGTGATGAATGCGATGCGCCGGCGGAGTTTGCGCGGACGGCTGATGTGTTAGCGCTGACGACGAAGCGCGCGCGGTGTTTAGTGGCGGGGTTGTTTGGTATTTCGGTTCCGTCTGATGCGGTGCGAATTCGCGAAGTGTCGCCGTTCGGGTTCTCGTTAGGTTCTTCCGATGCGTCGGCGCTCATCTCCAGCCTCGTTCAACTGGATTTCCGTTTGGCGCGTGAAAGTCGGGGCTGGACGGTCGCTTCGGTGAGGAGCGGCGATCGCGATTGGATCGACGTGCGTGGCATCGCCGCGGCGGTCGATCAGTCGAAACGCTCGATGGCGAGTGATGAGCTATCGCTGATTGCCCAGGCTCTTGATAAGTATCGTAGCGACCGCGGCTTTTACGTCGTCTCCGACAAAGAATCAGTCCTGGTTGACCACCTGAGTCCGACGTATTTAACGCGCGTCATCCGGGTCGATCCATGGCACCGCCCTTACCAGTATGAGGGTCAACAAACCCAGTATTCTCTGCGCTCGCTCGGGCCGGACGGCAAACCCAACACCGGCGACGATATAGTCGTCAAAAACTAAACTCTTGACGCCCCGTAACGGCGGGTGTTAGGTTTCATACGAGGTCTGTTCCAAAGGCCCACTGCATAACGACTTGCCCGCGCCATCCGTGCTACTGCACAAAGGCCCCGCCGATGGTGCAATTCAGCTAAAGGGACTGGCTTTGCTAGCTGGACGCAAACTCCTACTTGCCGACGATTCGGCCACCATTCAGAAAGTTGTCGACCTAACGTTCGCGGACGAAGGTGTGCGAGTGTTGGCGGTCAGCAGTGGTCAGGAGGCACTCGACAAGATCCTCGATTTTGCCCCGGATATAGTTCTCGCAGACGTTTTCATGCCATCTCCCGACGGCTACGAAGTTTGCAGATACGTCAAAACAAACGAGAAGCTCAAACACATCCCCGTGGTGCTGCTCGTTGGCTCGTTTGAGCCGTTCGACGAAGCGGAGGCGCGCAGAGTTGGCGCGGATGACATCTTGACCAAACCATTTCAATCGATACGACGCCTGATCGACCGGGTGGGCGCCCTGGTTAGCAGCCCGCCGCCGGTCGAGAAAGAGAATCCGACTGCTGAACTTC
>DATANW010000235.1:0-4443 GCA_036266055.1 Pyrinomonadaceae bacterium | reverse complement strand
CACCTGCAAGCGCGGCGCCGATGATTGGCGCTAACCAGAAGAGCCATAATTGCCGGATGGCCCAACCGCCGACAAACAGCGCGGGTCCGGTGCTGCGAGCGGGATTCACTGAAGTATTCGTCACCGGAATCGAAACCAGGTGGATCAACGTCAACGCCAACCCGATCGCCAGTCCCGCCAATGGCTGCGGTGAACGCTTGTCAGTCGCGCCCAGGATCACCACGAGAAAGAAGAAGGTCATCACGAGCTCGACAACCAGTGCTGCCACCAGTGAATAACCTCCGGGCGAGTGCGCGTCATAACCATTCGCTGCAAACCCGGACGCCGGAGCGTTGAACCCCGCTTTACCGCTCGCGATAACGTACAAAACCGCCGCGCCCACAATCGCGCCGCCGACTTGCGCAACGATGTAAGGAATCACATCACGACCCAGAAAACGTCGCGCCGTGCAGAGACCGACAGTGACAGCCGGGTTGAAGTGTCCACCAGACACATGGCCCACCGCGTACGCCATCGTCACCACTGACAAACCAAAAGCAAGCGAAACTCCGAGCAGCCCAATCCCGACCTCCGGAAAAGCAGCCGCCAGCACAGCGCTGCCACAGCCGCCCAGGACCAGCCAAAGCGTTCCCAAAAACTCCGCTGTCATTCTTTGTGAAAGTGAGAACTCATCCATTTCCCGAAACCCCCTTTTTGCTCAACGGGTTTAAGTTAGTTCGTGTTGCCGGTAACACGGATCAGATGAAATGTCAGGCGGGCAAATGATGGGCCGAAGCTTCCCTTCAGTCGCGCTTCGGCCCATGCATCCGAGGTAACTGTTAGTGCTTCTCCTCCTCCTCTTGAGTAGCCCAAGCTACCTCAGTTTCGAGTGTGTGTGCGCTCCCTTCATCACACGTCGACCATGTTTCTTTCCATCCTGAATTCGATTAAACCTGCCTCCGGCGAGCACGAGTTTGATTGCCGGTAGTAACTCTCTCCCCATCCGGGCTTTCGTTACATAACCCTCGCCCGTTGCGAGCGCCGCATCTCGGAAATCGGTATCGTCGTGCAGCGTCAGGAAAACGATCTTCATCTGCGAATCGCTCCGCTTAATGCGTTGAGCTACCTCGATGCCGCTCATGTTCGGCATCGAAATGTCGAGCACGCAAAGATCCGGTTTCAAACGATCGACTGCTTCCAGGAACTCTGGTCCATCACCTACCGCTCCCAGAACCTCAAACTGCCGTTTCAGCAGTTGCACGATCTCGTTCCGTATCTCCTCGTGATCATCCGCAATTAAAATACGGGCACGCGCCACTCCAGCTCCTTTGCCAGCCGGTTCACTGGCACAACCAGGTCCCAACTGACCATGGCTATGTTAAGGAGCTCGCCCGAAAACGTAACTGGCAAAACTTACAGGGCAGCAGAAAACAGGGAACACCTACGCCGCGACGATCGAACTGCGCATCGCATACTCGATCAGCTCCGCGTTACTGCGGATGCTAAGGTGCTCCATCATCGTGTACTTGTGAAAAGCAACAGTTCGCGGCGAAACGTTCAGCACGAAAGCGACCTCTTTCATTGAACGTCCTTCGGCCAGGAGTTGCAGCACTTCCTTCTGACGAAGCGTCAACGAGCTCGGACTCTTTCGCAGTTTGAAGTTCTGGATGTACGAGCCGTGCATGCCCTTCGTCATCAGCGGCGTGACGTAGTAGCCGCCGCGAACCACTTCACGGATCGCTTTCTGTAACTCCGTCGCCGCGGAATTTTTGAGCAGGTAAGCCGACGCGCCGAGACGGAACGCCTCGCCGGCCATGTCGGGGTCGTGGTTCATCGTCAGGTAAACCAGCTTGACGCGCGGGATCGCCTGCTTTAGTCGTTGCCCGGCATTCAAGCCGTTCATTGCGGGCATGCCGATGTCGAGAACGATGACGTTCGGGGTAAGAGCTGGGGCGCCCTCCATCAATGCAAGGCCGTCGCCGAACATTCCGACAACCTCAAACTCCGGTTCAAGCATGTTCTTTAATGCTTCAAGGATCAGCGTATGGTCATCTGCGAGTATCACGCGGGGGCGCTTCATAAAGTCCTCCATTAGTAAGCAGGGTCAGTTAATAACACCGTGGATACCTGGGGAGTTTGGATCCAGTTTCAAAGGCACCGAAACCTCAAGTCGAGTACCGTGCAGGGGTTTCGAGTAAACATTCATTTCGCCTCCAAGGATGTGAAGGCGTTCTTTCATGCTGACAAAGCCAAGTCCTTTCTCCATCAATGCAGTCTTGGTGTTGAATCCGCAGCCGTTGTCGGAGACCAGCAGGCGGACGGAGTCGGGAGTTCGCGTCACCACAACACGCGCCGATTCGGCCCGGCTGTGCTTCACGCAGTTGCGCAGGCCTTCCTGCGCGATGCGGAACAAACACAACGTCGTATCGCGATCGAGTGCGAACGGAAATCCGGTCTGATGAAATTCGACGTTCAGTTTTCCGCTCTCGCTTAGTTCAGCGCACAGACTTTTAACTGCGGCCACGAGTCCCAGGTGATCCAGCTTCGACGGATGAAGCTTGTAGGAAAGGCGGTGGATCTCGGCCGCGATCTCCTGCGCGAGATCCTGCAAGCGCTGCACTTGCCGGCGCAGTCCGATCGGTTTCTGAATCTTCTGTCCGAGCTGCTCCAACTCAATCGACAACACGGCGAGTCGTTGGTTGAAGTCGTCGTGTAGTTCGCGGGCAACTCTGCGTCGCTCCTCTTCCTGGGCCGCGATCAACCGTCCGCCGAGAGCTTTCAACGCCTCTTCCGCGCGCTCGCGTTCCGAAGCATCGTTCATGTCCCCGTGAACGGAGGGCAACTCTTCGTGCGTTATCAAAACGCGGAAGGTGGAGCCCGGAAGATTCAAGCGCGCCGCGTGCATGACAAAGGGCTGCAACTCCGGCATCGAGGTGAAGTAATACTTATGATGAAATTCCTTCTGTCTGCCGGCGAGGATCGATCGGATATCCTCCTCGAGTGTGATCTCGGGTTGTTCATTCGATTCCGACTGCCTGAATCTTCGACAACTTTCAAACAGAGGCGCCACGCCGGTCTTTCCAATAACGTTACGTTCGAGCAGGTCCCATGCCTGACTGGCGTAGATGATCGATCCCGATTCATTGAGTACCGCGACGTTTGAAACGCACGCATCAACCATCGCGCGCAACGAAACGTCCGGCGCGCCGATGTTGTCGTGACCGACAACTGTTTGTTTGGCAGTACCCGAATACATCGTTGATCAAATCCTCAGCGGTTGTAGAGACTCGAAGTAATGCTCGCTTTCGAATCGATGCTCCGCAGACACAACACCGTTATTGCGCCTCGCAGCACCCGAAAATCTTCGGAGGCGAGATAGTTGTTTAAATCCGTTTCCGTGTCCCATTCGCTGACCAGTAAGGTCGAGTTCTCGTTCGTTGCATCGAGATAAAAATCGAAGGAGCGGCAACCCTTGGCGCTCTTGCTCGGATCGAGTAAACGACCGATGGTCTGCATGAACTCGGTTCGCTTCTCCGGCTGAATCGTTATCCTCGTCGTGTTCACAATCATGGCGGCACACTTCACCTGTCGTCGGGTTGAACATCGCGGCCGCACGCCACGAGTCACCGCGCACCTAGCTCGACTCTGAACTGGGCTTTAAAACATTGGGCGGAGGCTTAACCTGTGCTCTATTGCTCAGCAACTACTGTGCACAAAGGGTGATTGAGTTTAAGTGCTTCGCTTATGCCTTTTGCTTTGAGTAACTTAATGCGAGGCCACGGTTTGCAGCGGGTGCGGCACCCACGATCTTTCATCCGTTGTATTTCGCGGGATCTGTGATAAGGCGTGGAGGCAAGCCGCGAACTCTCTCTGCTGTACACTATGGACCACGAGAAGACTTAATTGAATGTGGCACGACGCCGCTGTATTCCGAGCTTGATCATTTTTGTTCGCAGCGTGCTCGGATTCAATCCAAGAATTTTCGCGGCTCCATGCGGGCCCTCGATCCGCCATCCCGTGTTTTCCAGCGTGCGCATTATGTACTCGCGTTCCACTTCTTCGAGCGTCTCTGTTGGCACAGATTCAACCGCGGCGGGTTTGAAGTGGTCGACGATCTGAAGCACGCTGCCGTGAGTGTGGATAACTGCCCGCTCGATCACATTAGCGAGCTCGCGAATGTTGCCCGGCCACGAATGCGCCTGTAAGTCTTCCATCGTTCGCGGCGATACGGACGCGATATTCTTACCGAACTTTTTCGCATACATGTTGGCGAAGTGCTCGACGAGCAATGGGATGTCTTCCTTGCGCTGACGCAGCGGCGGCATCGTGATCGGGTAGACGTTTACGCGATACCACAGGTCCTCCCGAAACGTTCCCTGCTCTACTTCCGCCTTGAGATTGCGATTAGTGGCCGCGATTATCCGTACATCGGCTTTGATCGTCTTGTTTCCACCGAGCCTTTCA